>JAAUQE010000292.1 GCA_012032425.1 Leptolyngbya sp. RL_3_1 | reverse complement strand
ATTGCAGCACCACAAGCCGCCCCGCAGACGTATTTTGCTGATCTCTTCCCCGGCCTCTCAGCCCTTTGACGGCAAGGTGGTGCCACCGGCGGCAGATACGGCGGCAGATACGGCGACAGATACGGCGGCAGATCAGGATGCTCAAGCAGATGGGGCAGCTAAGATGTCTTCTCTTCAAGAGGAGCCCTCGGCCTTAAGTCCCCCAGATATCGCGTTGCCCGAGAGCCAGCCGCAAACATCGGTGGAAGCGCCCTCGCCGCTGAAGTTAGCCAAGCGCCATGTGTTGCTAGAGCGACAGATTCGCGCGGTGCTGCATACTTTATCCAATCTCGCCAATCATGCGTTGCAGCAGGCTCAAATTTTGCCTGACCTACCGGAAGCTGTACTGACAGCAGCAACGGAGGCGGAGGCAGACGAGCAAGCACCTAGCATCCCGAATTTGCTCAATGTGATTGTCGAGATTGGGGGCGATCGCACCGAAGAGGAAGAGGAGGACGACGACGACGCGCTAGCGGAGGCCCTGGAAACTGAGCTAGAGGCCCCAGAACGCACCATGACCCACCTCGTGGCCATGAACTTGCGCCTAGCCGATATTGAGTTTACGGATACTCGCACCGCCCTCTGGCGCAGTAAGATCCAGGAGATTTTAAAGCAGCTCAAAAAGTTAAGCCGTCACTATCAAAAGCTACAGCAAGAGCGGGCTCAGGCCGAGGCAGAAGCGGCCTGGCGAGCCGTTTGGTTTGAAGCCACCGACGATCGATCATAGGGGTTCAGGTTTCAAGATTGCCAGTCAAGATTGCCGTTAGATATTTGAAATAGACGTATGGGCGCGACGGGGAGCGATCGCTATCCAGACTGGTCTCGTTTGCAGAAAGCCCTGGCGCTAGAAGCCGATCAGGGCTTTAACGACCTGGAAGGCAACTATCAGCGCTTTAGTGAATTTTTGCAGACTTGCCTCAACGACCCGCCAGCGGTGCTCTCCACCTCAGAACAGCAGCGCTGGCGATCGCTGGCCACCCAATACAGCAGCTATCCCACCCTCACCTTTGGGGCGCGGCAGCACCTTGTCGCAGACACCCGCCGCCTGCTCTACGCCAACCGCCGACAGCTAGAGGCCAATCAGCCCAAGCCCCCATCCGCAGGACCGGCTCCATCAACCGCTGCCGGACGACGGCCTGGGCAAAACGCCAAACCCGCTGCTAAATCCTCGCCTGCGAGTAATCATCGCCTGGGTTCAGGCGCATCCTTAGACCCAGGGCAAACCGTTACCTATCTCAAAGGGGTGGGTCCTAAAAATGCGGAACGGCTAGCGAAGTTAGGGCTACTCACCGTTCATGACTTGCTGCACTATTACCCACGGGATTACATCAACTACAGCCAGCCGATTTCGATCAGCCACTTAACCCCAGGGGAAACGGTGACGCTCATCGGCACGGTACAGCGCTCGAACTGTTTTAGCAGCCCCAAAAATGCCCACCTCACCATCCAGGAGCTGGTGCTGCGGGATGCCAGCGGCAGCCTCCGCCTGACCAAGTTTTGGCCCGGCAAGCGCTTTCGTAACGCCGCTTGGCAACAGCAGCAAAAGCGGCATTATCCGCCGGGGGCGCTGGTCGCGGCCTCGGGATTGGTGAAGAAAAACCAATATGGCATCACCCTCGATAGCCCAGACTTAGAAGTACTGGATGACTCGGGTCAAGACTCAGCCGCTTTGCCTTTGGGGCGGATTGTGCCGGTGTACCCCCTGACCGAAGGGGTGGGGGCCTATTTGATTCGGAAAGCGGTGACGGCGGCGTTACCAGCGGCGGCGACCCTCGCCGATCCGTTACCGCCTGAGCTTCAGCAGCGCCACGAGCTGGTGCAACTGCCTGTGGCGATCGCCCATATTCATTTCCCGGCTGACGAAGACACCCTGGCCCAAGCTCGTCGCCGCCTCATTTTTGATGAATTTTTCTACCTACAGTTGGGCCTGCTGCGCCGTCGTCAACAGCACCGCCAACAAACCACGGCGGTGGTGCTGCCCCCAACCGGCCAGTTGATTGACCAGTTTTACGATCTGCTGCCCTTTCAACTCACCTCGGCTCAAAATCGCGTCATTCAAGAAATCCATCAAGACGTCCAGGCCGCCACCCCCATGAATCGGCTGGTACAAGGGGATGTGGGATCCGGTAAAACGGTGGTGGCGGTGGTGAGTATTTTGGCCGCCCTACAAGCGGGTTACCAAGCGGCGTTCATGGCTCCCACAGAAGTGCTAGCCGAACAGCATTACCGCACCCTGGTGACTTGGTTTAATCAGCTCAGTCTGCCGGTCGAACTGCTCACCGGCTCCACCAAGGCGGCTAAGCGTCGGCGCATTTTGGCAGAGTTGGCTACCGGGGCGCTGCCTCTATTGGTGGGCACCCATGCCCTGATCGAGGATCCCGTGCAGTTTCAAGCCTTGGGCCTGGTGGTGATTGATGAGCAGCACCGGTTTGGGGTCCACCAACGGGCGCGATTGCAGCGCAAAGGCGACAATCCCCATGTACTCAGCCTCACCGCCACGCCGATTCCCCGCACCTTAGCCCTCACCCTCCATGGGGATTTGGATGTCAGTCAAATTGATGAGCTGCCGCCCGGTCGCAAGGCCATCCAGACGACGCTGCTAAGCGGCCGCGATCGCACCCACGCCTATGACCTGATCCGCCGGGAAATTGCCCAGGGCCGTCAGGTCTACATCGTGCTGCCCCTGGTAGAGGAGTCGGAAAAGCTGGACCTGAAGTCGGCGGTGGATGAGCACCAGCGACTCCAGGAGGTGATTTTTCCTGAATTTGCCGTGGGCTTGCTCCATGGCCGCCTCAGTTCAGCAGAGAAAGACCAGGCGATCCAGGAGTTTCGCGATCGCCACACCCAAATCCTGGTCTCCACCACCGTGGTCGAAGTGGGGGTGGATGTCCCCAATGCCTCGGTGATGCTAATTGAACATGCCGAGCGGTTTGGCCTGTCCCAACTGCACCAGCTCCGGGGCCGGGGTGGGGCGGGGGGCTGACCAGTCCTACTGCTTGCTGATGAGCGCCACCCGGAATGATGTGGCCCTACAACGACTCAAGGTTTTAGAAGAATCTCAGGATGGGTTTTTTATTGCGGAAATGGATCTACGGTTCCGGGGGCCAGGGGAAGTGCTGGGCACCCGCCAATCAGGATTACCTGACTTTGCCCTGGCCAGCTTAGTGGCGGATCAAACCGTGCTCAACCAGGCCCGTGAGGCGGCAGAGGCGCTCTTAGCCACTGACCCCGCCTTAGAACGCCATCCAATCCTGCGCCAAGAATTGCAGCGGCGCTACGAAAAACTGATGGGAGGAGCGATCCTCACCTAGGGGCCAGAATATCTCCGTTCAACCAAACCAATTCAAAGTTCAGAATTCAGGATTCAGAATTCAGAATTCAAAACACCCTTCGGAAATGTTATGCACCCTCACCTCCTTGTCCCAGTTGAGATCAAATTTCCGTTTCTCAGGCCATAGCCAGTATCTTTGAAGAGGATGACAGCGATCCCTCGTTCGGGAGAGGACTGTAGCGTCATGACTGCGAGATCGCCCCTACCAATGGCTTCCCTGGGACTCCGCTACTTAGCGGGGTCGGCTGTGGTGGTGGGCTATTGCCTATTGGTCGCCCCGCCTGTTTTCAAGTGGGACCGCGCCTATCTCCCCCGCACCGGTTCGCCCCGCGCTGAGCGAGAAGCGCCGCCTGGGCTGATCACCCCAGCGCCTTTTGATAAACCCACTGTCCCTGAATCGATCAAGCCTGATCCGGCTCAACCTCGGAATGCCACCCCGATGGAGACACAGCCTACTGATGGCGATCGCAAAACCGACGCGCCCACCAAACCAGAAGCAGGTGCGCCGACTCAGGGGAGCGTAGGGAGCGCAACGGCCACGCCAGCCGCGCCCCCTGCCCCCGCCGCTGCCGCCCCTAGGACTGCCCGCCCGCAGCGCCCCGTCCCCCCGGCACAACCGCCGTCCCTCGCCGATCTCACAACGCCTCGCCCCTCCAGATCGTCCCGACGCCCTTTGCCAGAAGCTGATATTCCCAGCCCAGCCACCGCCAGCACCGATTTTCTCAGGGCCTTCCCCCCCCAAGCGGCAGTCCCCACGCCGTTCTATCAGCCGCTCGACGAGGCTACTCTGCCTGCCGCTCCCAGCAGCGATTTCTTAGCCACGGCCCCGCCCCGACTTGACAGACCAACTTCACGCGCTTACCTGCAGAGTGCCTTGGCCGACGGTGGGCAACTGGCGGAACCAACCGCACCCGCCTTTGCCGATCCATTCGCGACCGGCCCAGCCACGAGCGCTCCACCCGCGATCGCACAGCCCCCGAACGCCCCGCGCCACCGACACCCACGGTCCCCCCCAGCACG
>JAAUQE010000094.1 GCA_012032425.1 Leptolyngbya sp. RL_3_1 | reverse complement strand
ACCGGTTGACCGAATTCCGCCGGCGACTGGTCCGCCGCCGCCAGCATGGTCGCCCACAGGTCGCCCAAGCGCGTATAGCCCGGCTTGCTGCGATCGAGCGCACCTTCATTGCCCCGGTGAGAAATACCGGCGGCGCTTCAGACGGCCTCCCAGGTCGCCGAGCAACAGCAGGCCATAGTTCACTCCACTTGAGTGATGCGACTCGCCGTTGTCGCTCAGGTAGATCATCAGTGTGTTATCGAGCATCGAGCCGTTGCCTTCCGGCACGGATTGTAGGGCCGCGGCGATTCTGGCGATCTGCGTGAAGTGCAAGCCGCAGATCGCCCGCCGCGATTCGATCATGTTCTTCACCTGTCCATGGCCGATGCCGGCATGCATTGAGCCAATGCCCGGATACGTGGTACGACTCAGTTCATCGAATTGCAGCGTGACGACGTTGGTCAAGCCGGCGATCATCGTGCCGGCGGCGATCTCGAATTGTGCTTCCAGCCGATCGAACACGCCGGTCGGCGCGGTCTTGGTGGTGCCAAAATAGTCCGCCTTGTCATTGAGCGTCGGCGCGGCTTCGGCGATGCGATCCGCCATGGCAACCTGTTCGGTGCTGCCGCCAGGGGCGGGGTGCTCTTGCTGCTGGGCGGGCTCTTGCTATGCCGGGGCCTGTTGATTGGGGCAATGATCTCTGGCTTAAATGCGTTTCAAGATCAGCCAGGTGCCCGAAAAACCAAGGCGATCCTCATGGCGATTCTGACCTGGCCACTGCGGTTTTTGTCCGTCACCATCGGGAGATGATGGCTGGACTAAACGACATCCAATTTGCTTGTGGGCTACAAAACAGGACGATCCGAGGTGTCTTAGAGGCTGTTTGAAAAGGGATAACCCGAGTTTGAAAGGGTACCTGATATCCTCGGGGTGGAAGCGACAACCTTGATTTATTCGTGGCGCTCTCTGGGGGTTGCAGGTGACTAAAGCTAACCCCGCGAACTGTTCAAACAGCCTCTCAAGCAAAAGTGGCCAGCGCTATATTACGACTGTCCTGAATGGATGGCAGCCCTTAGCATAGAGATTCGTGCCATCACTCTAGGAGGTTCATGGGGGAACCCAGATCGTTTCACCCGTTACGCGCCATCCAAGCTTGGTTACCGAGCCTCCGCCGAGAAATTTGGATTTTAGCCACCGGGCAGTTGCTGCTCTTTATTGGTCAGGGCTTCACTCTGGTCTACGCCTCGATCTACTTTGTGAATCAACTGGGGTTTTCGCCGACCCAGGTGGGCATTGCCCTCGGAGGGGCAGGACTCTCCGGCATCGTGGGCCGCTTTGTCGCCGGGAATGCGGTGGATTCTGCCTGGTGGGGCCGCCGCCGCACGCTGTTGATCGCGGCGGTGATCTCGGCCCTGGCTTGTTTTTGTCTGGCCTTTGCCGATACCTTTGCGGTGCTGCTAGCGGGGAATCTGCTGCTGGGGCTGGGCATCAGTCTCTATTGGCCCGCCACCCTCGCGGTGACGGCAGATTTGACCACCACCGAGAACCGGGCCGAAGCCTTTGCCCTCACCCAACTGTCGAATAATTTGGGTCTGGGTTTGGGAGCCTTACTGGCGGGGCAATACATCGCCCGTTCCGGCAGCTACCCGGTGCTATTTATCTGTAAGGGCATCACCTATCTCGTGTTTGGCCTGGTGATCTACTGGGCGATCGCCGAAACCCGACCCGAACAAGACACATCCCCCTCCATCCCAGTCGCTGCTACAGGGGTGGGGCCAAGCCCTGGGCGATCGCCCCTTCGTGATTTTCCTAATGGCCAACATTTTTTTCGCGGTGTACGGGGCTCAACTCAGCAGCAGTCTGCCCCTGTATCTGGCCAACTTTGTGCCGGGGGGCAACACGATGACTGGCTTCTCAGAGACGTGGATTAGCTATCTCTTTTTCTGGCACGCCCTGCTTAAAATCACCCTGCAACTGCCCATCACCCGCTGGTTGATGCCGATCCGCTACAGCAGTTTGTTGCTGGTGGCGTTGGGCCTCTGGGTGGGGGCGTTTTCACTGATCTGGGCGACGGGGACGATCTCGGCCAATGCACTGGTCCCGGCGGCAGCGGCGTTTTTAGGGGTGGCGATCGCCGAGGTGGTTTACGCGCCCAGCGCGATCGCCTTGGTGGGGGACATGGCCCCGGCGGAGCTACGGGGGGTGTATTTTGCCCTGGAATCGGAATGCTGGGCGATCGGCTTTTTTATCGGTCCGGTTTTGGGGGGCTGGGCGCTGGATCATCCCCATGATTTTGCCACCATGTTTTGGCTGGGGTTGATTGCCAGTGCCACGGTGGCAGGGGCGATTTTGATGGTGTTGCAGCAGCAGTTGGGAGAGCCTTCCCGAGTCGCGAGGGAGTAGTCGAAGTGCTCACACATCGGGCTTCAGCAGGGCTTTATATTGCTCCCAGGAGACGGGGGTTAGCATCCGCCGCTCTTCCGAATCGTCGAGGGTGAGCTGACTGGGTCAATCGCGAAAGCGTGAATTCTCAAAGGCTTTTGGTCTGCTGGGCCGGAGGGCCAGCTTATTCCGCTGCACCATCCAGGGGCATTAAAAAGCACCCAGCAATGCGCCAATCGCCGCAGGGCTGACGCTGCATCACGTAAACAGCCTTAACAATGTTGCCGCTGGAGGCCATCAGTAACACGGCTTGAGCCGGTTGCCTGTAGCAGCATCAATTCGCTGAACATAACGCTGCGCGGACGATACACCGCTGGATAGGCCGTCTTAACCATGTGCATAAAATTGGCCACAGTCTTGAACTGCTGCCGAATCGTTGGGGCGGCATAGTGAAACGCCTGTAACCCGTCGTCCGCTTGAAAAGCATCTAGCTGAGCCGTGATCACACTACGGATTGCCTGTCGATCGCTGGCCGACATCTCCATCAAACGGTGTCCCCCATACAGCAACCCCTGAAACTGACTCGCGGTCAAGGACACGATCCAAACCCGTTAACGATTGTTGCAGCAATGGTCAAAATATCAAGTCACCCCTAGCACTTAACTCAAGCAGGCTCGGCAGGGGAGGCGGGGCTGGGGCGCAATCACGCCCACTTCAGCGGGCTGGAATCCTAAGATCTCATGAAAAACAGCGTTTTTTAGATCACCCCATAGTCTGATTACAGGTGAATTAAAGGTGCAATGACTTTTCCCTGATCAGGAGTTCCGCCTCAGGGGTTAATCCCAGTCAGCGTATTGGGGTGGGCTCGCTCCAATGCGGCTGACAATTTTGGGATATCGACCGGACGACACCGGGTCCTTAACCTCTAAAACATCGATCTGGTGCCACCAGTCATCGCCGAAGTCAAACCAGTAGCCGAAAATATCATCCACGGCTAGGTCCAAATCGGCGATCGCGGTGTGCTGCACATCCCCCGCCAAAGCGCCCCCAGCCGAAGCCGCACGCTGCAAACCATAGCGACGAGCCTTGGGATCATTCGGCCCGCTTCCACCCACCTGAAACTCGTAAAAGTGCTCTTCTTCGCGATCAAACGCCTTAAATAAACAGCGATGCAACTCTGCCAGGGTCTGTTTTCCCTGGATCTCAATGACACGGGAAACTGCTGGGTTGGCTTCTATAAAGTCATCGGTGATTGGGCCGGACAGTAACCCCACTTCCAGCACGTAGAGTCTATGGCGATTGGCTGCTTTTGATGGGTTTGTTTTGGGTGTCTTGGCTGTTTTGGCTGTGCTGGCTGGCCCTTGGGTCGAGGCCGATGATGCACCGGCAAAGCCACCCACTGCCTCAGGCAGGTAAGGAATCAAGCCCTTGGCGTGCGCTTCTATCTGAATGGGCCGGGGCAGAGACCGGGCATCCAAAATTAATCCGTTCACCATAATCATCCAAGCCATGGGGTTGTTATCCAACTGACTGGGCAAGCACCAGTCAGGGTCCATGGGGCCAGTTTTGAGCAGATCGCGCACGATTTTAGACTTGCCTTGACCAGTGCTGCTGGCCACGCCAAACCAGTCATAGAGATCCTTGGCGCTGATGTAGGGCGGTTGGGACGAATCAAACAAAAAGTTAACCATACCCATGGCATGGGTCGCACCACAGGCCCAGGTTTTGGCATAGCCCTTAGCGAGGGGAGACGGGCGCTTGCGGGCTAAGGCGGCCACCGCCCGTCGAATCAGTTGAGCATATTCAGCATTGAGGTGTTGCGCAGAGAATTGGTCGGTCAACGCCACCACGCTGTCAAACTTGGCCTGCATTGCCTTGGGAACGGTCTCTGATGTTTGTCTTTTAGGCATGGGTCTGGGGCTGCATGTGACACTATCTTAAAGCTGAGCACAACACAATCTTTGGGGCGATGGCACCTTCCTGCGTCAACAGCTTGAATCCTGAAACGGCAAAAGCTGCCGATCAATCTCATGGCCCTGCCGCAAACCCCACCTCCGTAGAAGCCCGCCAAATTCGCAGATAGAGGCAGCGGTTGAACATTCTCAAAGTTGTCGGCCAATCCATTGATCTTGGTGACAATGCGCCTACGAATATTCGGGTTTAAACGCTTTAGATCTTTAACCGCTTCAGGCTCGTACTCAACGGTGTAGCCCATCCTCAACCCAATCCCAAGTCAGCCATCGCTTGCTCAGAGGAGAGGGTTTGCTTTGCAGACTGCCGCCGTTCTCGCATCGCTAATAGCGGCTCCTGCAAGTCTGGCTTCAGCGCTTGACCCTGCTCAGGATCTGACAACAGATCAGCCAAAACCTCCTCCACCGTGTCCCGAATCAGGCGCTTGAACGCCTCCACGGTCAAATCCTTCACCTACATCATCACCTCCACCAGGACTTCAAAATCAGGGTTCCACAAAGACGCCTTTCTATAATTTAAGGGCACTGATCACCCCCAACCGATGGCGATCGATCTCCAGCACTGTCGAGATAACTTCCACCAACGCGCTGCGGTACAAGACGCAGGCCATGAAGCCTTGCGTCTGCAAACCCGCAAGGAGGCTATCTCCGCCATTCGTGAGATCGTTCCCACCTACCCCGAAATCACTCAGGTCTACCTGTTTGGTTCCATTACCCAACCCGGCCACTTTCACCCCCACTCAGACATTGATATTGCTGTTGCGGGCACCAGTGCCGCCGCCTACTTTGCCCTCTGGCGTGACCTAGAAGCCGCCGACCTCAACTGGGCGATCGACCTGCGAGAAATCAATCAACCCGGCCACTTTGCCGATATCGTTCGCCAAACTGGAGAACTCGTCTATGAATCCCCAAGCCGCCTTGCTTAAAGCGAGCATTGATGCTGATGTCAAAGAAATCGAGTCTCTATATGAGCGGCTGGCGAATTATGCGGATGCCCTGACGACGACCGAGCAGGCGATTTTAGCCGGGTACTACCTGCACAACCTGTATAACGCCTTCGAAAATATCTGCCTCAACGTCGCCAGAAGCTTTGAGAATCAGATCAGCGATCGCAGCCAGTGGCATGCCCTTTTACTCAAACGTATGACCCTTGATGTTGAAGGCTTTCGCCCAAAACTGCTGAGCACCGAAGCCTACCGAGCGCTAGACGAACTCCGTCGATTTCGCCACGTCTTCCGCATTGTTAACAACTGTTGTTCTTGTTCCCAGTCTCCGGCTGGGAATTGTTACCCGTGGCTCCGCCACAAACCACACAAGCCATTAAGGCAGAGCCTCCAGGTTCCCCAGTCAGAGGCTGGAAAACAGGGGAAGAGATCAGGAGGTCTCACTTCCCCTCAAGCCACCCCATACCCCGTATATGGACGCTTATAGGCAGGGTGCAACCCCAGCACAATATCCTCCTTCGGAATGCCCACATCAATCAACTCCTGCCCAACATCCACATCCGTCGTGTTTTGTTGAAGCCAGATTTTGCCATCCTTGATGTCGAAATGGAGCACCGTGTGATACACCCGGCTGAGGCCATTCCAGCCGACCCGCATTAGCTGATAATGATCACGGGTAGTGTCAAAGAAAAGCTCGTTCTCAACCGCTTCATTTTGAGAATTGACCTGCCCATACTTTCCAACAACGCTTGAATGCAGGTACGGTAGCAATCTAACTTATCCATTGCACAATCTCCTCCGAGATCGGGTTGTAGATAATCAGGCTCAACCCATGCCGCTCCATAGCAGTTTGGGCAAAACCGCTCTGGAAAAAGGTTTCGTAGATTTCCAGAGGAACTGCCAGATAGAGATGCCGCTCTGGGTCCTTAGCTTCTGGCATGATTCTATAGTTCAAGAACTGTACTAGGGCCGTATGGAAATCGCTAATGGGTGATGGGCTGATAAAGCTTTTGATCTCAACGGCAATTTTTTCCTGCCCCCGCTCCGCAGCAATCAACCGTTCAGCAGCTAAATCAATTTTGACCTTGACTTCTTCCCAATCCAGTTCTAGGGGGTCACTGGAAATATGCCACTGTTTTTTCTAATCCACGCCTGACAGCATCGTGAAATAGGTCTTTTGCAGCCATACGGTCAAACCCAACCCAAGAACAACGGAGAACGCCACATGCTTGCAGCGTGATATGCAGAAAAGCATATCCCTACTCACTTATCGTCCACGCTCTGGTTTGCCCACACCCCTCACCCCGCCCTGCATCCTGAGCTATAAGCTTAAAGGGGTTCGCCTTAGCTTTGCAGGGACCCAAACAGAGCCCAATCCCCCAGCCCAATAGCGGATAAATTGCCCAGGTGATGGCCCCCGCTGTGGCAATATTGATGCCGATCAGCAGGGCATTCACTCCCGCATAGGTCGCCACCTCTGCCCGATATCGACGACGGCGATCGCGCTTCACCTGATCCGCCTGAGCCACTGCCGCCGACTCCCCTTGCCAGTCCTGAGTCGCCTGCTGCAACGTATCCGCCGCAATGCCCAACTCAGCCGCCATCTCCCCCAACTGATCGGCGGTGAATTGGCCGCGATCGCCATAGGCCATCGCCCGCTGCAAAATTTGCTGCACCGCCTCCGCCGAATAAACCGACTGACTCGATTGATTCACAACCATGGCTTTATCCTCCCTGTAGCGCGGGTGATTGATCCAAAATTTATATGCATATTATTGCATACAATATTCAAAAAAGTGCGTACTCTGGAGGGCCTATGGCATTGGATCACAGCGAATCTCTAGCAAGAAGCCATCGGGGTCGTAGAAATAAATGCCCCGACCGGTGGGGCGACTGACGGGGCCGTGATCAATGGGCACCTGATGCTGCTTAAGAATGGCGACTGCCGCGTCAAATTGCCCTGGGGCAATGTCAAAAGCCAGGTGATTGGCGCGGGTAAATTGCTGACTCGGATCGGCATGGGGCGGCACTAGATCCGGCTCGGCAAACAAGTCCAAAATCCAACCATCCGGGGTTCTGAAGTTAGCGACCTTGCCTGCCGCCACCAGGGCGGTCAAGGTCTCGGGAATCTCTGGCCCTTGTAGTTCATGGAGCCCTAAAACTCGACCATAAAACTGCCGCGAGGCCGCCATGTCCTTGACGTTGAGGGCAAAATGATGGGCTCGGCGTAACGTCCCGACGGCTAATCCAGTCACCCCATCAACGGCCATATCGATGCCCCCAGCAGTTGCAAGTTGCTTTTACGATACTGCAACGACTAGCAGCGATGCCCGCCAAACCTAAAGACGCTCCCCCTGGCTAAGAAGCGCCTTTGGTCCGCTTTCCAATCTCAATACCCGGTCCTAGGGAGATTTCTGGAAAAGACGATACCCGTAAGGGCGGGTTTCGTTGATATCCTTTGGCCACAACAACAGGCCTCTGGCTAAACCCGCCCCTACAAAACCGGTATATTCATTGTCGGAAATCGCCTAAAAGGCTGCTTCCTTCTCCAGTAGCGCCTCAATGGTGAGACCAAACTGAGCTTCACCATCAAAACGGTGCCGACCTTGCGGTTGACTAAATGCTCAAAGACGAGGGGATAGGCTGACTCCGGCAGCGCTGTATAGCCCACCACCGGCACCAAATAACGGGCATTGGTCAGGTAGTAATCGACAAAGGCTTGCAGATCAGGCTTTTGATCAAGGGCATCCACGCTGACGTAGATAAATAAGGGTCGTGCCAAAGGCTGGTATGCCCCACTCCGGACCGTCTCATCGGCAGGCAACACGGCCCCTGCGCCGCCGTTAATGGCTAGGGCCTTCAGGGCAGTTTGGCTCTCTTCGTAATAGGCATAGCCAAAATAGCCCAAGCTGTTGGGATCTGTCCGCACCCCGCGCACTAGCTCCGTATCATCTTCGCTGGCGGTATAGTCGGTCCGGCTGCTGCCGGATTCCCCCACGATCGCCTCCGTGAAGTAATCAAACGTTCCCGAGTCGGTATCCGCCCCGTAGAGGTTAATGGGTGCCGCTGGCCATTCGGCTCGAATTTGGTTCCAATTGGTGATGGTTCCCTCGGCTTCGGGTGCCCAAAGCCGCTGTAGTTCCTCAACGGTAATGTCGTTAGCCCAGTCATTCTCAGGGTGAACCGCCACGGTTAAGGCATCAAAGGCGATCGGCAACTCGATATATTCAATCCCGGCTTCCCGGCAGGTGGCCATTTCGTCTCGGGTAATCGGGCGGGAAGCATTGCTGATATCGGTTTCCCCAGCGCAAAATTTTCTAAAGCCACCGCTAGTCCCCGAAAATTCCACCTCAATGGTAGGGGCCGTCGCGCCTTTTTCAAACGCGTATTCTTGGGCGACTTCGCTAGAAATCGGGTAAACCGTGCTGGACCCATCAATCTTGATCGTAGTTGCGGAGCCGCTTGCGCCGTTGCCCTGGGGGCTAGGGGCAGAGCACCCCAACATAAAGCCTAGGCTCATTAGGGGTATAAAACGGGGTATAAAGCCTCGATACATTGTCGTATACATGACCTTGAAACCATCCCTTCAAAAGGTTGATATGGATCAATCATTTCAGGGCCTCTAAAAATGTCAAGGCGACTGTATTTTGGAATACAAAACCCGACCTAGCGGCAATTATTCTTGGCGGTGAGTACGTTTAGGAAAGAAAGATTTCTGTCATTACAACCTATTACCCATCAGCCTGACCGGTGCCCAATCATCAGGATGGCGATCGCCCGGTTTCTCCAGCCTTTGAAATGTGACACCATAGTCAAGACTTTGACATTGGGCATCCCATGAATCCTTTTGAGCAACATGGTGCGTTGAGCTGGGGTGAGTTAATCACGTCCGACCCGGAGGCGGCGCAAGCCTTCTATGGCGAGTTGTTTGGCTGGACTCTGAAGCCCAGGCAAATGGGGCGATCGGTGCAAACGGTAATTGAGGTGGCGGGTCAGGAGATGGGCCACATTGCCCCATCCCCCGAGTCAACCCCAGATGCAGCCCACCTGGGGCACCTTTATCACAGTGGATGATGTGGCGGGCACCGCTGCCAAAGTGACTGAGCTAGGCGGCAAAGTCCTGATGCCCGCGATGACGGTGCCCGATATCGGCACCTTTGCCTTGATCCAGGATCCTCAAGGGGCGATGTTTGCGATCGTTCACTACGGGTAACGACTCCGCCCATTACCCATGAACTAAGCCCCTTCCGACGCGACCTGGGCAGGGGGATCAAACTTATAGCCCACCCCTCTCACCGTCTGAATCATCGCCGGTTGAGTAATGTCGAGCTCAATTTTCTTGCGGATCTGACCAATGTGGACATCCACCACCCGCTGGTCGCCGACATACTCGTAATCCCAGACCTTCTGGATTAGCTCTGCCCGTCGCCAGACTCGGCCTGGATGGCTGGCCAAAAAATGCAGTAGGTCAAATTCTAGGGCGGTGAGGGAAACCACTTCACTTTCGAGGGTGACCTCTCGCCGCACCGGATCAATGGCCAGCGTATTAAAGATCAACTGCTGCTGCTCCGCCACGGTGACGGGGCGCTGGCGCTTCAGCAAGGCCCCCACCCGGACTTCTAATTCGCCTAGGCTAAAGGGTTTGGTGAGGTAATCATCGGCCCCCTGGTTAAAGCCGCGAATTTTGTCAGCCTCATCGCTGCGGCTGGTGAGCAGTAAAACAAAGACCCCGGTCCGAGACTGCATCTCTTGACAGAGGTCGTAACCGTTGGCATCCGGCAAATTAACATCTAGGACAACGAGGTCTGGGTTAAATTGCTCAAAGGCCAGACGCGCACCCTTGCCATCTTCTGCAGACTCCATTTCATAGCCTTGCTTTAGAAGAAAGCGATAAACCAGATTGCGAATGGCTGGGTCGTCATCAACAACAAGGATCTTGGCAGAGGCCATGGTTATGACGGGTTGCTAAGGGACAGTGATGGCTATGGAACACTGCTCAAGGGTATTCCTCGGGGAGCCCTTTAACAATGTTGGTTTTGAATTTGATTCGATCAGGGCGATCGCCCCTGAGGGACATGGGTCGCTCAGAGAGCGTAGATGCTCAATCCATAGCTTACTAAACGCTTCATCTCTTCTTCACATAACTCTCCCCTTTTCACGGGAAAAGCCCGACCGAGGCACTTTTAAGGTGAACCATCGTCAGTTATCAGTTAAAGGCTCTTTCAGAATGCCCAGTCCATCAATGTCCTAACGGTACGGAGGCGCTGTTACAAAAAAATAAAACATTCCCTTTGAGTGAAGACACTGAGTTAAGAAATAAATCAGGACAATTCGAGGTGTCTTATTCCGCCTCTTCCTCAGTTGCCAATAGAACTCTACTGGCCCGAGCAGGACCAGCGGAGCAAACACCGGCTTAACACCCGCTGCGGGTTCACACGGAACTGAGCACCTTGTCCGCCACTGCCGCCTGGGAATTGGCCTCTGGGGAGTCAGCCTCTGAGGGCGGCACCACTTGCCAAAACTGGGGGAGATAATCGGCCCAGTTGGCCAGAATTTGAGCCGCTTTTGGGCTACCGGTGTGGACTTGATGGGCCTTTATCAACGCCTTTAACTGCTGCTCGCCCGCAGCGGTAATCACCGCCTGCACCTTGACAATCTCAGGGTTGACTCGGATCGGGAAGGTGCCGTCTGGATCGAGGCAGTAGGCCAGCCCGCCGGTCATCCCGGCCCCCATATTCCGACCCACTCGACCCAGCACCACGATTACGCCGCCGGTCATGTATTCGCAGCAGTGGTCGCCGGCCCCTTCGATCACGGCTTGGCCTTTGGAGTTGCGCACCGCAAACCGCTCTCCGGCAATACCCTGGGCATAGAGGGTGCCGCCGGTAGACCCGTAGAGGCAGGTGTTGCCGATGATTACGTTCTCAGCGGGGTCGTAGGTGATACCAGGGAAGGGTTTCACCACCAAGGTGCCACCATGCATACCTTTGCCCACGTAGTCGTTGGCTTCACCGACAAGGGTAAGGGTCATGCCGGGGAGGTTAAAGGCCCCAAAGCTTTGACCAGCGCTGCCCTCGAAGGTGAGGTCGAGCTGCCCCTCAAAGCCGCTATTGCCATAGCGCTGGGCGATCGCCCCCGCCACCCTGGCCCCAATGGTGCGATCGGTATTGATCACCTTATAGGTTTTCTGGGCGGTGCCGTGCTGGGCGATCGCCGATTGAATGTCACTGTCCGCCAGCATCTGGTCATCCAGGACCGGACCATTGCTGTGAATGTCCCCATGGTGGAGCCAAGTGCGATCAGTCTGCACATCGGGCAGGTCTAGCAGGGCCGACAGGTCGAGGGCAGCGGTTTTGGCCAGATCGACCCCCGATCGCGGCTGTAGCAGATCGGTGCGCCCGGTAATGTCTGAGAGTTGGTGATACCCCAGGTGGGCCAGGAGCGATCGCACCTCTTCGGCCACAAAGTAGAAGAAATTAACCACATGCTCCGGCAACCCCGTAAACCGTTTGCGCAGCTCCTCTTTTTGGGTGGCGACTCCCACCGGACAGTTATTGGTGTGGCAGACCCGCGCCATAATGCAGCCCTCGGCAATCATGGCGATGGAGCCAAAGCCAAACTCTTCGGCCCCCATCAGCGCCCCCATCACCACATCCCAACCGGTCTTGAGGCCGCCATCCACCCGTAGCAGGACGCGATCGCGCAGTTGGTTCTCTAACAAGACCCGCTGCACTTCCGTGAGACCCAGCTCCCAGGGCAAACCGGCATGTTTGATCGAACTCAGGGGCGAAGCGCCGGTGCCGCCGTCGTGGCCAGAAATCTGGATCACATCAGCATTGGCTTTCGCCACCCCAGCAGCAATGGTGCCGATACCAATTTCAGACACCAGCTTCACCGACACCCCGGCTTTGGGGTTGATTTGGTGCAGGTCAAAAATCAGTTGGGCCAAATCCTCAATGGAGTAGATGTCATGGTGCGGCGGCGGTGAAATCAGCGGTACTCCCGGCTTTGACCGCCGCAGCATGGCAATGTAGGGGCTGACCTTTTGCCGGGGAGCTGTCCCCCTTCTCCGGGCTTAGCCCCCTGGGCCAGCTTGATCTCGATTTGCTGGCCATGGCTCAGGTATTCGGGGGTGACCCCAAATCGCCCCGAGGCCACCTGCTTGATGGCGGAATTGGCGGTGTCGCCGTTACGCAGCCCCTTTAGATTGGGGAATTGGGGGGACTGGCCCTGCTCATCCACATCCTGCAAGGTCTGGAAGCGCTTGGGATCTTCGCCCCCCTCCCCAGAGTTGGACTTGCCGCCAATGCGGTTCATGGCGATCGCCAGCACCTCATGGGCCTCTTGGGACAACGCCCCGAGGGACATGCCGCCGGTACAGAAGCGGGTCATGATGCTGGCAATAGACTCCACTTCCTCTAGGGGAATCGGTTGGCGATCGCTATTGAGATCCAGCAGATCCCGCAAGGCCGTCGGCGTGCGCCCCTGCAACTGGGCCTTGTAGATCTCGTAATGGTCGTATTGCTTGGATTTCAGCGCCTTGTGGAGGGCCTTGGTCAGGACGGGAGTATTCATGTGATACTCCCCCTTGGGCATGGCTTTGACAAAGCCCATGTTTTCCAGACGCTTGCCACTCAGATCAGGGAAGGCCCGCTGATGGAAGGTGTTGGTCTCCTGGGCCAAATCCTGGAGGGTGAGACCGCCCAAGCGGGAGGTGGTGCCCCGGAAGGCTAATGCCAATAAATCGGCCCCGATACCCACCGCTTCAAAAATCTGTGCCCCCTGGTAGCTGGTAATCAGGGAGATGCCCATCTTCGAGAGAATCTTCAGCAGGCCATTTTCGACGGCGTGGCGGTAGTTGTCCTGGGCTCCGGTGAGGGTGACTGGGGCGAGCTTGCCGGTCTCCATCAGCTTTTGGGTGCGGCTGTCCCCCCACCAATGGCGCACCGACTCTAGGGCCATATAGGGGCAAATGGCGCTGGCCCCATAGCCCACGAGACAGGCAAAGTGGTGGGTGCTCCAACATTGGGCGGTATCCACCACCAGGGATACCTGCATCCGCAGCCCCGCCTGAATCAGGTGATGGTGTACCGCGCCCACGGCCACGAGGGGCGGAATATAAGTGGTGGCATTATCCAGGCGGGTGGGATTGCCCTGTGGGTCAACGCGATCGCTCAGCACCAAAATCACCGCCCCGGCCTTCACCGCTGCGTCGGCGCGATCGCACAGGGTCGCCACCGCCCTGCTCTGGGGTTCGCTGCTGCTCGACTGCGTGTTCCTCGTGCTCGTCATCCAACTCACCGGCGGCACGGTCGCGAGCCCGCTCGCCACGTTCCTGCTCCTTCCGGTTCTCGGCGCGGCGTGGCGATGTCCGAGCGCGCCACTCTCGCGGTGACGATCGCCGCGAGCATCCTCCTCCTCGGCAGCGCCGGTTC
>JAAUQE010000291.1 GCA_012032425.1 Leptolyngbya sp. RL_3_1 | reverse complement strand
GGGCCTTGCCGCCCTTGCCATCTTTTACAGTGATTCGGGGTTTGCCATTGATTTCACCCAAGTCATTCCAGGTGAGGTCTAGGGCTTCAGCAATTCGGATCCCTGTGCCGAATAAAGTCTGAATTAGTAACTGCCGTGGCCAAAAGGGCTCAGAGTCAATTGCGGCCATCACTTCAGATCGGCTCAAGATGCGCTCGGGTAAGACAGGCTGGGGCTGGCCTAGGGTGAGGATGCCAGCGACATTCACCGGGAAATAGCCAAGCGTATGTCCAAAAGTCCACAGCGATTTGATGGCCGCAATCTGCTGGTTACAGGTGGCGTCTGACCAGTTGACAGGAAAGCTTTGCACATAGTCGAGTAGCGTGGCAGCCGTGACGACCCGCAGCTCATCAATGCCACTTCGCCCCATCCAATCCCACAGCCGATTGATCGCGCTGGTGTAGGTTTCACGGGTGCGATCGCGCTTATTTCCCTTGAGCAACCACATCTCGCACAGATGGGCATCATTACGGGCCTGGGGCTGGGTGGCCAGGGCAGTAGTGGGGAGGGCGACGATGTTGCTCATGACTCTGCTGGTAGGGTGCGCGTATCGATAGGTTCATCGGGTTGGTTTTGTGGGGTAGATCATTTGTATGACTATTATGCTTCACCAGTCTGATCCATCCCCCATCTCAGAGGATGGATCAGTGCTGAAAACAAAGCACAGCAAAGCTTTGAGACCTATTTCCATGCTGGGGTGATCCATCCTCCTTCAGAGGATGGATCAGGGGATGGTCAGGCTGAAACCTTTGCAGAGCAAGGCTTTGAGAAGGGTGATCCATCCCGATCCATCTAAAACAAGCAAAAGACTCAAAAAATGGAACTGTTGAAACTGAATTGAAGAAAGTTGAAACTCGTTTCAACTATTTAAACCCTTGTCCTGAAAAGGCTTTAGGCGACACTGATCCAATAATTGCAAAATTGAAAGCACCCCCCTTTTTTTCAGGGATTCACCTAAAAATTGATCTGTAGATTATTAAGCCAAATTTAAGCCAGCCCTGACAGCGCAGACTTGAAGCCCTTGATATATAAGGGATTTGACTGTTTAGGCCGTTACTGATTTTGCAACGCCGATAGGCCATGATCCGTGATCTGGACCGGATTGACTGACACAACGGATTTGTTTGGCGACTGGATTAAGGGTAAACGTCTGTTTCAAAGGTGGGCTCACAGGTAACTGGAAAGTTCACCGAATTGGCAATGAAGCAAGCGTGATGGGCCTCCTCATGGAGTTGCTGGGCTACTGCCACATCACTTCCCACTGCCAAAACGACCCGAGGCCGCAACACCACTGCCTTGAACTGTCCTCCTGACGCGGTCTCTGCCATCGTTCCCACCGGCTGATCGCTGTAGTCGAGCACCACCACTTGATGCACGGCGCAGAGATGCAGGTACCAGAGCATGTGACAACCAGAGAGGGCTCCGACCAACTGCTCCTCTGGGTTGTGCCGACTCGGGTCACCTCTAAAGGCGGGGTCTGATGAGCAAAATAAGTCCGGTTTGCCAGGGATTGACAGGGTGTAATCGCGATCATAAGTGCGATAGCTGGTGGTGCCCTGACCGCGATTCCCCGTCCATTGCAAACGGACTGGGTAGGTATGGGTTTTGTTGGGGGTGCTCACCAGTGTGCCGCCTAACGACTCGTACTCAATGGCGTAAATCACTTGACCATTGCGGTTTCTAGCTCCCTTGCCCCTTATGCCCCTGCGCTGTCCACAATAGAACTTCTGCCCTTAGGGCTAAATCCCTACCGTAAGTCTTCGGGTAACGGCATCGGCAGCACTTCTAGAGTCTCAGCTTCCCCGTTCCGCCAGACTTCCACCTTCAACGGTGTGCCAATCTCACTGGCATCCACCTGGAACTGGACTTCCGTAGGCGTCTCAATCGGCACACCATTGACTGACTGGATGATATCCCCTTGTTTAAGGCCCCCCTCAGCCGCTGGGGTATTTTCCAGAACCCGCACGATGATCACCCCAGCATCGGCTTCTACGGTTAATCCCAACTCTGGGTCTTCGTTTAGCCTTTCACGAATTTCTGGGGTCAGCATCACCATCTGAATCCCCAGGTAAGGATGCTGAACCTCGCCGGTCTCAAACAGTTCATTGGCGATGCGCTGTAGGGTCTCCACCGGGATGGCAAAGCCGAGGCCCTGGGCATCGCGACGAATGGCGGTATTCATGCCAATCACGTCACCGCGATCGTTGAGCAGCGGCCCCCCCGAATTGCCGGGGTTAATGGCGGCATCGGTTTGGATAAACTGCACGCGCTTGTCGGGGATGCCCACCTCGGTGCTGGTGCGGCCCAGGGCACTAATGATGCCAGCGGTGACCGTATTGTCTAGACCGAGGGGATTGCCGATCGCGATCGCCCATTGACCCGGTGCTAAATCTTGGGTGGTTCCCAGGGTAACCGTGGGTAGATCGGCGGCTTCAATTTTCACTGCGGCCACATCGGTGACCGAGTCAGTGCCGACGACTGTACCGTCAAAGGTACGGCCATCGGTGAGGGTGACCGTGACGCTGGTGGCCCCTTCGACCACATGGGCATTGGTGATAATTTGGCCGTCGGCGCTAATTACAAAACCAGAGCCGGTGCCCTGCTGGGGAGGCCCTTCTGGGATGGGCACCTCATCTCCAAAGAAGCGCCGAAAAAACGGATTCTGAAACGCGTCGGGGACTTCCCAATTGGTATTTTCGGAGTCGATACGCACCACTGCTGCACCGACCCGTTCAACCGCATCGGCAATAAAGTTGGGATTATTTTGAGGAATGCCCGCCGCCCCTAACCGCTCAGGGGTAGTGGGGGGATTGGTCGCCAAGGTGGTGACAGCGGCATCCTCATTGATGGAGACCGCCGCGCGATCAAATCGATTGGCCAAGGCTTGATGGCTGACCCAACCCACGCCACCGCCTAAAATTAGGGTGAGGATGGTTAAGCCCCACTGCTTTCGAGATATGGCCATGCTGTTTTGCTCGGCGGTGCAGAGTGACGGACATCGCCTCTACTGTAGCGAAGATTTTTAATTCAGATCCTGCGTTTCGGCGCGATCGCCCTCACGGGAACGATAGATGGCACAGTTGCGGTCATTACCCATAGCTGGGTGAGTTAGGGTAAATGGTCCGCTGGGCGACGCTAGTCTGACCCCTGTTGCTTACGCCTGTTATTCATTATGTTATGTGCCCTTGAACGCCTCAATCGTCAAAAAAAATACTTTTCGCGCCCATAACGGGCGGTGGCAGCAATTCGGGCTGCTCATGGGCTGGGCGATCGCCCTAGGCGGCTACAGCACCGCCTTCGCCCAAAGCCCTGCCCTCGCCCAAAGCATTGAGCCAGCCGCCCCGAGCAATCTCTGTCCGGTGCCAGCCCTGGAGCGAGTCCAAACCCATCGGGCGGTTGCGGGTGAAACGGTGGAGAGTCTCGCGAACCAGTATGGCCTCTTGCCTGCGACGGTGCGACTGATGAACCCGGCCCTGACGGGGAACGCCCTCTCACCGGGACAAACGGTGCGCATCCCGCCCTTTAATGGCGTTGAGGTGACGACTCCGGCTGGTAGCACCTGGCAAACCCTGGCTAGCACCTATCAAGTGCGCGCCGACGTATTGTTTGAAATTAATGGCTGCTCAGCCACGGTGCCTCGGCGGGTTTTTATCCCTGGGGTCAGTGGTCTGCCGGGAGCCGTGGCTGCGCCTAGCCCCAACCCGGTTGGGGATCCCCTGGATGGCTATCCTTTCGCTGAGCCTGCCGACCTGCTGGTCTCCTTTGGCTGGCAACCCCATCCCACCGAAGATCGGCTGGTGTTTAACAGTGGGGTGGTGCTGGCGGCAATCCCTGAGCAGGCCGTGCTGGCTGTCGGGGCGGGGACTGTCGCCTATGCCGGTACCCATGAAACCCTAGGGCTGTTGGTGGTGATCAACCATGATCAGGGCCTCCAAACCCGCTACGCGAACCTCGCAAATTTGCGGGTAGCGGCAGGGGATCAGGTGTCATCGGGGGAGGAGATCGCCAGCATCCTGGCGGATCCTATGGATGAGCGGCGGTCATCGCTGTATTTCGAGGTGCGCAGTAATTCGGATTTGGGCTGGGTGGCCCGTAACCCCGGCGACTATATCCCTGAGCTGGCGGTGCGCTAAATGAGATGTCCCTGACTGGCGGGGTGAGGGGTGAAATCCTACAATAAGCCGTAACGTTTGTCGGAGTGAGAGACCCAATGACCGGTCAGCCCCCCAAACCAGTGACGGCTGCTGTTCCCACTGATGCCTCAGCGGTGTCGCCTAACTTATTTCAACACCGACGGTTTTGGCTACGATTGGCGGCCTATCGACCGTTTTTGGTGATGGTGGGCGGGTTCTGGGTGGTGCTGCTGGCGA
>JAAUQE010000093.1 GCA_012032425.1 Leptolyngbya sp. RL_3_1 | reverse complement strand
TGGGAGAGGAACTAGGCTTGAAGCCCTTCTCCCCAGGGAGAAGGGTTGGGGATGAGGGGTTTCATCCCGGTCTAATCAGCAATGCCGACTCAGATGATACCCCTGTGGATAATGAACTTCAGAACTGGATTCCTAATCTCCTGTTACTGATGTTGGCCATGGCTTGGCCAGAGCGCACCGACTGGTTCTTTGGGGTAGATATGGGCCTACTACGACCCCGATCAACCCCCTGCCGTCCCCGATGGGTTCTTGAGTCTAGGGGTGGATCGCTATGTCAACGACCACCGTTAGAGATGTATCGGCTCGAAAATGGGACTTACCAGCAGCTCACGGGAGAACCCTTTTGGCTACCGGAAGTGGGGTTGGCTCTGGGACGGGAGCGCGGCCGCTATTTGGGCTATGAGCGGGATTGGCTGTATTGGTATGACGCAGCGGGCAATCGTTTGCCAACCCCTGAAGAGAGTATCGGCCAGCAGCAGGTTATCGCTGCTCAAGAACGCAGCCGAGCTGAACAAGAGCGGGAACGAGCTGAGAAGCTGGCCGTCAAGCTCAGAGCCCTAGGGATTGATCCAGATGCTTTGGAGTAGCAACATAGGGCAATTGTCTGGGCACCACCTGCCAAACTCGCCAGTTCAAGTTAGATCGATCCCAAACCTGGCGCGCTCACATGTGCAAGGGATCAATATCGACCGTCACGCTGACCTGGGTCGGACAGCGGCTGGCCAGTCCAGTTAGATCCGGTAACGGTGAGCTCTGGGGGCCTTTCAATAACATCTGCCAACGGTAGCGTCGGGCCACCCGTAAGACGGGGGCGGGGGCCGGTCCTAGGATTTGCCACTGATCCTTGAGATCACCGCCCACGATCGCGGCCAATTCCCGGATAACCTGGGCCACCTGGGTTTCATCCGCGCCTGACACCCGCACCAGCACCAAGCGACCCAGGGGAGGATACGATAATTCGGCTCGATGGGCCAGCTCCGCTTCAATAAACGCCGTCACATCTTGTTGCTTGACCGCTTCTACCACTGGGTGGTCAGGGGTGTAGGTCTGCAAAATCACCCGTCCGGGCTGCTCACCGCGCCCCGCCCGCCCCGCCACCTGGGTCAAAATTTGAAAGGCCCGCTCACTGGCGCGATAGTCGGCCATATAGAGCAACCCGTCCGCCGCCACGATGCCCACCACCGTCACCTGGGGTAAATCAATCCCTTTGGTGAGCATCTGGGTGCCCACCAACACATCGGCTCCCCCCTGAGCAAATCGGGTCAACAGGGCGCGGTGAGCCCCTTTTGCACGGGTGGTGTCACTATCAAACCGCAGGCACCGCAAGTGCGGAAACTCAGCTTGCAACGCTTGCTCAACCCGTTGGGTGCCGCTGCCAAAATGCTTCAGAAATGGGGAATCACATTCGGGACAGCGGGGGGGCTGCATCTGGCCAAAGCCGCAGTAATGGCACCGTAATTGTGCCCGACCCTGGGGATTGGGCAGATGGTGAGACAGGGAGACATCGCAATGGGGGCACATGATCACATGGCCGCAAGACCGGCAAGAGACAAACCGGCTATGGCCCCGGCGATGAATAAATAAGATGCCCTGACGGCGATCGCTCAGTTCTGCCAGCGCGGCCTTGAGAGGGCGGCTAAAAATCGAGCGGTTCTGGGCCTGTAGCTCCTGGCGCATATCCACCACGGTGATCGGTGGCAAAGGCCGAGCATGGACCGTTGGGGCAAGGCTAAGTATTGGCCGAGGGATTGCCCAGGCTCAGATGGGGCCGTGGGCTTCACCTGAGCCCAGCTCTCTAGGGAAGGGGTGGCGGAGCCCAATACCAGCGGGCAATCTTCTAACTGCGATCGCCACTGAGCCACCTGGCGGGCATGGTAGCAGGGGGCGGGCTGATCTTGTTTGAAACTACTGTCATGCTCCTCATCTAAGATGACGGATACCTAAATTAGGTAGCGGGGCAAATACCGCCGATCGCGTGCCAATCACCACCTGGGGCTCGCCGCTCAGCATTTGTCGCCAGCCGTCGTAGCGCTCGCCATCGGAGAGGCCACTGTGGTAGACACAGACCCGCTCCCCAAATCGTTGCCGGAAGCGATCGGTGAGTTGAGGGGTGAGACCAATCTCCGGCACCAGTACCAAAGCAGACTGGCCTTGGTCGAGGCGGGGGGCGATCGCTTGCAAATACACTTCCGTCTTGCCGGACCCTGTCACTCCATGAAGTAAGAGCGTTTCATAGCCCTGCACTGCGATCAAGGCCGCTAAGGCCGCCTGCTGATCCGCCATCAGGGGCTTGGGGCGATCGGCCCCGAGCGCGGGCTGATGGGGCCGCCGCAGCACCTCGCGCGCTTCTAGGACCAGGTAGCCCTTCACCGCCAGGGCCTTCAGGGTATGACGGGTGGTGCGGCAATATTGCAGGGCGTCCGACAGCCATAAGTCGCCCCCTTGGCGCTGCAGCAGGGCGATAATCTCTTGTTGTCGCGGAGTGAGATCGGCATCGTCAGGCGGTTGTGCCACCACCGACACCGCTTGACGCTGCTGGGGCCGGGGGGGCTGAGGTAACGCCAAGTACCCTTCGGCCCACCCCTGCTGCCGCAAGTATTGGATGCCCTGACTGGCCCCTGGGCAGTGCTGCTGTAGGTATTGCCAACTGTAGTGGCCTTGGGGGGCTTGGCGCAGTTGGGCTAAAACGCACTGCGCCGACTCTGGTAAATTGCTGTCCTGGTCAGTGGGGGGCGGGGTGAGGAGCCGGACCCGCCGCTGCGATCGCCCCAACAATCCCGGCGGCAGCGCTGTGCGAATCACAGCCATCAGCGGGGTTTGGTAATAGCTCGAAACCTTTTCTAAAAGTTGCCAGTAGGTGGGGCGAAATATCCCTGAACTAATCACTGCCGTGACCGGGCGAATCTGTTTGACGGTCAGACCGCTAGGGTGCTGGTCTAAAGCGCGCAGGGCGATCGCGCCCACCTGCTGCGCCCCAAAGGGCACAGTCAAAACATCGCCGATTTGCACGTCCATACCCGTGGGTACCCCATAGGTATAGAGACCTTGAACCCCTGGACAGTCCACCAAGACTTCGACCCAAGGGAACCGCTGGTGCCGAACCGCCGCCGCTGCAAACGTCAAACCGTGATTCAACCCTCACCCCATCCCCAATCTCTATACCTTATCGGTCTAGCCCTGCCGGTGCGGCCCCCGCCGGTTGATCGTCAATTCATGTTCAGTCTGACGTCAGATTGTTTTTCTCCGGTTTGATGGGTGCAATGTTTAAGATTTGCCTTATAAACCCTGGCCACATCCAAACCCGGAGTTCGCCTACGGTAAAAACGCTAAGGTTTCAAGTTGGATGCGGTTTAACGGTTAGGCGAAACTAAACCCTGGCAGCGGTTGCGATAAATCCAAAGAAACGTTACAGCCTCAAAAAACCCCGAAAGCCTTGATCTATAGATCATTGACAGATATTGTTAGCAACTAATTTAAAAAATGGGTTGCTATAGTGTACGCAACTCAGGTATAAACGCCTCAAACCGAAAGGTATTTCGTATGGATATCGCCCCTATGCCGGCTCCCCTCGACACTGCTGAAAATGATTCCGAAACCTGGGAAGATGGCACTGCGCCTACGGCCAACCTTGGTCCTTCCGGTGATGGAGAAATCTCTGCTGAGGTGGGGAGAAATCCAACGTCCAAAGCAGACCTTCCTTGGGAAGAGGACAGCGATGTCGTGGCGCGCTATTCCAGTAGTGAGGAACTGGCCGATTTAGCATTGGCGGGATATCACAAGTCCATTACTGACGATGCCGTCGGGGCGTTTTTCAAGGAAATGGCGCGCTATCCGCTGCTCAAGCCAACTGAAGAAATTGAGCTGGCTCGGGAGGTGCGTTTCTTGGGGCAAGTTGAGGAACTCAAAGAAACCTTTGAAGCTGATTTTCAGCGTCGGCCCACTATCAGCGATATTGCCCAACACTTTCAGATTAGCGAGGCGCAAGTCCGTCATCAGCTTCACCAAGGTCGAGCCGCTAAGCGTCGGATGATCCGGTCTAACCTACGCTTGGTGGTTTCTATTGCCAAACGCTATTTAAATCGGGGCGTGCCGTTTCTCGATCTCATCCAGGAAGGGGCGCTGGGGCTGAATCGCGCCACGGAAAAGTTTGATCCCGATAAGGGCTATAAATTTTCCACCTACGCCTATTGGTGGATTCGTCAAGGCATTACGCGCACCATTGCCAATGATGCCCGCACCATTCGTCTGCCGATTCACATCGTTGAAAAGCTCAATAAGCTTAAAAAAGCCCATCGAGAACTCCGCCGGGAATTACAGCGGAATCCCACCGAGACGGAATTAGCCCAGTCCTTAGATATGACTGCCGATCAGTTGCGTGGTTTGCAACAGGTGAGACGGCGATCGCTTTCCCTTAACCATCGGGTTGGGAAGGGAGAAGATACGGAACTGATGGAACTGCTGGAAGATGGCAGCACCCAATCTCCTGAGAATAAAATCAGCGAGTCGATGATGCGCCATGAAATTACCAGCGTCTTGGCCGAAGTCCTGACCGAGCGGGAAAAAGATATTATTACCCTCCGTTATGGCTTAGCCACTGGAGAAACCCATACCCTCGAAGAAGTTGGAGGGATGTTTAACTTGTCCCGAGAACGGGTCAGACAAATTCAAACGAAAGCAATGCGGAAGCTCCGGCGACCCCAAGTCGCCTCCCGATTAAAGGGATGGTTACGTTAGGCCAAAAGACTCACGTCTTGCTCTGCATCCACAGTCTTGGGGTTTCGTGTGAATTCTAGGACGAATTGGAGAATAACTGACAACTGGTAACCCTGCCGACAGTGCGATCGCGCCTTGCTTTTTATGATGGGCAAGCAGTGAGCTAACGGTGTGTTGAATGGATTACAAGCAGGACTTGATCACCACAATCCACGACTTAGGGTGTGATCTTTCAGGGCTCGATCGATCGCTTAACTGACCTCAGCGAAGCGCTGCCCACTGCTGTATTAATTCCTTCCTTATACGAAGAGCTAGAGCGTCCGGCGCTGACCCACATTCGCGATCACTTAGCGCGCTGTCGCTTTGTCAATACGGTGGTCATCAGCCTCTATGCGGATACGCCAGAGCAGTACCAAAAAGCGGTCGAGTTTTTTCGTCCTTTGCCCCAGCCGACCTATGTGATGTGGGAAAACGGCCCCCGCGTCATCAATATTTTGAGCCAACTCAAGGGTCGAGGGCTGGATTTGTTGGGGCATCGCGGCAAAGGTCGGGCCGTTTGGCTGGGGATTGGCATTGCTTCGCTGCAAGCTGCCGCGATCGCCCTCCATGATGCTGATATCGTGACCTACGATCGCAGCTACCCGCTGAAGCTGTTGTATCCCCTCCTAGAGCAAGAGTTTGGCATCGCCTTTAGCAAGGCTTACTATACCCGCCTCGGCACCCATCCCCGCCGCATGCATGGCCGAGTGACGCGGCTCTTTGTGATTCCGCTGATTCGCTCCTTGGCAGAAATTTTTGGGGAATTAGACTACCTGCGCTATCTCGAAGCCTATCGGTATCCCCTCTCGGGAGAG
Organism: Leptolyngbya sp. RL_3_1; assembly: GCA_012032425.1. Classification (GTDB taxonomy): domain Bacteria; phylum Cyanobacteriota; class Cyanobacteriia; order Phormidesmidales; family Phormidesmidaceae; genus PCC-6406. The sequence continues at coordinate 8,185 of JAAUQE010000093.1, read as the reverse complement.
TTTGCCCTGACCAGTGATCTGGCCCTCAATACCCGGATTCCGGCCAACTGGGGTTTAGAAATCGGCCTCTTAGCCGAGGTCTATCGTAATATTGCTCGCAAACGTATTGCCCAAGTGGATCTGGGCATTTTTGAGCACAAGCACCAGGCGATTGGCCAGTCCTCTGACGAAGGGCTGCAGAAGATGTGTCGCGATATTTTTCAATCGATTCTACGCACCTTGATGGAAACCGAGCAGGTGTTAATTACCCGCGACCACATTCGCGCCCTGCGGGTGAAGTTTCGCCGAGAAGCCCAAAACCTCACCCGGCAATATTTTGTCGATGCGCGCTTCAATGGGCTTGACTACGATCGCCATCAGGAAGAGGTCACCCTTGAAAAATTTGAGCAGCTGATTGTGCAAGCGGGGGAACAGTACTTAGAGGATCCAACTGGGGCCGAGATTCCAGACTGGACCAGGGCTTTAGCCGTGATGCCGAGCCTACGGGAAGAACTGCAAGAGGCCACCCTGACCGACATGGCTGAAGCCCAAGGTATTCTTTCCCAGGCGTCTCAGCCATTGACTGCTGTACCGACCCAACTGGGGGGTCGCGCTCAGGCCATTGCTGTACCGATTCGCCAGATCAAGGAGCGATCGATCACATCTGATGTGAACTAAGCCCTGGCCCCTGATGCCCCCCTGCCCCACAGTCGGGTTGGAACGTATGCCATCCGGTACTAGCGCAAAACCCTGGGCAACCAGGCATCGCCGACAAGTGCGTTGAGAACTACTGCGGTCAGCACCGCACGCATCTAGAGGCGATTGACCGCAAAGTATTCACCGCAACTCATAGCGGGTGGCTTTTTGGCCTTCGTAAAATATCCAAACCTCAGCGCCATCGGGCAACGTATACACATCTGCTGACGAATTTCGCCAAGCGGGAAACCCAAAGGTGCCTTTCATATCGCGGTAGTCTTGGGGCCAAGCCAAGGATCGCAGCCTGCCCCACTCTTGGTTCGACAACTGCCCTGCCCCGCCATAGGCCACGATGCTGGCCTGCTCGGCTGCGGTTGGCGCTGGGGTGGAAACGTTCTGGCCAGCGTGACTGCATCCCATGAGAACAAGGGTTGCTGCTCTTAGCATCCATAGCCATCGCTTCATCTGGCCCCCTGTTTCTCCTCGGCATCCTTGCTTCTTCATTCCAAGGCTGTCCCTAAGATCCGCATCGATAAAGTTCAATTCGCTGGACAAGCCGCCTTCGCTCCCCAGGCAGGCTGTAATACAGGCTTTAATAATGACGGTTTGGCAATTCTTTCTCAACCTGGAGACTCGACACCATGGGTGACGCTCAAAATGTACTGGGGGAGCCTTTGCAACCCTGTAGCACCGACCCGATGACGGGGTTTTATCGCGATGGCTGCTGTAATACCGGGCCGGGGGATTTTGGTAGCCATGTGGTTTGTGCCGAAATGACCGAGGCGTTTCTCAGCTACACCCGTGCCTTGGGCAATGACCTGAGCACGCCCGTCCCGGCCTATCAGTTCCCTGGGCTGAAACCGGGCGATCGCTGGTGTCTCTGCGCCTCCCGCTGGCAGCAAGCCTTTGACGATGGGGTGGCCCCTCGGGTTAACTTGGCCGCAACCCATATCGGCGCACTCAAAACGGTCAAGCTAGCGGATCTGAAGGACAATGCGATGGATTAAGGCAGAATGCAGGGGAGCTAGGGAGCTGGGGGGATGGGAAGAGTAACGGCTCAGTTGAATTGCTTCACGTATCAATGCGCATACTGAGGTCGAGCCAGGGCGATCGCGTGATCGTCGCGCTGGTGGAAATGTAGTCTACGCCGGTTTCAGCCACGGTGCGGATTGTGGTGAGGGTGATGTTGCCCGAGGCTTCGACCTTGACGTGGGGCGATTGGGTGCGGATCAGACCCACCGCCGTTTTCATCAGGGCAGGAGTCATGTTGTCCAGCATGATGATGTCGGCTCCGGCGGTGAGAGCCGCCTGCACCTGCTCCAGCGTTTCGGTTTCCACCTCAATGGTGAGGGGGTAGGGAATGCGCTGGCGAATCTGGGTCACTGCTGCCTCAATTCCGCCAGCGGCGGCGATGTGGTTGTCTTTGACCATCACCCCGTCATCTAGGCCCATGCGGTGATTGCAGGCCCCGCCCACTTGGGTGGCGTATTTTTCTAGCACCCGCAAACCGGGGGTGGTTTTGCGGGTGTCTACCAGTTGGGCGGGTAAGTCAACAATGGTGTTGACGTATTCGCGGGTGGCGGTAGCAATGCCGCTGAGGGACATCGCTAGGTTGAGGGCAACCCGCTCCCCGGTGAGTAATGCCCAGAGGGGGCCGGTGAGCTGGGCGATCGCCGTACCCGCTTCCACTGCGGTCCCTTCGGCAACCAAGGGTTGCAAAACCAGGTCCGGACTCAAGAGCTGAAACACCCGCGCCGCGATCGGTAACCCGGCGATCACCCCCGGTGCTTTGGCCACCCAGCGAGCTTGTCCCGGTCGCTGCACGATGTCGCCGAGGCCGTCGGTGGTGCGATCGCCCCGCCCGATATCTTCTTGCAACCAGGCGGTCAGCAACGGATCGAGCACGATATTAGCGGGCACCATGGTTTGGCCTCCTGGGTTAGCTCCATCCCCTCAGTATCCCCAGGGGACGGCTGGAACGGGTTATTCTCTGCTTTTGCGCTAAGGACCAGAGGAGGTGTCTTAAGCAAAGCGGCCATCGCTATCGATGCACCCATCCTCAAGGTATTGCTCTAAAGACCGCTCACTCTTTTAACCTAAAACCCCATGTACAACCCAGATCAACCGCTGCGTACGGCAACCACCCAGGATTTATGGACAGCGCTGCTCCTCAAACGAAGCTTTAACAACTTTGAGCCGGAGCCGATTGTGCAAGATCTCTATGCCCAGCCGCAGTTATGGCGAAAATTCTGGTTGGGCTGGCTAGTGTTTGAGGTGGATTTCTATCAAAAGACGAACGAAGCCCCTATTGCCCGCCTGCTGGAGATGCTCGTTTATGCCGGTGATGATCGGCTGTACAAAAACGATGTTTTGTACATTCAGAGCCGCAATGATGACGCTGTCGCCCCCCTGCTGGATTTAGCAAAACAATGGCAAGTGGATGACTGTGAAGTCTACGATCGCACTCGCCTAGCAATCCTTCTGGGTCGGTTGGAAACGCTGATTGAAGTGCTGGGCGAGGAGAAAATGACCCGCCAGATAGCACAGTGGAAAGACCGCGAATGCTGTAGTCCGATCATTGCCATGTGGTGGGACTAAAAGCGGTGGCTATGATCGTGAGTGAGTTTCGCTGAAAAATTAAACCTGAGCAATGAGCGATCCAAACGAGCCCGACCCTGCTTTTCAAGACGAGTTGTGGAAACGCTGGGCCTCGCAGAGCATTGAGATGCAGTGTTGGCAGTGGCCGGAATTCCGCTTAGAACTGATGGATGGGCAACTGCGTGTGGGAGGCATGCTGGCAGGCAGCCATTGGTTACTCCAAGCGGCCTTGACAGGTTGGGGCCTGGAATCTGCCATTGCCTTTGCGCCCCTAGAGCAGTGGTGGGAAGCCCTGCGTCTCGCCTATGGCGTTTCTTGCCAGACATCGGAGGAGTGGCAACGCTGGGCAGAATCGCTACCGTTGGCATCGGCATCTCGATCCGCCGATAGTCTACTCCTGGGCTCTCAATATACTGGCGAGCATCGCTGGGTGCGTGACCACCTCCGGCAATCGCTGATGGTGACGCTGGGCTGCTCCCATCTAGGCTGCTGCTTTGGGCCAAATTACGGACTGCAACTGGGAAAAGATGTCTTGACGCCCGACATTTTGATGCTGACGGCTGAGCAGTTGGCCACCAACCGTTTCCATGATTGCTACACCGAACTTCCCGCTCATCTCGTGGTTGAGGTCAGCTTACCTGAACGCCGTGGGTTGGACGAGGGCGATCGCTTCTGCCTTTATGAGCAGGCCCAGATTCCCCATTACTGGATTGTCGATCCAGTCGGCCAAAGGTTCAGTTTCTGGCAGTGGACACCTGGCGGATATCAGCCCGTACACCTAGACTCGGATGGTTGCTACCGTGGTGTGGACTGCCTGAGTTTTAGCCCCGACATCTTTTGGCTGACGTTAGATCAAAATGTGTCGCCCTATACTCAGAAACTTTTAGCCTTCACCAGCCTGCAGCAGCCACGTCAGTGGCATTTATGCCGGGAACCGGGGTCAGAACTCGGCTATGGCAGTATGCCGTTTGCTCCGACCATTAGCCTGGAACCTCAACCCATCAGCGTTGAGCAATTCATGAGCTGGTGCCCGGAAACTAAGCTAGAAGGCCCGCCTTTTCCCCTGATTGGCGGAGAAACGGGAACCCGAAACGCGATCGCGCTTATGCTGATGAGCCTAGGCTTGGTTGAAACGGTGAAGCTCGTCGCTGGCTATGAATGGGTGCGAGTGCTACAGCGCATCACCCATGAGCAACAAGCAGACGCTGGGCGGCGAGAACGCTGGTGGCAGCACGCTAAAACCATTGCCCACCAGTTGAAACAGGATCATGGTGTTGGCGGGGTCGGTGCCCTCATTGATGACGTACCGCTTAACACCTGGTCTCGAATTCAGTTAGTGCTGTGGAATGTCCCGGAGCAGTTCCAGAAATGGCAGGTTGTGCAGACACTCCCCCAAAGTCCCCCTGTGGAGCTGATTGAGGCAGTGTGGGCATTACCGGGAGAGTGGTTGACTATTTCGCAAGAAATGCAGGTGTTAAGTAGGTAGGCGCAATTATTTGTGAAACGTCGTCGCTTCACAAAGCGTGTAACCCTTGCCGTCCAAGGATTCTGCGTTGGAAGCCATCTTATATTTAATCCAGCCCACCTACTTAGAAGGTGTTTGGGATCCCATTGGCCCTCGCCCCCAGGAGCGGATGACGTTCCATTGGCTGGATCCCGAGGAACCCATCGATCAGTCGTCATCCCATTGAGCTATTCAGCAGACAGCCCGATCGCTTTTCCCGCCAACCACCCTGTCGTCCAGGCACTCTGGAAATTAAAGCCCCCCGTCACCCCATCAATATCCAGTACCTCCCCCGCCAAAAAGAGCCCCGGACAGCGGCGACTTTGCATTGTTTTAAAATCCACCTCTGAGAGCTTCACACCGCCACAGGTGACGAATTCTTCTTTAAAAACGCCCTTGCCCGCGATCTCAAACTGCCCCCGACTGATTTGCTCCACCAGGGCATTCAGCCCCTTTTTCGGTAGGTTGGCCCAAGTGAGGGTGTCCTCTAGACCGGCCCGCTGCACCCAATACACCCAGAGACGCCGAGGTAGTGGCACAGGGCAATGATTGACGATCGCCCGTTTGGGCACCTGATCGCGGGCGGTTTGCAACTGGGCGCGCACGTCGTCTAGGGTCATGGTCGGGAGCCAATTCACCTGCAATGTCCCTCGATAGCGCTGGGCGTGGAGCGATCGCGCGCCCCAGGCCGACAGCTTCAGCACCGCTGGACCGCTCAAGCCCCAATGGGTGATCAGCAGGGGTCCGGTTTGGGTCAGGGGTTTGGTGTCCGGTAGGGGAGAGCTTTAGATCCACCGGTTCCACCGAGACCCCCGCCAAATCCCGCAGGGCTCGATCCGCCACATTAAAGGTAAACAGGGACGGTACTGGGGGCAGGATGGTGTGGCCCAGACTAGCGGCGATGCGGTGGCCCTGGGGGCTGCTGCCCGTGGCTAGAAGTAGGCGATCGCACCGCAAGATTTCTCCTGACCGCAACGTCACGGTGAACCCAGGTTCATTTCGGGTTATCCCACTCACTGCTGCCTTAACCCGCAGCGTTACCCCAAGCTGCCGAGCCTCCCGCTGTAGGCAATCCACAATCGTGGCCGAGTCATCCGTCACCGGAAACATGCGACCATCGGCTTCGGTTTTGAGGCGCACCCCCCGGTCCTGAAACCAGTCCACTGTATTCCGGGGCTGAAAGCGGGTAAACGCCCCCCGCAACGCTTTGCCGCCGCGCGGATAGTGGGTCACCAGTTGGGCTGGTTCAAAGCAATGGTGGGTGACATTGCAACGCCCCCCACCGGAAATTCGCACCTTGGCCAAGGTTCCGGTCCCGCTTCCAACAGGGTGACCTCGGCCTGACGATGGGCTCTGGCTGCGGCGATCGCCCCAAAGAAGCCCGCTGCCCCACCGCCAACGACGATGATGTGGGAATGGGTCACGCTACACCATGAACGGTGTCAAAGATTCCCCCAGCTTCGCCCCCCCCCTTAACAAGGGGGGCCGACTTTGTAGGGTGTGTTAGGCATTGCCGTAACGCCCCAAAGCCGTGAGAATGGTGCGTTGGGCTGTCGCCACAACACACCCTAAACCTCGGTTTATGGGTGTCCATTGATTTACGTTTGAACTTTGAATTGTCAATTTTGAATTTTCAACTAAAATACTGCCGCACAATCTCAACGATGCGCTCAGCGGCTTTGCCGTCCCCAAACGGGTTCACCGCCTTGGCCATGGTGTCATAGGCGGTGGCGTCGCTGAGCAGTTCAGAGGCCGCGCTGGCAATGGCCGCTGGATCAGTGCCCACGAGCTTGGCGGTGCCGGAGGCGATCGCTTCAGGTCGTTCCGTCGTCTCCCGCAGCACCAGCACCGGCTTTCCTAAGCCAGGAGCCTCTTCTTGTAATCCGCCAGAATCGGTCAACAACAGGGTGCAGCGCTGCATCGCCCCCACCAATTGCCCGTAGTCCAACGGTTCACAGAGAAAGGCGCGGGGATGATCGCCCAGGCGGGCTTGTAGCGGTTCCCGGACGGTGGGGTTGCGGTGTAGGGGCAGCAGCAGGGCCGTATCGGGGAAGCGATCCAGCAGGGTCAAAAAGCCGGTGGCAATATCTTGCAGGGGCTCGCCCCAGTTTTCGCGGCGATGCACCGTCGAGAGCATCACCCGGTAAGCCTCCCAATCCAGACCGGGGATGGGGCAGTCGGGCCGCTGGCCAGCAACGGTGAGCAAGGCATCAATGACGGTATTGCCGGTTTGGTGAATTTGCCCCACCACCCCAGACTTGTGCAAATGCCCCACGGCGGTTTCGGTGGGGGCAAAGTGCAATCGCGTAATTTGCGACACCAGGCGGCGGTTGGCCTCTTCGGGGAAGGGGTTGAGCAGATCGTCGGTGCGCAGTCCCGCTTCCACATGGCCAACGGGAATTTGCTGGTAGAAGGCGGCGAGGGCAGCGGCAAAGGCGGTGGTGGTATCGCCCTGGACGATCACCAGTTGGGGTTGCAGTCGCTGAAAGCAGGTTTCCAACCCTTGCAGGCTGCGGCAGGTAATGTCGGTGAGGCTCTGCTTGGGCTGCATGATGTCCAGATCTTCATGGGCCGCGATCTGAAACAAATCCATCACCTGGGCCACCATTTCACGATGTTGGCCGGTGAGCACCACGCGGGTCTCAAAACCGGGGGCCTGCTGAAAGGCTTTAATCACCGGGGCCAACTTAATGGCTTCGGGGCGGGTGCCGAGGGTAATGCAAACGCGGGTGGGCTGGGCGGTCATAGCGATCACGAGGGTCTAGAAGCCGGGACGGTTATTGGGAGACTAAGGGGAGCAGACAGCGATAAAGCCTTCCTATGATGCCATGGTCCACCGTCACACCTGGCAAAATAAGGGTTGACCCGATCGGAGATGTCATGGCCCATACGATTACCCTGACGGCAGCGGCGCTGGCGCAGCTCGATTTAGCCCCGGCGATCGCAGTGCTGGAGCCATTGTTGACCCAGGGGCAGATTTTAGATCCTGAGGTGAAGCTCACGTTCGAGATTGATTTTCCTCGGGACCCTACCGATCCTCGGGAGTTATCGGAAATTCCAGAGGTGCGGCTCTGGTTTATTCGCCTCGACAGCCTCTACCCGTGGCTACCGCTGGTGCTGGATTGGGAGGCGGGGGAACTGGCCCGCTATGCGGCAATGCTGGTGCCCCATCAGTTCAGTCCCTCGGAGGGGATTCGCTACAACCCCGAGGGTTTTGGAGATTTTTGTGATGGGCAAGATTTTTATGATTAGCCGCTGGCTGCGGGAGCAGGGGGACCAACCGGTGACGCGGCTGAAGTTTATGACCCAAATGTTGGGCTATGACATTGATGATGGATTGTTTGAGTTATTGGGGCGATGAAGCGTGCCGAAGGCTTTCTGGCCCCAGCTACGGGTTTAGGGGGGAGG
>JAAUQE010000290.1 GCA_012032425.1 Leptolyngbya sp. RL_3_1 | reverse complement strand
GTCTTGGCCATGGCTCCCCCTATGGATTTCCCCGATTGATCGCGGGCTGCGATCAATCCCCCCGCTGGGCTGAATGGGTTGTGCAAGTGCATTTTATTGCAGTACTGCATGAGCCGCCATTACGGTTTGATCTACGGGGCAGGCTGACACCCCTTAAAGGTTTGGCGATGCTGGCGCGATGGCCCCAGGGTCCCTAGGGCGGCGCGATGACGCTGGCTGCCGTAGCCCTTGTTGGCGGCGAGGTCATAGCCGGGATAGCGCTCAGCCAGACGGATGATCAAGCGATCGCGCCACACCTTCGCCACAATGCTGGCCGCCGCGATCGCCAATTCCGTTTGGTCCCCTTTAATCACGGTGCGCTGCTCAATCCCCAAATTTGGCACCACCTGGTTGCCGTCGATCAGACAAAGGGATGGGGCCGGGTCCAAGCGCCGCACCGCTCGCTTCATCGCCAGTAAAGCCGCCTGCAAAATATTAATCCGGTCAATTTCACGGGTGCTGGCCATGCCGACTGCGGAAGCGATCGCCAACTTGCGGATGTGAGCATCGAGGGATTCTCGCTGATGCTGGCTGAGTTGCTTACTATCTTTGACGCCCAGTTCCTTCAGGACCGATTCTTCCGCTGGCAGCAAAATCACAGCGGCAGCCACCACTGGCCCAAATAAGGCCCCCCGACCCACCTCATCTACCCCGGCTACGAACTCGATCACTGCCGATCGCCCCAAACGTCCCTGAATGATTTTGCCTAGTGGTCTGTCAGCTCTTAATTTGTGATTGATGTAGGCTGGGTCAAACGAAGTGAGACCCAGCACAGGCAGGTGCCCGCATCAAATCTCCCTAGCCCCCTAAAGGCCCTGCCTAACCGGATGCCGTCGCCTACGACCACAGACTAAATTTTCGGCGTGATTTCGGTGGTGCCGTAGAGTTCAGGCAGTTCCCGCGCTGCCGGGAGGGTTTTGTTGGCATCATTGGTTTCGATATAGCCGGTGTAGTAAGCCCCGGACTCAATCTCTAGGGAACCCGCCACCACATCGCCCTCTAGGCGGGCGGTGCGGCTCAGGGTCAGCTTGCCCTTAGCAAATACCCGCGCTTTTAGGACCCCTTGCACAATAATGTTGTGGGCCTTGACCTCTGGCCCCTCCACCAGCCCCGTAGACGAAATTTCCAGGTCCCCTTGAATATCGACGGTGCCATGGATAATGCCATCGACCCGCAGCATCCCCTCCGCATGTAGGACGCCCTCAAACTCGGTTTTTTGGCTGATGTAGGTGAGGAGCGGGGCGGATTTACGTCTGAACATTGATCAAGAAAGCCTCTTAGTAATCTGACGGTAAAACCCGTGGGGTTACAGGTGGATTAATCCTGGGATATCCCTGGGGCGCGAAGACCCTGAAGTTCTTGATATCGCCAATGTGCAAAGCTTGCGGCATTGGCGACGACAGAAAGCCTATAGATAAAGACTTGGCGCTTTAAAACCTGCCGGAGGCTTTCTGAGCCTATCTACAATTCAGCATAGAGGAAAATCTAGGCACAAATAAGTCTTGCCCCTTAAGCACCCCTGCTCTCAGCAATAGTGCTGGTACTTGAGCCACCCAGTACTAGCATTCACCCGGATCAGTCTCAGCTCGCGCCTCTAACTCTGGCAGCGTATATTCAGTATCGGCTGGAAAAGCAGGGCAGTCTTGAAAATCGGGATCCGGCTCAATCGCCCCCGGATCAATCACGGTCGCCACTTCACTTTCCCAATCGTTAAACCAGAGTCGCCCCCCTGGGGTCGAGATATAGCCGTAGAGCTGGTCATCAATATCTCCGGCCAAGTCCTCTACAGAAGGCACCTCAGAATCAGCGTCAGGGGAGTAGGAGCCATGGGTGTGGTACGAGGCGATCGCCACAAACTCTGCCGGATCCTCACCCGGATCGCAACTGTCTGGGTCGCCGGGAATGGCAGGAGTCGCCACCAGTTCACCGCTGGGGTCATAGCCATAGAGGCCGCAATATTCAATCCCGTCCTGAATGGAAAGGTCTTGGACATCGACGAGATGATCCCTGGCAAAGTCGTCTAGCTCATCCAGGTTGATCTCGACGGTGGCGGACGCCTGCTCGTCAGATACAGCCTGATCTTCATCCAGTAAAACGCCGGACTGGCAAGCGGTGGCGGCCATCAGCAGTAGCGCTAAACTACAGCCTCCGGCCATCAGGGGGATAGGGTGGCGGTGCTCAATCACGCGATCGCTCCTACGAAACAGCAGCGGGCAGTCAATGGGTTTTGGCATCATGAACTGCTGCCAGAGATTTTACAGGAGCCACTCCCTCGATTAGGACAGGGCCGGGGGCCAGGGCGAGGGAAGAAAGGTCTATGATCCGGCATGGGTTCTCTGTATTCGTTCCGTGCTGGCTGGCAAGCATGAAAAACGCTATCCGATGCTGGTGACTGCGTTGACGGTTTTGGCGGGGGGTAGCCTGAGCCTCGATTGGCGACTGCTCAGGCGGGCGGCGACCTACCCCGAAAACCCCATCACCACCGTTGATTGGTACGAACCCATGGCCCTAGTGCCGGGGGATTTCACCACCCCCATCCCCACGGCCACGACGGACACAGTGCCAACGGCAGCTTTAGAAACGGCCTCAGCCTATGCCGCTGAACGGCAGTCGCGGGCGCTGCTCGTGCTCCATCGGGGTGAGCTGGTTTGGGAGGAATACTGGCAGGGCTACACCGCCAGCAGCACGTTCAACGCCATGTCCATGTCCAAGACCGTTTTGGCGCTCCTAATCGGCATCGCCATTGAGGAAGGGCACATCGGCTCGGTGCAAGACACCATTGCCACCTACCTACCGGAATGGCAGCAGCGCAATGGACCAGCGGACTATCGCCCCACCCTCACCCTCGAAGATTTGCTCTATATGCAGTCGGGGTTGAGAAACCGCGATCGCACCGACAGTCCCTTCTCAGATTTGGTGCAGATGTATCTGGGCTCCGATGTGGCCGCCACCGCCCTGGGCATCCCCACTGTTGCGCCCCCTGGTGAAACCTATGCGTACAACAACGCCAATAGCCAAATTTTTGGGCTTGGTGCTGCAGCGGGCCACCGGAGTGCCCTATGCCGAGTATTTATCAAGCCGTCTCTGGCAAGCGATCGGAGCCAGTGATGCGACGGTATGGCTGGATCGCCCGAACGGCACCGCGAAAACGTTTTGCTGCTTGTTTGCTACGGCACAAGACTGGGCACGGCTGGGGCAGTTGATTTTAGATGGGGGCCAGGTGGGCGATCGGGCGGTGGTCCCGCCAGGATGGATCGCCCAGATGCAGGTACCGTCACCGATTGAACCCACCTATGGCTATCAGATTTGGTTAAAGGCCCGCACCGCCGATTATCCCAATGTGGACCAGCAGGCCAATGCGGCATTTCTGGCCGCAGATACGGTGTATTTGGATGGGCGCGGACAGCAGCGGGTCTACGTGATTCCATCTCTGGAGTTAGTGGTGGTGCGGGTGGGGGAAGAGCCGGAGAGTTGGGATGATGCAGTGATTCCCAATACGCTGATCCGCAGCCTGCAATAGCTCGGCAATTTTCTGGAATCCTGAAATAGCGCTGGCCATTTTGCTGAAGACCCCTAAGGTGCTGCCAGCTTTCAATATAATGTATTCCCATTTCCCGGAGTCTTAGGAAGACGCGATCGCAGCCACTCGTCAGAGTTCGGCAACCCGTACCCGCAGTGGAATTGCCTGTAGACCGCGACTGCCGGTAAATTAGCACTCGGATGGGGAGAGTGCTAATGCACTGAATATGCCCTTGATTTGGGAATGCGCTGATCGACGTCCTCAATCAGGACGCTGGCATCCTGGGTCAATGCCCCCAGCCTCTGTCTTTGCTTCAACATTTTAAATTCACCGGAGGATTACTACCCATGGCTGCTATTTCTCTAGCTGTTTCTACCGTCAAGCCCCTGGGCGATCGCATCCTAGTCAAAGTTAGCGATGCTGAAGAAAAAACCGCTGGCGGCATTCTCTTGCCTGACACCGCCAAAGAAAAGCCCCAAGTGGGTGAGGTGATTCAGGTCGGCCCCGGCAAACGCAACGACGACGGCTCGGTGCAGACCCTAGAAGTGAAAGTCGGCGATAAAGTCCTGTACTCCAAGTACGCCGGCACCGATATCAAGCTGGGTACTGACGATTACGTGCTGCTGCGGGAATCGGATGTATTGGCGACCTTGGCTTAAACCGTTATCTGGTGATTAGTGATTGGCTAATGAGCCAGCAACCACCCGTAACGAACAAACAATAATCCATTCATCTCATCCCATTTACCCTCAAAGGAACTTACCCATGGCCAAGAAAATCATTTACCACGAAGACGCCCGTCGTGCCCTAGAACGCGGCATGGACATCCTCGCCGAAGCCGTCGGCGTCACCCTCGGCCCCAAAGGCCG
>JAAUQE010000289.1 GCA_012032425.1 Leptolyngbya sp. RL_3_1 | reverse complement strand
GTAAGTTTCCTTGCCAATACGCCCTCATCCCCCAGCCCCTTCTCCCAAAGGGCGAAGGGGAGCCGGACTCTTAGTCCCTCGCCCTTTGGGAGAGGGATTTAGGGTGAGGGCTGACAGTTAGGTTACTTATACCAGCCGGTACTAGGTCGGTCTTGGGCCTGGGGCAATAGCTGATAAAGAGACGGTTCCTGATGGGGACCGTCTTTTTGTGTATCTTCAGAAGATAATGGTGCGGCGGCGAGGGGCAAATTGGCATGATCAGTAACCAGGGGTTGATGGGGTGTACCGGTCTCGGACTGGGGCTGGCAGCACTGCTACTGGGGATAGGTGAGGGGCACGCAGAGGCTCTGCCTACCCTTAACAAAGCATCTGACACAGCAGATTGTGGGGCGATCGCCTGCAAAATCCAGCCGCTGTAGTTCACCCCGTGCAAGCTCCCCTTGCGCAGGAGCAGGAGACTCAGTCAGATCGGGCCGGGAGCCGCCCTGCCGAACCGATTGATCTGAACGCGGCCCCCTCGTCAGCCGCCTTGCTAGCGCCCCATGTAGACCGCAGTAATGCCCCGATCGCAATCGCTGACGCCGATAACCCCATTGATGTTGATCCGGCATTGATCGAGAGCAGCCCCGTGCTGCAACGGTGGCTCGAAGGGATCCCTGATATCGCCGCTGAGATTAAGCACGACCCCGCTTTTCGCACCCGGCTGCGGCTGGGTTACGCCCATTTCCCCTCCAATGACCATACCGGCGGGCTCTATGTGGGGGTGCAGGATATTTTTGTTGGGCGCACTCCCCTCACTGTCAGCGCCGAGTACAGCCAAAATGGCCGGGGCGATCGCACCAGCTACGGCGTTGATGCCCAGTATTATGTCTTGCCCTTGGGCAGCTATGGCAACTTTGCCCCAGTCTTCGGCTACCGCCACTTAGAGACCCCCGCCTACATCAGTGAAGGGCTGAATGTAGGGTTTCGGGTGGTCCTGATTCCCTCACGGACCGGAGCCGCCGATCTGACCCTGACCCAAACTTGGGTGGCCCCTGGCACCAATAACGAAGTGGGGTTGACCACATTTTCCGTCGGCTATGCGGTGACCTCTCAACTGCGACTTTCCACCGATATCCAAACCCAAAATACCGCTACCCGCCAAGATAGTCGCGTGGGCATGGTGTTGGAATGGATGTTGTAAGCGGCCTATGGTAGACTCTGGACTAACGAACGGGCACCGTGTGTCCTCGTTTCGTGCAGACGATTTTCAAAGGCTTCTAAGCTGTTTTTAGTCTTCTGAACATCAGTCAGAAGTGATTATGGCGAGTCTTAACAGCCTTATTTGTTGTTGAGTTCCAGTTGTCGAGTCTAATCAGATCCGTATGGCCCAAGTTTTAGTCGGTGAAAATGAAGCTTTAGAGTCTGCCCTGCGGCGTTTTAAACGCCAGGTATCGCAGGCCGGTATCTTCTCGGAAGTCAAGCGGCGGCGGCATTTTGAAACGCCCCAGGAAAAACGTAAACGCAAGGCCGTGGCGCGCCGCAAGCAGCGCCGTTTCCGTTAAAGCGTTGCGGTTAGAGAGGGTCTTCCTCCAGAAGATTTCCCAGGGATGCAGCCAACAGCGCGGCCTGGGTCCGATCCCGCAACGCTAATCGATTGAGCAGATGGGTGACATGGTTTTTAACCGTCCCCTCTGAAAGATATAAGGCGCTGGCGATTTCTCGATTGCTAGCGCCTTGGCCGATCAGGGCTAGCACTTCCCTTTCCCGAGGGGTTAACGCCTCAAACCCCAAAGGGACTTCCACCGTGGCTGACGCGATAGCCGGGGGCGCGGGACGAACTTTTTGAAAAATACCAGGGCCAAATTGACTGTAGCCCCGCTGCACGGCCCGAATCGCATCGGCTAACTCCTCTGAGGGGGTGTCTTTGAGCAGATATCCCATCGCCCCCGCCGCTAGGGCCTGATGGACAAGCTCGTCATCATCAAACGTGGTCAGCACCAGCACCTTGACGCTAGGGCAGCATTGGCGCAGCTCACGACTGGCGGCCACCCCATCCATTACCGGCATACGGAGGTCCATCAACACGACATCCACGGCATCTGGGGTGGTCAGTTGGGCTCGAATCACGGCTAAGGCATCCCGGCCATTGCTCCCCTGGCCCACCACCCGGATATCCGGCTCTAACTCCAGCAGGGCCTGGAGTCCCTGGCGCATAATCGCCTGATCATCGACTAGCAATACCCGAATCATGGCGATCGCCTCCCCATCGGTAGCCAAATCTCTAAGGTGCAGCCCTGGTGCGGGCGACTCCTGATTTCCAGGGTTCCCCCCGCAGCCTGAGCCCGTTCTTGAATGCCCTGCAAACCAAAGCCTGTCTGATTATTGCCAAGCAAAACCCTGGCCATCATCCTGGATACGCACTGCAAGCCCAGCGTCACCCTGACGTTGACTGGGTTGGAGCGTCAGGGTGACGCTGGACGCCTGGGCGTGCTTGCAAATATTGGTCAAGGCTTCCTGCAACATCCGGTAAAGGGTGGCTGCTAATGAGGGCGAGTAGGGGGGGACCGTTAGGGTCACCGTGGGGGTAACGCCAGTGGCTTGCTGGAACTGTTTTGTCAGGGCGGTAATGGCCCCCTCTAGGGACTGCCCCTGTAACGGATCAGCCCGGACCGTGGCCACCGCCTGACGCACCTCGGCTAAGGCGGTGGAACCCATTACCTTCGCCTGTTGTACAAAGGCTTGGGCTTGGGCGGGATCACCGTGCCAGAGCTTTAAGGCCCCCTCCAGTTGAATGTTTAAGCCGGTTAGCGAATGCCCCAGGGAATCATGAATTTCCCTGGCAATGCGGCTGCGCTCCTGGGCTAGGGCTAGCGCTTCAATTTGTGCCGCCGAAGCTCGGAGCTGCGCGTTAGCCCGGTGCAGTTCTTCTCGCCGCTGTCGTTCTGCCAGCAGGGCATTCACCATAAACAGCACAAACACCAGCAGCACCGCAAACAAAAAGACGAGATTGACTTGAATGCCCATCAGCAGGGGCACAAAGCGACGTGCGGCCCAAGGCGGGAGGCGATCGATGCGATCGCTTAAGGTCCGTAAACGCACCTGTACCACCCCTAAAAACAGCACAAAGGAGGTGGCCAACACCATCAGCCGTCCGGTCATGCCCACCATCAGGCAACTGCGGATTAATAAAATCAGATAAAGAAATGGAAACAACCGCAGCCCAGCCAGTCCCGCTTGGGTGGCGATCAAAATCAGCAAAAACTGGCCCGCAATATGGAAAATGGCGGGGACCAATCGTCCTGAAGGCAGCCATAAACCCAGCGCCCCAAAGATTAGTAAGCTGGCTAGGGCAATGCCTGGACTCGCGATGCGGTGCGGTAGGGGGACCGGCGTTAACTCACTCAAGATAGCGACAGCCAAGAGCACCCATTCCATATGCAGTAAAAATGGAAACGGGTGATTCTGGGGGCGAATCAAGGCAGGTAAGGCCATGGCATCGTTCAGAGACGTTCCCTTATCAAAGCGCATCGGGTCACGCTTAAGGCCATGACGAAAGTCACGGTTGAATCATGACCTGGGCTTCAGGTGGCGACTGGGCTTAGTTTTTAGGATGGAGTCGTTTCAAGCTACGTTACTCATTCTTTGGAGCGCATCATCATGAAACGCTATCTCAAACTCGGTCTGGTCGCCCTAGTCGGTGCCGTCACCCTCAGCACCACCGCCCTGATCAGCCAGCCCAGTCCCGCTCTTGCCGATCCGGGTCAAATTTTGCAAGAGCTTGATTTGACCGCAGAACAGCAGAGCCAAATCCAGGGCATTTTTGAGGCTCGTCGCAGCGACATTGAGGCGATCTTGACTGAGGAACAGCGGGACCAGTTTTTTGAGACCCTGCAAGGGAACCGTAACTTCCGGGAGGCGATCGCCGCAGCCGATTTAACCGATGCTCAACGAGATCAGATTAGAGCAGTAATGATGGATTCCCGTGAGGACATCAGTGAAATCTTGACCGAGGAACAGCAGCAAGAACTGCGCGACCTGATGACGCAGCGCCGCCAAGAGCGCCGCCAAGAACGTCCTCAGTAATTGGACCTTTGGCTAGGTACTATATCAGGTGCCTAGCCGAAGCGCCCATTGAGGAGATTTCCGACAATGAATATACCGGTGTTGTAGGGGCGGGTTTAGCTTGGGGGCCTGTTGTTGTGGCCAAAAGAGATCAACAAAAACCGCCCTTACGGGTATCGTCTTTTCCAGAAATCTCCTTAGAGGCTGTTTGAAAAGGGGTGACCCGAGTTTGAAAGGATACCTGATGCCCTCGGGGCAGGAGCTACAACCTTGATTTATTCGTGGCTCTCTCTAGGGGGTGCAGGTGACTAAAGCTAACCCCGCAAACTTTTCAAACAGCTCTTAGAGGACCTTAGAGGCTGTTTGAAAGTAACCGTTCCTCACATCA
>JAAUQE010000288.1 GCA_012032425.1 Leptolyngbya sp. RL_3_1 | reverse complement strand
CTTCCCAACAGTCATCCGTTGGGAAGGATAGGGGGCCTTGGGCTGTACCTGACAAGCTGCTTTACAGGGTTAGGGCTAATTAGATTTTAGGCGGCTATCAAGCGGGTCCTTTCGATCGGGAATCCTGCCGCTTTCCAGGCGGCGGCCCCACCGCGCACCACGGATACTCGCTGATAGCCTGCGGCCTTGAGCTGTTCAGCAGCGGCCACAGCTTCCTCGTCTAAACCGGCACAAAGATAAATGTCGCGGGCTAGCCCCAACTGTTGCTGAGCCCGACTGACGAGTCCGGCCATCGGGATGGAAATCGCGCCGGTGATGTGGCCATCGTTAAAGCTGGGGCGATCGCGGATGTCAACGATAGTGAGGGCGGGCTCTCCCCAGTCCAAGCGAGACTTGAGATCGTAAACCCGAGATAGGGGACGGATCGGACGAGGCTTGGTGAAGAGTTTGAACAACATGGGGGTAGGGGATGAAAGAGCTATAGATTTAAGTCTATGCCCACGAATGTAACAAACCTTATTGGCAAGTGCAAAGTTTCATGTCACAGAACAGGCATATATCCCTCGTCTGCTGTTCTAGTCCCCTAGTACTGGGTAGTTCAAGTGATAGGACTATCCATCTGCCGCTACCCGCCGTAATTCCAGCCGGTACTCTCTAGCAGCAGCGGTTCTCCTTCTCGGTGCAGGGTGGCCCCCACCACTTCGCCGACAAAGACGGTATGGTCGCCCTGTTCGACTGCGCCCACAACCCGACATTCGACGTAGCCCAGGCTGTCTTTGATCACGGGACAGCCGGTTTCGGGAGCCTCATAAAACTCAATGTCCTCAAACTTGTTGCCCACCCGTCGCAGGGGTTTGAAAAAGTTTTGTGCCATTTCCTTTTGTCCGGCCTCTAGGACGCTCAGGGCAAAGGTATCGCTGGCCTTAATCATGGCGTGGGATGTGGAGTCTTGCTTCACGCAATTCACCACTAGGGGGGGCTGAAAGGAGGCTTGCATCACCCAACTGGCGGTAAAGCCATTCATCTCATCGCCATTGCGGACGCCACAAATGTAGAGACCGTGGGGAATTTTGCGCAGTAGGGTTTTCTTCGCCTGCTCGTCTAACATATGACCTGCTTTCGATGATGAATATATTCATCTTAACGGGGGGACTGGTACTGCCCCAAACGCTTCTGTACCCAAAACTTTAAGCTCACTGCCCCAGGCTGGGCAACCTACATCTAGGGGACTAGGAGCGATGCGATGCGTACACCATCACCATTAGATCGTGCCAAAGCTGGGGAGGCCGACGCGATCGCGATGCTGTTCAATCGCACTTTGCACCCCAAAGGCATCCAAGTCCGAGCCGTACGTGAGGCTTACCAGCTCACCCTTTGGGTCACCTCAGCACCTGCCCCGCCCCCCGAAACGGTGGCCGGGTATCTCTGCAAAGGGGTTGAAAAGCTAGATATCCCTTCGATTGGGATTCTGACCGTCATTGGCCAGGTCACGGGCCAAGCCACCCCCAGTTGGCGTCAAGAGATGGCGTTGTTAGCGGCTTATGGTCAGGGGCAAGCTGCCGATAACGGTGATGACAGGTCTGGGGAGGACGTCGCATCCGGCGAAACAGCGGCGGTGGCTCAGGAATCGGCTGCGAGCCATGGGGCGGCGGACCCAGGGGCGATTGAGGCGGCCTATCAGACCTTGCAACTGCCCACGGGAGCGCCTTTGGCTGAGGTAGAAGCCGCTTATTTCAAACTTAAATCTTTAAGGCTTAAGCAGGGGGGCCGAGAAGCTGTCATCTCTCTAAAATCTGCCCGTAACACCCTCAAGCAACACCTGCACAGACCACCCCAACCGTTGGTTGCTGAAAGCTGGAGTGATCCTGGGGAGGAAGCAACCCCAACGGAGTTGCTCACGGTCTTGTTCCGCCAACAGGGCTTACCGGCTCGGGTCAGGCTACAGCAAGGGCATTTAGAAATTCAACTGCCCGCCAACCCCAAAGAGCCTTCTCACCGAGTCGTGGCTCGGGTCTACACCCTATTAACCCAAGCGGGTCGAGCGATTGTGGGAACCACTGAGATTGAGAACGTCACGGTTTACGGTCTCAATAGCCGCCAAAAGATGGTGTGGAGGCGATCGTTTCGGGGATCGCAGTTGCGGTTAGCGGCCCATGATTCCGATCTGCTCTCTTTTAATAACCGGTATAGCAACGTCTTGATCTTCCCGGCCTTGATGGGGTTGGCGATGGTGATGAATGCCTCGCCGGTGGTGTCCTCTCTATTGTTTGGCGTCAAAATCTGGTTCCACGAATTTGGCCATGCCACGGTGGCTTGGCTGGCGGGGCGAAAAGCAATTCCCCTACCGATTGGCTGGACCGCTGTGGAGCCGGAGCGATCGCTGTTGGTCTATCTGGGGCTGCTGGTCTTGCTGGGCCTACTGTATTGGTCGGGGCGACGGGAGCAGCAGCGGTGGCCGATGATATTGGCTGTCATGTTAGGACTCCTCCAATTTGGGATGACCTGGCTGATGCCCCCAGATACCTTTGAAATGTTGCTCAATTTTGGGGGCATTGGCGGAGAGTTTTACCTCTGTACGCTGCTGATGGTGAGCTTTTACTTCCCCCTGCCTGCTTACTGGCGCTGGGACTTTTATCGGTATCCGGTGGCGTTAGGGGCGGCCTTCACCTTTTGGGGGCAGCTTTGGCTATGGCAGCAAATTGCTCGGGGACAGGCGACGATTCCTTGGGGGTCGCTGTGGGGTGGCCCAGAGCATGGCGATATGAATGCTCTGGTTAACTATGGGTGGAGCCCACAGCGCATCATCGAGACTTACAACACCTTAGGAACGCTGTGTTTAGTGACGCTGCTGGCGATTTACATCTACATGGCGCTGAAGCAGACCTATCCAGCCCGGTTTATTCATCAACAGTAAGGCCGGGAAGTTGCAAGGTATGGGCTTTAGGTCCGAGGGATTCGATACACTGGATTCAGTCAAAACGTAGTGATTTTTTAAATAACTGTACCGATGTCAGTGTTCTTTGCTATTGCGTCTCAAGCCAGTACAGCGTCGCCGACATTAGCCCCAGAAAAATCTCGACAGACCACTCGTCAGCCCTATCCCAACTACAAGATTATTGTGCTGAACGACGACTTCAACACCTTTCAGCATGTGGCGGAGTGTTTGGTCCAATATATTCCCCACATGTCGAGCGATCGCGCTTGGGAACTCACTAACCAAATCCACCATGAAGGCCAAGCCACGGTCTGGGTGGGGCCGCTAGAGCAGGCGGAGCTTTACCATAGCCAATTGAGCCGCGCCGGTCTGACCATGGCCCCCTTAGAAAAAGCCTAATGGGTCCTATGGCCAAGTGACCCATACCCATTGGGGATCCGCAGTCAAAAAACATACCAGGCACAAAAGTTGCTGAGGTAGGGGCGCAAGGCGTTGCGCCCTGGTGAAGCGGTACACTATTTACCCGCTTGTCCCTTGAGTCCCCTAGCGATGGCCTCCCATGGTTGAAGCGACATATACCCTGGCTGAGATCAACCAGATGGATCAAGCAACTTTTGTGGCAGTGTTAGGGCCGGTCTTTGAGGATACGCCTCAGATTGCTCAACAGGCCTGGGGCGATCGCCCCTTTCCCTCGATCGCGGTGCTTCATGCCCAGATGGTGGCGGTGGTGATGGCCATGACGGCAGCGGAACAATTGGCGCTGATCCGAGCCCATCCCGATCTGGGCAGTCGGCTGCAGATGGCCCCGGCCTCTGTGGCTGAACAGGCAGGGGCGGGGCTCAGCCAACTGAGCGCTGCGGAATATGAGCGGTTTCAACAGCTCAATACCGCCTACCAGCAGAAATTTGGGTTTCCGTTTGTGATGGCAGTCAAGGGCCAGACCAAGGCAACAATTCTGGCGGCGTTTGAAGCGCGGCTCAGCCCCAGCCCCGAGGCCGAGCGCCATCAAGCCTTGGTCGAAATTGCTCAGATTGCCCGCTGGCGGCTGGCGGAGGCGATCGCACAGCCAACGAATGACTGATACGCAGTCTGGTTGAGTACCCACGAAAAAATGAGGAGAACGTAGGGGCGCAGGCCCCTGCGCCCGGTGCAGAATGCAGGGCTTTGATTAGTCCCACCGGTGTTGTCGAGCTTCATCGACGATCCCTTGCGCTTCTTCGAGGGAAATATCATAGCGACTGCTCAAAAGTTGGGGAATGCGATCGCAGTCGCGATTGGGATTCACACGGGGCTGTTGGGAATAAGTCGGTAGGGCAACATTACATAAAAAAGGCGAAGGTTTTGCCTTGAGTTGAAGCGGTTCAAGATTGAGAACTTCTCGTGAATTGATAAAAAATAGCAAAGCGCCGCTGAGGTTGGCATTGCTGAGGTTGGCATCGCTGATCAAGGCGCAGTTGAGGTCGGCCCCGCTGAGGTTCGCATATCTGAGGTCGGCCCCG
>JAAUQE010000092.1 GCA_012032425.1 Leptolyngbya sp. RL_3_1 | reverse complement strand
GTTGAATCGCTCTTACGAGTACTTGCCAGAGACGGAGGAGACTTTCATCTATCTGGCGATGATTCGCATCATGGTGCGGCGCTTGGCGTAGCAATTAGGACAAAGAATAACTTTTCAAACACCCTCTCAAAACCCAGGGAACCGGCTGGTCCAAAGGCAAAGGTCTCAGTCACTTCCCATGAGGTGCGGGTCTTCGTCCAAGCTTCGCGGACAGCGGCAAGATTTGCGGCACTTGAATCACCCACAAAGGTATCAATCGCGGTGCCCAAAGCGGCTGTATTCTCGGCGTAGCTGCTGTACTGAGGTAATACCACGTTATCTAAAAATGCTGTGATGATGGCCTTGTCGTCAAAGGTGTTGGCCCATTCCAGATTTTCGGTTGTTGCAGCACTTTCACCACTTTCGCCACCTTCACCGCCTTCGCCGCCTTCACCACCCTCACCGCCTTCAACAGCCTCAGTGGAGGGCGGCTCAACCCCTTCGCCACCGGCAGTGTCAGGGGTTCCACAGGCAGCAACAGTGGCCATTAAACCCACCGCCAAGAATAGCTCTACGGGCTTTAAATATTTTTTCATCACTAAGGGGAATGAACCTCAAGACATCTGGGCAAAAACTTACATCCAAATAGGATTTAATGTCAATAATATCGGATTGCATCTGGGGATAGGCGATCGCTCATTCCGCCCACCGCCTTAACAAATTGGCAAGGCTCTTGGAAAGCAGGTCAAATTCATTGCTCTTGTCCGTTTGGGCAAACAAAGATCGCCGTACCGTATCGAGATCAAATAGCAGTTCTCTTTGGGTGGGGTCCCGCACCCAGCTTTGCACCCAACCCACAGCCACCCAGCGCACCCCTCGGGTAACCTCCTCCACCCGATGCAGGGCAGAGGAGGGATATACCAGCGCTTGACCCGCTGGCAGCTTATAGGCGGCTTCGTCATCGGCCCCCTCAATCACCAATTCCCCGCCGTCATAGTCGGCGGGCTCATTCAAGAAGAGCGTAAAGGACACATCAGAGCGCCACTGCCCCATGAGGGCATTATCGGCATGGCGACCATAGGACATGCCGATGTCATAGCGGCTCAACAGCACCGAGTGGATTTGCTTGGGCCTCACCGCCGCCTGAAACAGCGGGTGACGATTAAGGACGGTTTTGACCTGATCCCGCAGATCTTTGCCCGCTTCAGCGGGCAACTGCCGGTTGTGCTTCACCGCTTTGGCATACCAACCCGCCGTGAGTTTGCCATCGACAAACTCAGCGGTGGCGAGGGTGGTGCCAATGGCCAGGCGTTCGTCTTGGGAAAGGACGTTCGGCAATTGCAGGATCATTGAGCCTTATTCCCAACCGGCTCGATCAACAATCTGCACCACCTCAGCATTGTGGGAGCCATAGGAGCTGACGTTGACTTCATCCACTTTGAAGGTGCCGAGTTCGGCCACAATGGGTTCTACCTCAACGCCTTCCACCACCGGGTATTCATTGTTGCCCTCGGCAAACACCATCTGGGCCTCAGGGCTTGTCAAGAATTCCAGGAAGGCGATCGCATTGTCTCGGTTAGGGGCATTGGCGACTACCCCAGCGCCGCTAATATTCACGTGGGTGCCGCGATCGTCCTGGTTAGGGAAAAACACAGCCGTTTTGGCCACCACTTCTTGCTCCGCCGCATCATCGGACTTGGCTAGCCGAGCCCAGTAATAGTGATTGGCGACGGCCACATCACATTGTCCGGCAGCCACCGCCTTGATTTGATCGGTGTCACCGCCCTCTGGATCTCGGGCTAAGTTACCGACTAGGCCCTCTACCCAAGCTTCTGTGGCCTCAGTCCCAATGGTTTCCACCATTGAACCTAAGAGAGATTGGTTATAAATATTGCCGGAACTGCGAATGCAGACGCGGCCCTCCCATTCCGGCTCTGCCAAAGCCTCGTAAGTAGAGAGTTCTGCTGGGTCCACCGTATCAACGTTGTAAACCAGCACCCGCGCCCGCTTGGTCAAGCCAAACCAGAGCCCGTCGGGATGGCGTAAGCTTTCTGGGATGCTGTCGTTTAGCACAGCCGAGTCAACCGCTTGCAAAACGCCCGCTTCCTCCGCCCGCCAAAGTCGCCCCGCATCAACCGTAATCAGCACATCAGCTTCACTATTCTCCCCTTCCGCCTGAATGCGTTCGAGGAGTTCGTCAGATTCCCCTTCAATCACATTGACTTCAATACCGGTCTGCGCTGAGAACCGGCCATAGAGATCTTCATCCGTATCGTAATGACGGGCGGAATAAACATTCACCACACCGGCATCTTCCTGGGAGACTTCACCGGCATCTTCTTGCGATTGGGTAGCGCTATCTTCTGGGGCTGGACTGGCGCAGCCGATCACCAGGGTTAAGAGAGCTGAAGCGGCAAGACCTTTCTGAAATAGTTGTTTCATCAGGATTTTTGAAAATTCAATAAACAACGTTAGCAGAGTTTAATAGAAATCATTTGTAATAAGCAAGTCCCTTGGTAGAGGGCTTGCGACATTGACTCTCGCCAGAATTACCAGGCCGAATCGCCAGACTAAATTGCTAGAGCCGCCCTACACTGTGGATGGCTATTCATTCGCTTTAGGATTGTGGCCATCTATTTCTAGGGAGGCCAGATGAGTGACACCATTGGCATGATGGTGGGCTTCTTGGGCGGCACCATTGTCACTGTTGAAACGGGCTATCGGGTTCTACAACATCCCAAACCCGATAAAGTCTTTCGCCGGTTTGCCGATGCTAAATGGTTTTTAGCGGTGCGCTGGTGTGATCAGTACGACACCCCCGCTGGCATTTTGACCAGCACCGGTCAGCTCTCTTTTCACAATCAACCGGCGGCACAAATGGGGGACGATCGCTTTTTGCCGCCCCTGATGCGCCCGAGCCTGTTTGAACAATGCTTGGCTTTACCCGCCGGGGAGACGGCCACAGTCATCCTGCCAGAACAGCGCGATCAGCCCCACCGACAACTGCTGATCTTGGCGGTTGAAATTGACCCCCGCTATGGCAAGGTGGCGTTGGTGTTAGAACACCCTTTGCATTTGGCTTAGCTCAGATTTCCTGGTCAGGCGTCACTTCCCCACGGTTGTTGGAGGTGCAATCATAGATTCGTCCAGGAACTCGGATCCGCCAGGGGATCAGGGAGAATAATCACCAGTTGATTTTTGAACCGATGTTGACCTTTTGAACGAATGTTATGGGCCTTTCTCAACAGCTCTGGCAAACCAATCTCGATCTAGCCCAGGCTTCTCTGAACCATGCCTTTGTGCAGGGGATTTATGACGGCACCTTACCCAAGGCCAACTTTGCCTACTACGTGGGTCAGGATGCCTTCTTTTTGGAAGCCTTTGCCAGGGCCTATAGTATTGCTGCGGCCAAGGCCCCCGATTGGGAAGGGTTTCGGGCCTTCCATGACTTAGGGGGCGGGGTTTTAGAAGAGCTGCAACTCCATGGCCGCTATGCCCAAACTTGGGGGGTGGATTTGGCCCAAGTCCAGCCCGGTGCCGCCACCCGCCGCTATACCGATTTTTTGCTGGCTACCGCTTGGAGCCAGGAGGTGGACCTCACCGCAGTGGCCATGTCCCCCTGTATGCGGTTATATGCCTACATCGGCCAATCCCTGGCCCAGAGAGGGATTCCGTCCCACCAGTATGGGGATTGGGTGGCGACCTACAGCGGCGACGCGTTTGCAGCCCTTGCTCAACAACTGGAAACCTTTGTGGATCGCTACAGCCGCGAGGGTGAACCGGTCCAAACGGCCTATCGCTATGCCCTGGCCTGTGAGCATGACTTTTTTCAGGCGGCCTGGGAAGCGAGGAGCTCGGGGACTAAGGGGGATGGGGAGCCCAGATATCTGGAATGATGCTTGGGTTCCTGCCACAGCCCACTAGTGCAGCGTCAAGCTGCAATTTGTAGGTTGGGTGGCGCGATAGCAAAACCCAACACAGCCGGTGATTGTTGGGTTTCACTGCGTTTCACCCAACCTACGAAACCCTGATTTTTAAGATTGACAGACCACTAGCCGACTTGGGCAATCAGTTGCTGAATACAGTCTGGGGTCAGGGCGGTCAGGGCGGGCAACACAATATGGGCACCGGCATCTGTAAGGCTACGGGTATAGTTGGCCATATAGGTGGCATCGCTGGCGTTGACGTGGGGCGGCAAAATGCCGACCGCTAGCCAGCAGTGGTCTGGGGCCTGCTGCTTAGCCTTTTGGATGGTCTGCATATCGGCCACTGTATCTCCGGCATAGAGAATCGGCACGGGGTTTGTCTCTCCACCCAGGGCGGCAACAACGGCCAGTAGTCCGGTGGGATCAGGTTTGCCCGGTGCATCTTCCATCGCCACCAACGGGGGTTGGGTGAGACCTAGACGCTGCTCCAAGATATAAGTGGCCGATCCCCGCGTTGCCCCGCTAAAAAACCCCCAGGCAATTTGGTTTTGGGTCAGGCGCTCAAAGTAGTCAGGGGTGACCAAGACGGGCTCTTGGGAAATATAGCCCGTCCATTGACTGGGATCGTCTAAGTTCGGGCCGCGATATCGATGTTGAAAAAAGTCCACCAACCGGTCGTAGGGGATATCGAGCTGCGATCGCTCTTTTCCCTGACCCTCAAAATACCGGCAGATCAGCTCTTGGGAACCGTCCCAGTCGTTGTTCCACATTCCTTCGGCTTTGAGTGAATCAATCTCTTGAGGGGAGGGCCGGTATGCCTCATCGGTAAAATGCTCTACCGTATCGGCCAAGGCGCGGCGATAGGACCCCCCCACATCTCGAATCACCCCGTCAATGTCAAATACTGCGATCGCCTGATCGGTCATAAATCTGCCTTGCTAAACCCGGATAGGTGGAATCGTCTTACCACCGACCTATTCTGCCATCAAAGTTACGGTACTATGGAGGACTGTAGTCCAAAAGGGGAAAGACCATAGTGGAGGTCGTAACAACAGCCCGGTTTCTTTTGAAAGTGCTTTGGCTCGACAAAGATGTCGCCCTAGCCGTCGATCAAGTGGTGGGTAAAGGCAGTAGCCCCTTGACCTCTTACTTTTTTTGGCCGCGCAATGATGCCTGGGAGGACATGAAAACCGAGCTCGAACAGAAGAACTGGATTTCTGACGAGGAGCGGGTGGCGTTGCTGAACCAAGCCACTGAAATTATTAACTACTGGCAAGAAGAAGGCAAAGGCAAATCGATGAATGAAGCCCAAGCCAAGTTTCCTGAAGTGGCCTTTTCCGGTAGTTCGTGATCGAAGCGTTGCTTAGCCGCAAGCTGGCATAGCACTGGTACAGTCTGAAGAAAAAAACGCCCTGATTAATCAGGGGCGTTTTTTTCAACATGTTGCGGTCAGGCGACTTACGCCATGCCACCGGCAGCTTGAAACCGAGCCCGTGCCCGACGGAAGGCATTGGTCGCCTTCATGGTTGCCGACTTATCTTCGGTAGAGGTGGCATCTAGGGCCGCTTTAGCCGACTCAAATGCGGTCCGAGCAGATTCTAAGTCAATGGTGTCTCCCCGTTCAGCCCCGTTCACCAGAATGGTGACTTCATTATTTTCGACTTCGGCAAAACCACCCATCAGGGCGATCGTCATCCAGTCTTTTTCGGGACGGACTTGCATTACCCCCACCTCTAGGGCGGTAAGTAGGGGCGCGTGACCGCTTAAAACCCCGAGCTGACCAGTGGTACTGGGCAAAATTACTTCTTCAGCTTCTGCATCCCAGACGGTTTTGTCTGGAGCAACAACGCGCACGGTTAAAGACATAGCAAATCCAGGCGGTTTCTCAATGGGTCAGACTAAACTAGGCCAAAACTCAGCGATCGCAGCGGGTTAAGGACGATCGCTGAATTCAAGTATTAGCCCTAATCCTTCATCTTCTCAGCAGCGGCCATGACCTGGTCAATACCCCCCTTGAGATAAAAGGCCTGCTCAGGCACATTGTCTAGCTCACCATTCAGGATCATTTGGAATCCTTTGATGGTGTCCGCCAGACTCACATACTGACCGGCCATACCGGTGAAGATCTCAGCCACAAAGAAGGGCTGAGACAAGAACTTCTCAACCTTACGCGCCCGAGCGACGGTGACGCGATCGTCCTCCGACAATTCATCCAAACCTAGAATTGCAATGATGTCTTGCAGTTCCTTATAGCGTTGCAGGGTAGACTGCACGGCCCGAGCGGTATCATAGTGCTCATCCCCAACCACGCTGGCTTGCAGCATGGTGGAAGTGGAGTCCAGGGGATCTACCGCTGGGTAAATGCCCTTCGACGCCAAACCCCGAGATAGCACCGTGGTGGCATCTAGGTGGGCAAAGGTCGTCGCCGGAGCTGGGTCCGTCAAGTCATCCGCAGGCACATAAACTGCCTGAATGGAGGTAATGGAACCTTCGAGGGTAGAGGTAATCCGCTCTTGGAGGTCGCCCATATCAGTGCCCAAGGTGGGCTGATAGCCCACGGCGGAAGGCATCCGGCCCAATAGTGCCGACACCTCAGAACCCGCCTGCACAAACCGGAAGATGTTGTCGATAAACAGCAGCACATCCTGCTTGTTAGTGTCCCGGAAATACTCAGCCATGGTCAGGGCTGACAGGGCGACCCGCATCCGGGCTCCGGGGGGCTCATTCATCTGGCCGTACACCAAAGCGACCTTAGATTGACTGAGGTCGTTGACGTTAATCACCCCAGACTCAATGAACTCGTTGTAGAGGTCATTGCCTTCACGGGTGCGCTCACCCACACCGCCGAACACCGACACACCGCCGTGCTCCTTAGCAATGTTGTTGATCAGCTCTTGAATCAGAACGGTCTTGCCCACACCCGCGCCGCCAAACAGGCCGACCTTACCGCCTCGACGGTAGGGGGCGAGGAGATCAATCACCTTGATCCCCGTCTCAAAAACGGAAGGCTTGGTTTCTAAATCGGTGAATTTTGGAGCATCGCGATGAATGGGAGAGGTTTCGTTGTTGCCAACGGGGCCTTTCTCATCAATCGGATCACCGAGCACATTAAAAATCCGACCCAGGGTGGTTTTTCCCACCGGGACGCTAATGGGGAGGCCCGTGTTGGTGACTTCCATGCCCCGAACCAAACCATCGGTAGTGCTCATGGAAACCGCTCGCACCTGAGAGTCGCCGAGCAGTTGCTGGACCTCACAGGTAACGGAAACCGCTTGTCCCGCAGGGTTAGTCCCTGTAATCGTCAAGGCATTGTAAATCTCAGGGAGTTGCCCGCTTGTAAACTTAACGTCCACAACCGGTCCAATAATTCTGGTAATGAAGCCAACGTTAGTCTTTTCTGCAGTGGTGACCATGCTTGCGCCTATCTCTTGATCAGCTATTCCGGCACCTTTCTAAAGATAATCTTAGGTTCGCAGCGCCATCTATCACAGTATCACTGAATGTGTCGGACTCAGCTCCCCATCTCAGTTTTGAGCCCTACCTCCGTTCAGTCTTGCGGCTGGGGTCCGGGTGAACCGCCTGAGCTATGGCGCTGGCGGCCTGCCCCCCTGGCGTCTTACGCCAGGGATCGCGCTGAGCTTGGGCGCAGAAGCAACGCGACTCACAGCCTTGTCCTAGCCGGACTGGCGACTGCTACAGGGGCGGCGCTGAGCATTGGCAATGGGTCCAAAGGGGCGATCTCCCGATGAATCGCGTTGGGGTTGGCCAGTCCCTTAACCGAATGATTACAGTAGAGCCTTAATATCAAGGGCCATTTCCCCCCCTACTCTTTTTTCACCGCAATCGCAGGCGTGTAATGACTGACGTTAGCCGCAAACCCGCTCAGCCCGATCTAGCTCAGCCCGATTTGACTGATCCCCAATATTATTTCAACCGGGAGTTGAGTTGGCTAGAGTTCAACGATCGCGTCCTCCACCAGGCTTTTGATCCGCGCACGCTACTGTTAGAGCGTCTCAAGTTCGCGGCCATTTTCAGCGCCAACCTAGATGAATTTTTTATGGTGCGGCTGTCGGGCCTCTTAGAACAGGTCAAGGCCCAAGTCCACACCAAAACCGCCGACGGTCTCAGCCCCAAAGAACAGGTTGCCGCGATTCGCGCCCATTTGCAGCCGAAGCTCCAAGAACAACATCGTCTGTTTGAACAAGATCTCCGGCCTCAATTGACTGACCACGGCATTTTTCTGTTGGCCTATGGTGATTTGACGACGGCGCAAAAACAATATTGTCAGGACTATTTTGAAGCGCAGCTCTTTCCCGTCCTCACCCCCCTGAGTGTCGATCCCTCCCATCCGTTTCCACGGCTCTCCAATCTCAGCCTCAACTTGGGGGTGGTGGTCACGGATCCCGAAACGGGCATTCAAAATTTGCCCGAGTCAAAGTGCCCAGTAACTTGCCCCGGTTCATTGGCTTGCCCGATGACCTCAATGGCTACAAAGAGGAGACTTGTGTCTGGGTGGGGGTCACTTTAGAGGAGATCATTGCCCACAATCTGGAATACCTCTTCCCAGGGATGAGCATTCAGGGCCACTACCTGTTTCGGATTACGCGGGATGCTGACTTTCCGGTGCGGGAAGACGAGGCGGATGATTTGCTCTTGGCGATCGAAGAAGAAATCAGTAAACGTCGCTTGGAAGGGTCGGTTTGCCGATTAGAAATTCAGGCTGGAATGCCCCTTAACCTACGCCAGGGCTTGGTTCAGGAACTCCAAGTGGCCGATGAGGATATCTACGAGCTAGAGGGGATGCTCAACCTCAAGGATTTGTTTTTTTTCCAATCCATGCCGCTCCCCGCGCTGAAGGATCAGCCCTGGAAGTCGGTGGTGCCTCCCCGCCTCAAACCGCTCCATGACTCAGAAATGCCAGGGGATATCTTTAGCATCATTCGCCAAGGGGATGTGATGATGCACCATCCCTATGAGTCTTTTTCGGCCTCGGTCCAAGCCTTTATTGCGGCGGCGGCGGCTGATCCCCAGGTCCTGACCATCAAGATGACGCTGTACCGGACCTCCGGAGATTCGCCCATTGTGAAGGCCCTAATCAATGCGGCGGAAAACGGCAAGCAAGTAGTAGCGCTAGTCGAACTCAAGGCCCGCTTTGATGAGCGCAACAACATTATCTGGGCGCGTCGCTTAGAAGATGCCGGGGTGCATGTCGTCTATGGGGTGGCCGGTCTCAAAACCCACACCAAAACCACTTTGGTGGTCCGCCAGGAAAAGGATGTCATTCGCCGTTATGTTCACATTGGCACAGGCAATTACAACCCCAAAACCTCAAAGCTCTACACCGATATTGGTCTGCTCAGTTGCCAAGAAGCCCTAGGGGCGGACTTAACCGATCTGTTTAATTTTCTGACCGGGTACTCGCGCCAAACGGCCTACCGTAAGCTGATGGTCGCCCCGCTCACCCTGAGGAAGGGGATGGTCGCCTTGATTCAGCGGGAAATCGACCATGCTCGCCAAGGGCAGCCCGCTCACATCATTGCCAAGATGAATTCTCTGGTGGATCCAGCCATGATCGGCTTGCTCTACGAAGCCTCCCAGGCGGGGGTCGAGATTCAGTTGATCATTCGGGGGATCTGCTGCCTGAAGCCGGGGTTGCCGGGGATTAGCGATCGCATTCAGGTAGTGAGCATTATTGGGCAATTTCTAGAGCACGCCCGCATTTTTGTCTTTCATAACAATGGCGATAAAGAGTACTACATCGGCAGCGCCGACTGGATGACCCGCAACCTGGATCGCCGGGTAGAGGCCGTCACCCCAGTGGAAGATCCCACTTTGGTCAAAGAACTCAAAGCCATCCTAGACATTATGTTGACGGACAATCACCAAGCCTGGGATTTGCAACCCGATGGCCGTTATGTGCAGCGGCGTCCCGGCCCCGATGAAACCATCCGCAATACGCACCTGCTGCTGATGGAACGCACGCGCAAACGGGATCATGGTGGCACCATCGACCAAATTGTTTAGTAGCGGTCTGGATGGTTGGCTAGCAGCTCATGTGGCCAGCTCGTAGAGAAGACGGTCAATCGGGATGGGATACATCCGCCTCTATGGCAATCATTAAAGACGGCTCTACAGGCTCTGGAGACAGCGAGGGCAGTTGGCGCTGGTCGAGGATATCGATAATCCAGGCTTCCTCGATCCAGGTTTTGCACACCACGGCCAAAGGCAGGGCCAAAATCAAGCCCACTGGTCCTAGAAATGTGGCAAAGAAGATTTGCGCGACCAGGGTGACTGCGGGCAGCAAAGACACCTGCTTACGCATCATCATCGGGCTAATCCAGTAGCTCTCAAGGTTTTGAATAATGACGTACAGCACAATCACGCCCAGGGCGCTGCCAAAGGATTCTGATACGGCGGCAATAATCGGGAAAATAGCGCTTAAAGCGGGGCCAATATTGGGGATAAAGTTAAACACCCCGGCCAGCATGGCATTGGCAAAGGGGTAAGGAACCTGCAGCAGCACCAATCCCACAAAGCTAAAGGTGGCGACAAACAAAGAGTTGATGGAGACGCCCCCCAACCAGCAAATCAACGCCACTTCACACTTCGCCAGAATATCGTCGGCCCGCCGTCGATACCCAGAGGGAAATAATCGCAGTAACAATCGCCGATAAGAGAGGGGGTCGCTGAGCAGCATGATGCTCAAGACCAAAAGCAGCAATCCCTGGAGCATAATTGCGATAGAGCCCGAGAAGAAGCTGAAAAAGTTGCCGAAGACCTGAGTGCCCAACGCGGTGGCTTGTTGAATCAAGTCTGAAAGGGCGGGTATTTCTGTGGTGGCAAGGGGGTTGGGTAGCCAGACGGGTGGGTCCGCCAACACATCATTAGCCCATAGATAGAGGCGATTAAACCCTTCGGGAATGAGCTTAAGCAGTTGTTCAAACTGATTGATAAACAACGGCAGCACCAACACCACAAAGACAGTCAACCCTAAAAAGACCAGGCCGAGGGTGAGCAAGACGGCTTGGGGGCGAGCAATCCCCAATCGCTTCACCAGTCTGCGCACCAGACTATTGAGGGAAATGGCGATGACTACTGCCGCAAACACTAACAGCAAAACCTGTCGGAATTGCCACAGAATCACCAGGGCAATCACGAAACAGACAAAACTCATCCAGTCTAAAACTTTCACGATTGACTACGCCTGCACTGAGTCATAGATTGCCTGCATCTTAGGCGGCGTGGGGGCGATCGCCATCCCCCTGGGTCTTATTGTGAGGGCCATGGCTGCAATGTAACCCGCGCCCACCCTAAGCACTGAAGTATTTGGCCACAGGGTGATAAGCAATAATGGCCGTGGTGGATTGCTCGGGATAGAGTTGCTCACTCTCATCCATATACATGCCGATGCGATCCACTTGCAGCAGATCTAGCTGAATGGCCTGATCGGGAATATGGGGACAGGCGGGATAGCCAAAGCTATAGCGAGAGCCCTGATACCGCTGTTGCAAGATTTCGCGAATCTCCCGTGGCTCTGAGTCCCCATAGCCCAGTTCGCGGCGGATACGGGCGTGGCTCCACTCCGCGATCGCCTCAGCGGTCTGCACCGATAACCCGTAGTAGTAGAGATAGTCGGTGTAGTTGTCCGCCTTGAATAGGGTCTGGGCAAATTCCGTCGCCACCTCTCCCACGGTCACCGCCTGCATGGGAAATACGTCGAATTGCCCTGGTTGGGCTTGGTCCTTAGGCAAGAAAAAGTCAGCAATACAGAGTCGCCGCAGAGATTTTTGACGCGGAAAGGTAAAGGTGGCAATGGGGGATGCCTCCCTGCCCCCTGGCCCCCCTGCCCCCCATCAGCAACGGTTGCTGGATCGTAGATGTGCAGGGAATTACCTTCTGCTAGGCAGGGAAAATAACCATACACAATTTGGGGATGGAGGAGATTCTCGGCTTGGATACGAGCTTTCCACCCCTCCAAAATCGGGTGAACGGTTTCTTGCAAGAAGGCATCGTAGTCTTCCCGAGACTGGTCCTTCGGTTTGCGAAACTGCCACTGCCCCACAAATAGAGCCTGTAAATCTAAATAACCAAAAATCTCATCCAGAGGCATATCCTCAGGATTGAGAATTTTCGTTCCCCAAAACGGGGGTGTCGGTCGGGGAATGTCAATCTCCACCGCTTCGGAACGACGGGTGTCCTCAGGTGCTGAAATAGCTTCTTCACTCCTTAACTCCTCTACCCCCTCACTCCTTAACTCCTCTACCCCCTCACTCCCCTGCTCCCCTGCTCCTTCCTCATCCAAAAAGCCCTTCAGGTCATCCCAGTTGCTATCCGCTTTGGCGGGCATCAACTTGTCCATAAAGTGCAGATCAGAGAAGGCATCTTTGCCGTAAACCACACGACCGTTATAGGTGTTTTGACAGTCTTGATTCACAAACTTGGGGGTGAGGGCTGCCCCACCCAGAATCACCGGAACGGTAATGCCCTCTCGGTTAAAGGTTTCTAGGTTGTCTTTCATGAAGGCGGTGGACTTTACCAACAGACCGCTCATGGCAATACAGTCAGCCCCATACTCTCGATAGGCTTGGATGATATTGTCTACGGGCTGTTTAATCCCCAGGTTAATTACCTTATAGCCATTGTTCGACAGGATGATATCCACCAGGTTTTTGCCGATATCGTGGACGTCTCCCTTCACCGTGGCGATGATGAAGGTGCCTTTGCCGGAACCGTCGCTGTCGGACTTTTCCATAAAGGGCTCTAGGTAGGCCACCGCCGCCTTCATGGTTTGGGCCGATTGCAGCACAAAGGGCAACTGCATTTGCCCAGAGCCAAACAGCTCCCCCACCACCTTCATGCCGTCCAGCAAAAAGGTGTTGACGATCTCAAGGGGCGGGTACTGTTCTAGGGCTTTGGCCAAAGCATCCTCTAGACCAATGCGTTCCCCATCAATAATGTGCTGTTTAAGCTGTTCTTCAATGGGCAGATCTTTGGCGATCGCCTCCTTCTTCTTGAGGCTCTTGCCTTCGAACAGGGTCGTGAGCTTCGTTAACGGATCGTAGGTGCAGATATCCCCGTCAAATTGGCGATTGTCGTAGATCAGATCGCGACAGATTTGCTGATGCTCGGGCTTGATTTTGGCTAGGGGCAAGATCTTGGCGGCGCTGACGATCGCCCCATCCAACCCCACCTGCATCGCCTCGTGGAGAAACACCGAGTTGAGGGTGACCCGCGCCACTGGGTTGAGACCAAAGGACACATTGGAGACCCCCAACATAATGTGAGCCCCCGGCAGGTTCTCCCGAATCATCCGAATGGCCTGAATCGTTTCGTTGCCATTCACCCGGTCTTCTTCAATCCCGGTGGAGATCGGCAGTGCTAGGGTGTCAAAAAATAGCTCATGGGCCGGCAGGCCGTACTCCAGCGTATCTCGATAGGCCCGCTGGGCAATCTGGAACTTCTTCTCGGCGGTGCGGGCCATGCCATCCTCGTCGATGGTGCCCACCACCACCCCCCGCCCCCGTATCGCTTGGCTAGCTCCAGCACCTGAAAGAAGCGCTCATCCCCGTCTTCATAGTTGGTGGAGTTGAGGATGCACTTTCCCCCAGCCACTTTCAGACCCGCCTCCATCTTGGTCCATTCCGTGGAGTCGAGCATCAATGGCAAGGTGACGTTGGTGACTAGGCGAGACGCCAGCTCGTGCATGTCTTTTTCGCCGTCCCGACCCACATAGTCCACGTTCACATCTAGGATGTGAGCCCCTTCTTTCACCTGCGATCGCGCCAGCGCCACCAAGCCATCCCAATCCTCAGCGTTCAGTAAGTCCCGACATTTTTTCGAGCCGCTGGCATTGAGCCGCTCCCCAACAATTAGGAATGAATTGTCTTGGTCATAGGACTGGGTGCTGTAAATCGACGCGGCGGCAGGGGTGTAGTTGAGGGCAGGGCGAGGATGCAGGATGGGGGGATGAGG
>JAAUQE010000091.1 GCA_012032425.1 Leptolyngbya sp. RL_3_1 | reverse complement strand
CCATCCCCAACCATCCACCCGCCCACCGCCATATGCAGCTACTCCATTTAGTTGCCGATCCTTACTCCCGTAGCCGGGGCATGAGCTGGGCCAAATTGCAGGGGGTATGGCGAACGTCAAGCTGGTCTTGGATCAGGGCATCCCAACCGGTGCGACAAGCGGCAGTAGAACCGGGCAGGCAAAAGAGATAAGTGCCGTTGGCCACCCCCGCCAGGGCCCGTGACTGGATGGCTGAGGTTTTGATCTCCTGGTAAGACACCATCCGAAAAACCTCGCCAAACCCCTGAATTTCTTTATCGAGGAGAGGCTGAATGGCCTCAGGGGTGCCATCTCGGCCTGTCACCCCCGTGCCCCCCGTGGTGATCACCGCTTGCACCGCCTGATCCGCAATCCAGCGGGAGGCCACAGCCCGAATCTGGTAAATATCGTCAGGCACAATCACTTTCTCGACCAGGTGATGACCCGCCGCCAGCAGGCGATCGCACAGCAACTGCCCCGACCGATCGTCTCTGCCGTACGGCTATCGGAGACGGTCATCACCGCAATGTTGATCGGGATGAATTCAGCAGCGATCGCCATAGAATTTAGCCTGACTCAACGTTCGTTGGGGATCAGCATTTAGGGCACCCCGAGACAGATCGTGGCGTCACACCTCTGCTGGGTATCGCCCAGATTGTCACCGCATAGATTGGATTATCGCTGGAGATACTGCAAGATGCCCCGAGCGATGGCCTGGGCCATGTTCTCTCGCCAAGCTGGGTCTCTGAGCAACGGGACATCATCTCGACCCGTGACAAAGCCAATCTCCAGGAGACTGGCGGGCATGTCCGTATGGCGCAGCACATAAAAGCGGGCCTGCCGCACGCCGCGATCGTTCATCCCCGAAGCCGCCAGCATCGCCGCATGAATGACCTGGGCCAGCGTGCGCCCAGCATCGGTATAGTAATAGGTTTCGACGCCATTCACTTCCGGGCGGCTGAGGCTAATGGCGTTGGCGTGAATACTGATAAAAATGGTGGCGTTCGCCCGGTTGGCAATATCGACCCGAGGCTCTAATTCCAGGGTGCGATCATCGCTGCGGGTCATAATCACCTGCACCCCTGCATCCCGCAGCAGCTCGGCGACGCGCAGAGAAACGGGCAGGACGATGGTTTTCTCTTGTAAGCCACCGATCCCGACTGCCCCCGATCGCGGCCCCATGGCCGGGATCGAGCACCACTACAAATCGACCATTTGGCACCTGAGGCAGGGTAGGCTGGGGCTGCGGTAAGTTGGGCGGGTTGGAGGAGGCGGGGGCCGATCCGGTACCGTGATTGGCTCTGGGGCAGTTGCGATCGGCCCAGGGCTTGGCAGTTCCGGATTGGGGGGCTGATCGGGCACATTGCTAATCGAGACCCCCGCCGGGGGCACCAAGATAATCCCCCCCCAGATTACTCGCTGTCACCTGCCAATCCGGGCTTTCAGGGGCAAGAGTCAGGGCCAGCCGGGTCACTGGCGGGTCTTGAGGAAGCTGGGTCACCTCCCAGCCGCGAATGCTGTAACGATTGATCGGTAGGGCATTGGCCCGAAACAGCGGAGAAATCGAGCTATTTTGAATGTCGATTAGAATTTGGCGGTTGTCAGGGCGATCGCCCCGCCGCTCGACGGTAATTGTGGGGGTTTCTCCCCGCGTCCGTAGGAAAAAGCCATCGGGGGTGGTCAGCACCGCATCCACTTGGGTCGCGGCACTGGCAACCGTTGCCCCAGTGACGCTATTCGCTGTACCAGCGACAGGCGCACTGGCTGCTCCCGGACTGTTAGGGGGTAGTCTTTCCGGGGTGGGTAACTGCACCATCCACTGATTGGCCGTAATTCCGCGTACCGATACCTGCTGTGGATCAACGGTATAGCCTTGACTCAGCTCAATCACAAGGCGCGTCGTCTGAGACTCAAACTGCCCTACCCGCACCTCTCGCACCGCCCCACCGATCTGCTGGTTGGCAGTGGGTTGCCCCAGGGTGGTTCCCGGCAGGTCAATCACCACCCGAGTGGGGTTAAAAATCAGTTGTGCCCTGGGCTGGACGGCACTGTCGGTGGTAAACACCAGTCGATTTTGGTCGGCATCAAACCACCAAGACTGGAGCTGCGCCGCCGCCGCTGGCAGCGTAATTACTAGGGCACTGGCGGCCCCTAGGCCCGCAGGCACTAACCAATTAAGTCGCAATCTGGTTGTTCTCCCTTTAAGCGCTTAGTGAGATGA
Source organism: Leptolyngbya sp. RL_3_1 (assembly GCA_012032425.1). Lineage (GTDB taxonomy): Bacteria > Cyanobacteriota > Cyanobacteriia > Phormidesmidales > Phormidesmidaceae > PCC-6406. Next base: position 11,719 of record JAAUQE010000091.1, on the reverse strand, counting down.
CGTTAGAAATCGAGTATCGGTGTCAGATGGTAAGACAATTTCGCCAGTGTCGCACCTCATTCTTTGAAAGTCTAGTGCGCCTAGACTTTGACACAATAGAAGCAACCCAACGAAAAACCTGACGGCTAAACTCGCATCTCACCAGCGCGCGCCCCCCGTAGTATGAAGCCCCAGTTAATTATCAGCCCGCCAAGACGCCGTCGGGTGCCATTTTTTCAACAGCATCGGCGAGGGTTGCTCGTCCTGACGGCAGGACTGCTCCTAACCCTTGGCTTCTACCATTGGCGCTCCCATCAGGCCGTTGTCCCGCTGCAATCCCCCTTACCTCAAGACCCCTACATCCAGGTTTACTTCAACCACTCCCAAGCCAGCGTCTATACCGATCCCTACCGCCGCATCCAGCGCCATGGCGATGATTTAGAACAAATTATTATCGATGCGATCAATCAGGCCCAGACCCAGATCGATGTCGCCGTTCAAGAAATCAATCTGCCCAAGATTGCCCTGGCGCTTAAAGCCAAAGCCGACGCCGGGATAATTGTCCGCGTGATTATTGAAAATCAATACAACCGGGTGTGGCAGCCCCTCGATGCTGCTCGCTTTGGCCAACTCGAAACCCGCGATAGCGACAAACACAGCGAGCGCCAGCGCCTGATTGATGCTGACCATAACGGCACCATCACCGCCGCTGAACTGGATAGCGGTGATGCCATCCGGATTTTGCAGCAGTCGGGCATTCCCATGATGGACGATACTGCCGACGGCTCCAAAGGCAGTGGCCTGATGCACCACAAATTTATGGTGGTTGACCAGCGCACCGTTGTTGCCGGTTCCGCTAACTGGTCTCTGAGTGGCGTGCATGGTGACTTTGCCGATCCCGAGAGTCGGGGCAACGCCAATGCCCTGATGGTGTTCAAGAGCCCGCAAGTGGCGACAATCTTTACCGATGAATTTGAGCTGATGTGGGGGGATGGTCCTGCCCAACAACCGGACAGCCGCTTTGGTTTACAAAAGCCAGGGCGATCGCCCCAAACCCTTGCCCTAGGAAGTTCTCAGGTCACCGTTCAGTTCTCACCCCTCTCAGAAACCCAACCCTGGAGTCGCAGTACCAATGGGCTGATTAGCCAAACTTTAGCCCAGGCCCGCCAAAGCATTGACCTAGCCTTGTTTGTGTTCTCAGACCAAGGAATTGCTAATGGCCTTGCACCCGTAGTGCAGTCCGGCGTCAATCTTACGGTTCTGATCGATCCGGGGTTCATCTACCGCAGCTATAGCGAAGCCCTCGACCTACTCGGTGTGGCCACCCCAGATCACCGCTGTCGGTTTGAAGCCAACAACTATCCTTGGCCCCAAAGCATCTCAACGGTGGGGATGCCCGATCTGCCCCCCAGCGACAAGCTGCACCATAAATTTGCCCTGATCGATAACCTCACCGTGATTGTCGGCTCCCATAATTGGAGCGCCGCCGCCAACCATAACAATGACGAAAACCTGGTGATCATTCGCAACCCCACCGTCGCGGCCCACTTTCGTCGAGAAATGGAACGCTTATCGGCGGGGGCCACCCTGGGATTTACGGCGGACCTCAGGGCAGATCTCCAACGGCAACGAAAAGTTTGCGGCTTGTGAGTCGTGTGGAGGCATTAAAAAGCCCCTACCAATCAGCAGGGGCTTTTTTAGCTATTTAGAACCTAGCCTCATCAATTGGAGCGCATCCAAAGATTAGTCCAGATCCGTCATCGCTAGTACGGGCTCAGTCTCACGATCAATGCCCTTCTCAAAGCCAGCTCCGAAGGCACGGGCGCGGCCCGCATGCCAAAGGTGACCCACCAAGAAGAAGAAGCCCAGAATAAAGTGAGAAGCAGACAGCCATTGCCGGGGGTTGACAAAGTTCACCGAGTTAATCTCAGTAATAATGCCGCCCACAGAGTTGATCGAGGCGTTGGGCGCGTGAGTCATGTACTCAGCCGCACGACGCACTTGCCAATCTTGGATGTCGTTCTTGAGCTTGTCTAGATCCAGGCCGTTAGGACCCCGCAGGGGCTCCAACCAAGGACCTTGGAAATCCCAGAATCGCATGGTCTCACCACCGAAGATGATCTCACCCGTGGGAGAGCGCATCAGGTACTTACCCAGACCCGTGGGACCTTGGGCAGAACCAATGTTGGCACCCAAGCGCAAGTCACGTACCAAGAAGGTCATGGCTTGGGCCTGAGAAGCTTCGGCGTTAGTGGGGCCGTAGAACTCACTGGGATAAGCAGTGTTGTTAAACCACACCATGCAAGACGCGACAATGCCCATCAAGGACAGAGCCCCGAGACTGTAGGACAGGTAAGCTTCACCATTCCAGATCAGCGCCCGACGCGCCCAACCAAACGGCTTGGTCAAAATGTGCCAGATGCCGCCACCAATACAGATGAGGCCGACCCAAATGTGACCGCCGATGATGTCTTCCATGTTGTTCACGCCGACAATCCAGCCGTCGCCCCCAAAGGGAGAGCCGATTAGATAGCCGAAGATCACAGCCGGATTCAGGGTGGGATTGGTGATGACGCGAACGTCACCGCCACCGGGAGCCCAGGTGTCATAGACACCACCAAAGAAGGTGGCCTTAAACACCAACAGCAAAGCACCACATCCCAACAGAATCAGGTGATAACCAATAATATTGGTCATCTGATTCTTGTCTTTCCAGTCTTGGGAGAAGAAGCTGGAGTACTCTTCCAGGGTCTCAGGACCCCGCAGGGCGTGGTACACACCACCCAAACCGAGTACAGCAGAAGAAATCAGGTGCAAAACCCCGACAACAAAGTAGGGGAAAGTGTCGATCACTTCACCACCAGGGCCAACGCCCCAACCGAGGGTCGCGAGGTGAGGAAGCAGAATGAAGCCTTGCTCATACAAGGGCCTCTCGGGGACGAAGTGCGCAACCTCAAACAAGGTCATGGCACCCGCCCAGAAGACGATCAGGCCGGCGTGGGCCACGTGGGCACCCAGCAGCTTGCCTGACAGGTTGATTAAGCGCGCGTTACCAGACCACCAGGCAAACCCAGTAGATTCTTGGTCGCGCCCAGCAATGTAAGAATTAGAGAGCGTTACCACGGGGCAGTACCTCTTCGGGGAATACAAACTGTTCATGGGGCTGGTCAGCAGGTGCCATCCAAGCCCGGATACCTTCATTCAGCAAGATGTTCTTGGTGTAGAACGTCTCAAACTCAGGGTCTTCCGCTGCACGAATCTCTTGGGAAACAAAGTCATAGGCCCGCAAGTTCAAGGCCAGACCCACAATCCCCACCGAACTCATCCACAGACCCGTCACTGGCACAAACAACATGAAGAAGTGCAGCCAGCGCTTGTTGGAAAAGGCAATCCCGAAAATCTGTGACCAGAATCGGTTTGCCGTCACCATTGAGTAGGTCTCTTCAGCCTGGGTAGGCTCAAAGGCGCGGAAGGTGTTGGCGTTCTCACCATCTTTGAACAAGGTGTTCTCTACGGTGGCACCGTGAATGGCGCAAAGCAGCGCACCGCCTAAGACGCCCGCCACACCCATCATGTGGAAGGGGTTCAGGGTCCAGTTATGGAACCCTTGCAGGAATAGGAGGAAGCGGAAGATGGCAGCGACCCCAAAGCTGGGGGCGAAGAACCAACTGGATTGACCCAGCGGGTACATCAAGAAAACAGAAACGAAAACGGCAATCGGCGCGGAGAAGGCGATCGCGTTGTAGGGCCGCAGACCCACCAAGCGAGCGACTTCAAATTGGCGCAGCATAAAGCCAATCAGGCCAAAGGCACCGTGCAGGGCCACGAAGCTCCACAAACCGCCAATCTGGCACCAGCGGACGAAATTGCCTTGGGCTTCGGGTCCCCACAGCAGCAGCAGGGAGTGACCCATGCTGTCGGCGGGGCTCGAAACGGCGGCGGTGAGAAAGTTACACCCTTCGAGGTAGCTGGAGGCTAGCCCGTGGGTATACCAGGAGGTGACGAAGGTGGTGCCGGTGAGCCAGCCCCCGAGCGCCATGAAGGCGCAGGGGAATAGCAGGATGCCGGACCAGCCGACGAATACAAATCGGTCGCGCTTTAGCCAATCATCGAGGACGTCGAACCATCCTCGCTGGGCTGGCGCTCTTCCCATTGCTATGGTCATGTCAAATCCTCTTATTTATGAGAGAAAGAATCCAGCATGTCCAACATGCGAACAACGACATAACGAAAGTACTTCTGAACTAATCAGGATTGACTTTTGTCTATCGGCTCCCCCTAGGCACTATCAAAGGCCATCGTTAAGGGATGCAGGTTTCTCATTATGATAAAGAGAGATTCCCTTTTTTACAATCCGACATCTTAATTCTCACTCTATGACCGTATCCTCAGACGCCCCCTCTGCAACAATCCTGAAGCATTCGATCTTAGGGGCACGCCGCCTCAGTAATTACTGGTGGGCGGCAGTGGTTACCCTAGGGGCAACCGGTTTTCTCCTTGCCAGCTTATCGAGCTACTTCCACAAAAATCTACTGCCTTTTGTTGATTCCAGTCAGTTCGTTTTTATTCCTCAGGGAGTCGCCATGGGATTTTATGGCGTTGCTGGCCTGCTGTTGGCCACCTATCTGTGGCTGATTATCTTCTGGGACATTGGGGGCGGGTACAACGAGTTTGATCAGGCCACCCAGCAAATACGCATCATGAGATCGGGCTTTCCGGGGGAAAATCGCCGCATCTTGATCGAACATGGTTTTGATCAGGTGTTGGCCGTCCGGGTTGACATTCGCGAAGGACTGAACCCGAAGCGGGCGCTCTACTTGCGCTTGAAAGGGCGACCAGAACTGCCCCTCACCCGAGTGGGTCAACCGCTACCCCTGGCCTTTTTAGAGAATCAGGGGGCAGAGTTAGCCCGTTTTCTACAGGTTCCTTTGGAAGGCCTCTAGTGATAGGCGGCCCCATCTAAACCCATCGTTCGCCCCAGGTTAAACACTCAAGTTTTCAAGTTGGATGGGCTTGAACTGGGCGGATTGTCGAGATGATGTTGCCTGACACCCGTGGAATCGGGACAGTTGGGTGCGTGATCGGTATGAGCTGACGTAAGGATTGGATATGACTCGTTATTTACAGCGATCGCTGCTTTTGGTATGCATCATTTTGGGCCTCAGCCTGGGGGCCTGCGGAAATGCGCCGCCATCATCTGCCACCACAGCCGAGTCTCCACCAGCGACCTTAGCGCCTGCCTCTACCCCAACCACTGCGACGGCTGATCCCACCTCAGATCTAGCTGCGTTAGCGGGAATGGCGACCGTATCGCTCCAGGTTAATGGCGGTCAGGTTTTGATTGAAGTGGATGGTGAGCACGCGCCCATTACCGCAGGCAACTTTGTGGACTTGGTGGAACGGGGCATTTATGACGGCTCTGTTTTTCACCGCGTGATTCGTGAGCCCGATCCCTTCGTGGTGCAGGGGGGCGATCCCCAAAGTGTAGATCCCACGGTGCCGCAGCAGCGCCTCGGTACCGGCAGTTTCATCGATCCTGCTACGGACCAAGCCCGGTTCATCCCCCTAGAAATCCAGCCTGAAGAAACGGATACCCCCGCCTATAACCAAACTTTCGATATCCCCAGGGGAGCCACTCCACCGGTGCTGAAGCACAGTCGGGGGGCGGTTGCCATGGCCCGCTCACAACCGCTAGATTCCGCCTCGGCCCAGTTTTATATCACCCTGGCTGACCTGCCCTTTTTGGATGGGAACTATGCCGTCTTTGGCTATGTCACCGAGGGCATGGATGTGGTGGATGGCATCCAACAAGGGGATGTGCTGGAAACTGCCACCGTGGTGGAGGGCGCAGACAATCTCAAAACCGCCGGTTAAGCCCAAGCGTTAAGCCCAAAAACTATGGCGGCCATTGTGGTCACTGGCATGGGGTTGGTATCGGCCCTAGGCGACACCGCCCAGTCCACATGGCAGCGATTGTTGGCAGGGGAGAGTGCCATTGCTCTCCGGCAACCCTTCCCAGAGTTGCCACCACGGCCTCTGGCCATGGTGGCTAAGGAACCCCAACCCTTAACCCCACTCTTGTTGAGAGCGGTTACCGCAGCGCTTCAGGATGCGGGATTGCAGGCCCCTTTACCCGCCTGTGGAGTGGCGGTTGGCAGTAGCCGTGCTTACCAAGGGCAATGGGAAGAGTGGCTCCAATTTCCTGATGGTTTCGCATCCCGGCCATGGCTGGTGTCTTTGCCGTCAATGGTGGCGATGCAGGCGGCGCGACAGATTGGGAGTCAAGGTCGGGTATTAGCCCCGATGGCCGCTTGTGCAACGGGGCTGTGGGCGATCGCCCAAGGGGTTGACCTGATTCAGCAAGGGTATTGCCAGCGGGTTATGGTCGGGGCCGCAGAAGCTGCGATCACGCCGATGACGCTGGCCGGGTTTGAGCAGATGCGAGCCATGGCCCCTGCGGGCTGCTATCCCTTTGATCGGGACCGCCAGGGATTAGCGGTTGGGGAGGGGGCCGCAATTTTGGTTTTGGAAACCGCGTCCTTAGCCCAGCGGCGTTCGGCTCGAATCTACGGCCAAGTGCTGGGGGCGGGGTTGACCGCCGATGCTTATCATCTCAGCGCCCCTGACCCCAAGGGTTCTGGGGGATTGACCGCCATTCAACGGTGTTTGGAGCGCAGCCAACTCAGGCCAGAGCAAGTGGGATTTATCCATGCCCACGGTACGGGCACCCAGCTCAACGATGCCTACGAGTCGGCCTTGATTCAGCGCTGTTTTCCCAACTTTCCCTCTGTGAGTTCGACTAAGGGGGCCACTGGCCATACCTGGTGCCTCAGGGGCGGTGGGGGCGGTGATGTGCCTATTGGCCTTACATCACCAGACGGTTCCCCCTTGTGTGGGGCTCAGCCAACCGGCCTTTCCCCTTAATTTTGTTCGCCAGCAACGGGCGATCGCCCTACAAGCGGCGTTGTGCTTTAGCTTTGGATTTGGTGGCCAGAATGCTGTCGTTGCTTTTAAGCGCTGGGATGAGGCTGTCTAGTGCTGGGCGGCTCCAGGGCTAGCTATGGTTGACCGCAGGGGTGCTTAAGGGCAAGGGTGCTAGAAACTGTTTCCCCAGCTCCCCAAGCCCCCTAGCTCCCTCCCCAGCCCAAGTCCTCCAGAACCCAAACCCGATCCCTACTTGGAAGGAATCCGATTATTGCTGCGGAGGGTAACATTCACCCCCTCATTGGATTGGGCCAAAATCACCAGGGGCGTGGGCTTTGCTTTTTGGTCCCACTGCATGTGAGCGATGCGCCCTTGAATGGTGGGTTGCCATGAATTCTTCTCGGCATCAGCGCTGAGAAAGTTTTCGATGCAGTCAATAATTTGGCTGATGGTGGTCGAAGTGGCTTGGGTGGGGAGTTTGGCGAGTTGAATTTGAATCCGAAAGAGGACCCGTTTTTTAGCGTCGGGGCGATCGTGGGGCCGATATTCAACATCGAAGGTCTGATCAATTTGGCGGGGCTGGCTGGCGATACCAATGATGCCAGCTTCTGCCTGACGAGGACGCAAGGCCACCGTGAGTTCTTGCTTGATCTTGACCTTAAGTTGATTGACGATCGCAAAGTGAAACAGCTCTTCCTCCATCCGCATGCGCAAATAGTCGAGGTTAAATTCGCGGGAGTGGATCAGGTCGGGATTACGCTCCATCTTGGTAATGGTGCGTAACGCGAGCTTGACCTTTTTGGCCAATTCGCGATTTTTATAGGTTTCAAAGCGCAGTTGCTTGCGGAGCTTATTCGTCTGAACTTGAGTAAAAACACCTAAGGCAATCAGCAATAGCAGCAGCCCCCCCGAGGTCATCATCCATGGATCAGGGCGGCTGACGGGGGGCGTAGCCGGGGCGGCCTGAGCCACGGTGCCGTAGTGGAAGGTCGATAAGAAGGTCATGGTGGTTAAGTCAAGGCGCTGCCTGTACCTACAAGCTTGCCTTGGGTCAGTCGGGAAACTCAGTTTCTGGCGGAGAGCGCCCTGGGCAACAGGACTTAATGGATCCAACGGGTTCGATCACCACTGGCGTCGAGATAACACAGTTGGGGGTAGTCAGCATAGCGGCCTAGCCCCCCTGGCCACCAAGGATCCAAGGCCCAGTACAACTGCCGACCGGTCAGTCCTGGGCAATAAAAGTTAATGGCATCCCCTAAGCGATGGCGATTTTGGTCGGATCGGGTGGGTTCAGGAACAGCACCGCTCGGATCATACCAGTGGGTAATCAGGAAAGGGCGATGGATGCGATCGCGGGCCTCCTGAGCGAGGGTCGCCATGCGAATAATGGCCTCTATCGTGGCTTGATGAACGGGCATAAATAGCCCGCCACGGGTGGCCTCAGCCCAGGTCAAGCTGCCGTTGACCACAATGGCCTGATCAAGCTGGAGATTGTCAGGCTGCCAGCGGAAGGGGCGTCTCGGCAAGATCTGGGGCCGAGGCGGTGGCATTGCATCGGCCCCATCGCGGTTAGCGCGTTCCATGCGCGTAGGGTTTCGAACAAGGACTGCACCGCCTGGGGACGCCCTTCTAAGCGGTGCCAGCTTTGCACTAAACCCAGTAAAGCGTCCCGCTGGGTCTCGTTACCGTCATAGGTGAGCGGCACTGTGGCTAAGAAGGTCAGCAGTGCCCGATCAATGTGGGCGGCATTATCGGCCAATTGAGCGGGGTCATCGGGATGCTGCAATAACATCTGCGGATCAATCCCGAGATGCTGAAGGGCGGCGGTGCGGGAGTCTAATCCCTGCCAGAGCCGATAAGTTTCCATCAGGGCGAACCGTTGAGTGCCCCTGCCTTGATAACCATTTGGCAGACCCTGAACAAATGCCACTAAAGCGGGATCAATCCGGGCAATCGGGATTTCGCTCTGCCGAGGGGCTGCTGTTAGGAGCCATGTGATGGCCGCTTCACGGGAATCCAGTTGGTTCCAGAGTTGGACCAAGCGACAAAGGGCTTCCCGTTGGTTGGGATAGCCCAAGAAGTAGCGATCAACCTGCTGGATAAAGGTGATCAGGGCCTTGTCGAGGGCGATTTCGTCAACAATGCCAGCCCCATTGCTGAGCTTAAAGGCGGCAATGACGGCCCCGTGGCTATCGAGTTTGCGCCATAGCCGCGCCGCTTCGAGCAGGGCCTGTTGTTGGCAGGCCAGTCGCTGGTAATGGGCTGGAATCTGGGCCGTAAAGCTTAGTAACGCTGGGTCTAGACCCTTCAAGTCTTTTGGCCAGGACCCCTGGGATCTCATCGCTGTCACTGCGGCGCGATACGATCTCGCCAAAGCCTCGGCATCGGACGGTTCTAAGCGGGCAGCCGCGAGATCGCTCGCGGGGGGGCTATAGCCCTCCGCCAGTCGCTGGAGGAAGCGATCGCTATATCGACCCGAGCCCTGATCCCAAAGGTCTTGACTCTGCCAGCCTTCAGCCGTGAGGTGATCGGTGAGGCTGCGTAGGGTATTGGCCGCGTATCGCACTTGCTCCGGCAGGGTATTCACCTGGGAGGGGGGAATGCGGTTAGCTGGGGCAATGCCTAAACCGGTTTCCCCATCCTCTAGGGGCGGCGCTTGCTGAGTGGCGTAAAGGGCTGCCAAAATCGGCTGGTGAATGCCCGCACGAATTGCTTCCATGCGGTAATACACGTCGCGCTGCTCAGAAGAAAGCTTGGCCATCGGGGACAGTAAAGACAAGACCTGTGACTCCCCAAAGTTTAGGACGTTTATCAAACATCCAACCATGGATCACCGACAATCATCGTTACCCTTGGCCCCAGTGCCGTTGACCACAGTGCTGCCTCAAATCCGGCTGGTGGCCACCGATATGGATGGCACGCTCACCCACAACGGACAATTTACCCCCGCCCTCATCAAGACTTTGGAGGCCCTAGCCCAAGCGCAAATCCCGGTGATGATCGTCACCGGACGCTCCGCTGGGTGGGTGCAGGGCCTCGTCCATTACCTGCCGATTGTGGGGGCGATCGCGGAGAATGGGGGCGTTTTTTTTCAAAAAGACAGTGGGGAAATTCATGAACTCGTTGAGCTTCCTGACCGGGCTCACCACCGCCAGCACCTAGCCACCCTGTTTGCCAACTTACGGGAGACCCACCCCTCCCTGAAGGAGTCGGAGGATAACCGGTTTCGTCTCACGGACTGGACTTTTGATGTGCAAGGGCTGAGCCCAGAGCAGATTAGCGCGCTGGCATTTGCCTGCCAGCAAGTGGGCTGGGGCTTTACCTACAGCACGGTGCAATGTCATATCCGGCCCATTGCCCAAGATAAGGGACCAGGGTTACAGCAGGTTTTGCAGCGTTTTTTCCCCGATATTCGCCCTCACCAAGTGCTGACGGTGGGGGATAGTCCCAATGATGAGGGCCTCTTTGATCCAGCCCAGTTTCCTTATTCTGTCGGGGTGGCCAATGTCCGGCATTACTGCGATCGCCTGCGGCATCCCCCCCGGTTTATCACCCCTCACCCTGAGGTGACGGGCTTTCAAGGGCTAATGGCGCAGCTCCTGGCCATCCACACCGATCCGCCTGCCTGAGCACAATGCCCTGAGCCGGCTCAATTGCTAAGAACTAATAATGCTGAGCCGCCTTCACCCGCTCCTGCAAAATTTGGGTGAATTCGTCCTGATCATCCACCCGGTAAACCGTCAAGGCCGTATCACTAATACGGTACTCGAAATTATCTTGGCGGGCAGTGTAGCCCTTGTCCGGGCCTTCCAGGATCTGCACGTCGTCGGTGACCAAGACTTGAGGCGTGCCCAGCTCGTGCCCCACATAGGTGGGCGATTGCGAGGTATACAGACATAAACAATGAAGTTTTCCGTTTGATAATAAGCCGCAATCGATTGGGAGCCGCCGCAATGGCTATCTAGGGCCGCACTCAGGACATCTTCTCCATCTTGGCCGGTGGCAGCCGCAGGCACCGTGACCGGGCTAATTGCCGCCACAAAATCCGACCTAACCCAGCCGCTGGTCTCATCATTGGAACGGATATAGTACCAGTCATTGTCATCAGCAGCGGTGGTGATCCGCAAGACCTCAACCCCATCCCCTACACCACCCGTGTCTATCACCGCTGCATTGACATCGGGATCAGCCCTAATATTGATTTGGGCATCCGGATCTTGGGCGATCAACCGGGTCACTTGCGGGTTAGGTAAGGTCTCTCCTGCTAAGGCGTTGTTGGTCTCTAGAACCGTGGCCTGACGAGGGGCCTCAGTCTCAGCTTCGTCACTCAGGGATTCCTCTACAGGATTGGTTACTTCAGAGGGGCTTTCAGAGGGGTCTGTCGAGGGAATTGCGCTGGGATAACACCCCGTCAGGGTAACGGCTAAGGCCAGTAAACCCCAGCCCAAAACGTTAGATGCCATAGATGCCATGGACAGTGGATGCACTGATAAGGGGACTGTGAATGCAAGACAACATTTCCTTGCCTGGTGAGGTCAGGTTTATGTCCTGCCAGCAAGGGTTTAAGGTCTACTTTTGTACCTCACTCGCTTCAAAAACGCTGTAAGAGGCTGTTTAAAAAGTTTGCGGGGTTAACTTTAGTCACCTGCAACCCCCAGAGGGAGCCACGAATAAACCCAGGTTATAGCCCTACCCCGAGGGCATCAGGTATCCTTTCAAACTCGGGTCACCCCTTTTCAAACACGTCTCAACCACATCCCATTTGAAAACTTGAGGTTTACAGTGGGCGAACGACGGTTGGATGTGGCCAAGGTTT
>JAAUQE010000287.1 GCA_012032425.1 Leptolyngbya sp. RL_3_1 | reverse complement strand
ATGAAACTCCTGATTACGGTTCTAGCCCTGATGGTGCCAACGGCCTTCTATATCGGGCTGGTGTGCAGCGTCGATCGCTACGAAAAAGAACCGGTGCGATATCTGGTCTACGCCTTTCTGTGGGGCGCAATGCCCGCGATCGTTGCGGCCATTATTTTACAGGTGGTCTTCTCGATTCCGGTCACCTTGCTATTGGGCGACAGCAGCCTTGAGAGTGAGTTTATCCAGGCGGCGTTTGGGGCTCCGATCACCGAAGAGTTACTCAAAGCCGTAGCGGTGGCGCTGATCTACCTCACCCAACGCCGCGAATTTGACGGCTGGGTGGATGGCCTGGTCTACGGCGCTGTAGCTGGGTTTGGCTTTGCCTATGTGGAAAATATTCTCTACTTGATGGGCACCAGTGACTGGGCCGACTGGGGCACCCTGTTCGTGCTGCGTACCTTAGTATTTGGCGGGCTCCACGGGTTTTGGACGGCCCTGACCGGCATCGGCTTTGGGCTGGCCCGCTATCGCCACGGTGCCACTGCCAAGGTCATTTTGATCACCAGCGGCTTACTGCTGGCGATGGTGGGCCATTTTATCCATAATGCCGCCGTTACCCTGGTCGAAGTCACCGATGGGGCCTCCTTTTTGCTGGCCCTCATCAACTATGGGACCTTGGTGGGAGTGATGGGGCTGCTGTGGCTGATCGCGCCCTGGGTGGATCGGGCTCGCCTGCGTCAGTACCTGCAGGATGAAGTTCCGGCTGTGCTCTCCGCTTCGGTTTATCAAGCCCTCTGTAGCTATCGCAGTCACAAACGCCTGAGCCTGCTGGGCTGGAGTCGTCCCCAACAGCAACAACTCCGTCAAGTGGCGGCGGAACTGGCTCAAAAAAAGCTACAGATTCTCAAAATGGGAGATGAGCAAGGGAACCAAGCCGAGATTGTGCAGTTACGCGCAATGCTGGCCAGCGTTGCTGATTCCCTGCGCTGATGGCCTGCTGATGGCCTGCTAATGGCCTTCAGAACTGGTACCCCAAGCTGAAATAGAACCGCAGTCCCTGGGGGGGATCGGTGGTGAGCTCGCCCACATCAATCAGTGGTAAGGCAAAGTCGAACCGCGCGTTGAACTGGGGAAAGGGGTTCGCAATGATGCCAATGCCGCTGCCCAGTAAGAAATTATTGCTGGTGCTTTGGAAGTTCGTATTCTCGTCCCACACATATCCCCCCTCTAAAAATGGGGCAATTCGCAGCAAGGGCTGCCCTCCCTCATCGCGCTGTAGGGTGATTTGGTCTTCGATTGAAAAGCGGATGCCGTTATCCCCAAACCGTTGGTTTTGGGCATAACCTCGCACGGACAGGCCACCCCCGAGGAAAAATTGTTCTGACCCCAGCAAGCTCTCATTGGCCAGTTGCACATCGGTTTGAAAAATCAATAAATGGTCGGGATCGAGGATTTGCACCCGCTGGACTTGGCCAATCCAGCTAAAGAATTGACCGTCCGCTAGCGGTGCAGCGGCCTGGGTGGCGTTGAGCAGGGTAGTGCCCCAGCGGAACTGCGATCGCAGCGCCCAGGCCCCCACCGGATCTCGCCGGATATAGTCTTGGCCAAAGCTGAGCACAGAGGTACGGGTTTCGTCGGTAATCAACCCGGCAATCAGGGTGGAACCACTGCGGTGGCGGAAGCCTGCCGACAGCGACAGTTCTTCCCGTGGGGTGCGAATCAGCGGCTGCCGATAGGTAAAGTCATAGATCTCGGTGGTGCCCCGAATCCCTAGGGCAAAGGCCGGTTGGCGACTATCGGTGATCCGAAAAAAGTTGGGGGTAAAGCGAAACTGGAGGGTGCCGTTCATCGGGTTGATCGGCACCTGATAGGCCAGGTCATAGACCTCCGATCCCCGCGTGTCAGACCAAGACATGGAGGTGGAGAAGCGATCGCCTGGAACGGCAACGCTGCGATAGGCAAACTGCCCGCCAAATCTTACATCTCCCACGGAAATCGGCGAATAATTATCGCTGGTGATCGACCCGCTAAAGCGATTGGCCTCTCGCACCCGCACAATCAAAATACTTTGACCGGCCCCATCCCCCGCTCTCAAACTGGCCTCCACCGTTTCAAACAGGGGATCGGAGCGAAGCAGACGCAACTGATCTTCGAGCTGGCCTTGGTTGAGGGGGCGAGTACTCCCCAGGGCAACCCTGGCCCGGATGTAGTCCGGCAAGATCGCGGTGCCTTCCACCTCAATGGCCTGTAGCGATCCCTCAATGACTTGAATCTCGACCACCCCATCCACAATGGTCTGGGGGCCAACCACCGCCCGAGAGGTAATGTAGCCCTCATTTAAGTAGCGCTGGGTAATGGCATCCGCGAGCTGTTGCAGTTCTGCCAGGGTGGTTTGGCGATTTTCATAGGGGGCCACAATTGCATCGATTGTGGCCGCGTCAAAAATGCTGCTGCCCACCACCTGAATATCCGTGACTTGAAAGGGGGCACCAGCGGTGGGGGGCGTTGTCGAAGGGGGTTCGTCAGGGGGAGAAGTGTCCGGTAGCGGGTCGGCGCTCTCTTCTGGGGACACGGGTGTAGGCGGTTCGCTGCCGGGAAAGCGATCGCCGCTGGGGTCCACCTGGGCCAGCACTGGGCCGGGTGAAGCCGGAGAGGCCACCGTTAAGGGGTTAGCCTGGACAGCGGTCTCTAAAGCAGGGATAACCTCGGCCCTGACGATCCCTGGCACCAACGTCAGCGCACTGATCAGCCCGAACGTCCACCGCAACTGTTTACGCTTCATGGTGTTTGATCCGTCACTCCGGGTTTCATGCCCACCAGGGTAGATCCCAATCGCCCTAATGGGTGGGGCGTTTCGGGAATAATGGCAAAATTCCTGGTCTTTCTACCACGGATTACCCAAGCGGGTAAAGGCGGCCCAAGGCTCTCAATCCAGCCTGGATGCGCTCAGTCAATGCAGGAAATTCTGCTTGATCAGACAATTTAGATAGATTCCATGTGCCATCACGGTTGAGCAAATGTATCATTCATGAGGCATAGGCGCTGATCCCGTGCTGAAAGCCCCTATTCCTGAAGCCATTGAGGCCCTAGATCATCTCCTGGAGTCGTTGCGCACATTATCCGCTGGAATCTCTCTGCGGGCGCTACTCACTTTAAGCCACCATGCTGTTAGTTCTGCTTACCCGCATCCTGGTTTGGGCCGCCGTTGGCCTAATCATTTGGTACCTGCTGCTCAGGATTATTCCCCGCAAGTTTTTAACTTGGTTTGGGGGAGCGATCATTTTGGCCTTGATTGTATTGTCGTTTCTCGACCCTAACGATCAGACCATTGGCACCATTTGGCGGATTATTTCCCTGCCGTTAAATCCGCTCGGAGCTTCAGTGCTGCTGCTGATTTTCTCCCTGACCGATGGGATCAAAAAGGTGAAGGGACGGCAGGTGGCGATCGCCCTAACCATTTTGCTGGTGTCCAGCGTACCGATGCTGGCTCGGGGGCTGGTGGGTCAGGCCGAAAATGCCGTCCAGCAAGCCTACGATACCCAAAAAGGGATTTGCGAAGATGTCTGCCCTACCGATATTCCCACCGCCGTCCCCCTGAATCGCGTCGTCACCCTGGTGGTAATGGGGGAAAACATCGACACCGCCAGCTCACTGAACGAGTTTTCAAGTCAGGCGGTCACCGGGAGTCGCCTTACCCCCAGCCTCGAATCCCGCCTGCTGAGCGCCTCAGTTTTATATGGTGACCTCCGCCAAAACGGCAGTGATCCCTTTGTGTTTGTGACCGCAGGGCCGACTACCGGCAGTGCTGAAGAACAAGCCGATAAGGAACAGGTGATTCGCAACGCCCTCACCCGCAACGGTGTCCCCGCCAGCGCCATCGTCATTCGCAACAGCGGCATGGATGTGAATCGCACCATCCGGGATTTGGAGGGTTTCTTAGATGAGCGCCAGTTGCGCACCCCTGGAGGCACCCCTCGCCGGGACGTGAATCGCATTGCGATCGCGGCCCCCGCCCTAACTATGCGCCGGACCGCCCTTGCCTTTGAAGAACGGAACCTGGATGTGATGGCTTGGCCCACTGACCTCTACGGTGGCGGCATCTCTGGGGGCGACACCCTGGCCAGACTCTCCGATTTGGTCCCCAGCGTCGATGCCCTACGGCTCACTACCCGCTACTGGGAAGAATTGCTGACCTCGGTTTACTACTTTTTGCGGGGCTGGCTACCGGGCTTTAACGTCCGCTGGAATCAAGTGGTGGAAGTGGTGCCGCGATAAACCCATCTGCCCCCCTCGGTTTAAAGCCTATCCGTTAGGCAGAACTCTACACAAGACTTGTATAGAAAGGGTTGTGGCCTCAATTGCAAGGGGGAAAACCTCTAAATCGGTCCCTAGAGGAACGGATTGTTGCCAGCCTCGCCCCTGTCGTCTTACCGTCGCGCATTCACGACCCAACCCGCATCTCCCTTTCGGGGGGTTTGGGGGAGTTAGGCCCCATATCAGGGGG
>JAAUQE010000286.1 GCA_012032425.1 Leptolyngbya sp. RL_3_1 | reverse complement strand
GATCAATTGTCCGGGCTCAATATAGCGCCCGTAAGCCATCAATCTCCTGCTGGCTGGTGACTACCTTGCCGGTAATGGTGGTACGCAGCACTTGTAAGTCAGCCAGTTGATCTTGCTGGCGGACCAGTTCCTCGGTTTGGAGGCTGGTCAACTGTTCCTGAGCGGTGGCTTCAGCCGCAGCGGCTTGCACCCCTTGCTGGGTGGCTTGCACAGCCGCCTGCTGCTCAGCCAATTGTGCCTGGGCTTGGCTGAGTTCGGCTTGTTTGTCTTGATAGAAGCCCTCAATTTGGGCTTGCTTGGCGGTAATTTGCCCCTGCTTGGTGACAATCTGGTTTTGCAATTGGGTTTGCTGGGCCTGCAATCCCCGCAGTTCTTCGCGGGAAACAGCGCCTGCCTCTACCGCAGGTATGGCAAGTGCAATGGTTTCTGTGAGTGGTTGCAAGTTTCTCTGCAACCCGGTGATTTCGGCTTCTAGGGCGGCGATTTCCCCCTGCCAGCCCTGCACCGCTGGGGGGGTGCCGCTCAGCTCAGTTTGCAGGCGGTTGACCGTTTGCTGGGCGGTGGCGACACGGCTGGCGGCGATCGCGACATCCCCTTGCCGCAGCGGCACTTGTTGGCGATACCGTTGGAGCTGGGCCAACCCCTGGGTGTGCTGCTGCTCCGTCTGGACCAGTTGGTTTTCGAGGCTGGTGATGTCAAGCAGGGCGATCGCCGTATGGGGGGTGACGGGTTGGTCGGTGGTCACCAAAATTTCGCTGATGGTGCCCCCCGAATCGGGCATAAAGACCTTTTCAAAGGCATTGCCGGTGGTGATCACCTCCCCAGGTCCGGTCACCCGTTGGGGCATGGGCACCAGACTGATGCACCCCAACCCCACCACGGCCCCGGCAGCGATCAGCCAGCGCCGCCCGGAGCCGCGATTGGGTTTGACAGCGGGTGTTGATTCAGCTTTGGGAGAGGTCAGCGGGGTCGCATCAGCGGGTCGAGGTGTCGAGCGCTGACTGGATGCCCCAGAGGGCGGGACAGCCCGGAGGCGCGGCGGTTGCGGAGTCGTTGTCGTTGTCATAGCAGTTTGCGATCGCGCGATCGCCTATAAACGATAGGGGCAGGGTCTCCGCCCAATCCAACATGAAATAATCCGTAGGGGCGCAAGGCTCCGCATTGGTGTCAACTTAAGCACAAAGCCTTGGCTTGACTACGTTTCAGCCTTCTTGCCCTCATCCCCAGCCCTTCTCCCAAATCTGGGCTACCAAGTACACATAAGTCCTGAAACCCTTGCTATAAGGACTTTCCCCTCATCCCCCAACCCCTTCTCCCAGAGCGGGCGAAGGGGAGCCGGAAAGTCTTGTCTTGCCTCCCCCTCGCCCATTTTTGGGAGAGGGGGACCGTTGGCGTAGCCTGCCCAGAGGGCTTGGGGGTGAGGGCCAGAAGCCTGGTAGGATAGAGGTCTCACCTTAAGTTGGAGCCAATAGAGGCTCTGCGCCCTTAGGAGGATGTCGGTTCCCCCGGCGCGGGCAGCAGATAGTAATAAATCCCCCAGAGCCCCAACGCCAGCAGCGTCACCCAGGGCAGGTTGACCAGCAGCCATTGCCCCACCCACAGCAGCAACTGGCCAAACACCAGCACCAGGTACACCAGACTCAAGGGGGGCATAGAGGGCCAAAATCCAGCGGATCGAGCCCGGTTCGCGGCAGGGTTGCCGAGACAAGAGACTGCGGTAATAGCCAAAGGAGCGCGATCGCAGATTGTTAATCCCCGTTAGGGCCATTAATAGGAAATAGCCATCAAACCGAGCCATGGGGTTCAAATTCATCGCCACCGTGAACAGCGCCGCCACCAGCAGCAAATAGCTGGCCGTGGCTAACCAACTGCCCGGTACCGATAGGTTCCAGCCCACCCAGGCCAGCGCCGCGATCGCCCCCTGACACAGCAGCCCCGCCCCCACCACCAGCGCCCGCTGGCGGCGGCGCGGTAGGGCATATTGATCGGTCGTGTTGGTATAGGCGGCAGGCATCAGGCACATAAACAGCAGCCCTACCTCCGGCACCACCCCGCCATAGCGCTTCAACGTATAGGCGTGGCCCAACTCATGGAGCGCCACCACCGCCATCGACAACAGCCCAAAGGGCAAAAACACCCCCGGCCCCATCGCCTGCCAAAGCTGCATCCCCATGTGCATAATGCTCTCACGCTGGGCCAACCCCACCACGGCAAAGACCGCTAGAAAGCCCGCCAGACTGAGGGCAAAGGGCCGCGTCCAGATCCAGGCCACAGCGGGGAAGGTGCGGCTCAACCAGCGATCGGGGTTGCAGAGGCTGAGCTTGTAGAACAGCAAATCCGTGGGCTTAAACTTGCGCTTTGGCGGTTGGGGCGGGGCGGTGCCCACCAGCATCCCGGTCAGGGCTAACTGTTGCAGCAGCGATCGCACCGTTTGCAGATCCACTCCATGACTCGCTGCCGCCTGCCCCGGTGACATTGACCCCAGATCCAGCAGCAGCGATCGCAACGCCGCCGGAATCTGCATATAGGTCATGTCCTCTAGATTCGCAAAATCCAGTGGCCATCCGCCGTCTCCACCCACTCCACTGAGGGTTTGAGCTGCCATTGAGTGGCAGGCGCACCGTCGGCCAGGATCCCTAGGTCCATGAGCTGCTGCACCAACTGGGTCACCAGCCCGTTTGCGCTGGGGCGGCCCAACTGTCGATTGCACCATTGCTGCACCTCGGCAACCGTATAGCGCCCGACAAAGCTTTTTAGGGCAAGGCCCTGATCCGCAGAAAATAAATGCTGCTGTTGGCGATCGCGCGATTGCAACCGCACGTCCTCAGTGTGCGCCCCCCGGCAAAGCTGCCAGTAGGGCCGTAAATCCGGGCAGATCGTGTCTTCGGGCAGAAGCGGTTGGTTGGGGGTGGCCGATTCGGACCAGGGGCGGGTCATCACGTTACCTTGCTGGGGTTTCACTGGGGTCGCACTGGGATGATTGCGGATCGGTTATTTGGCCAGGTATTCCGCCAGGGCTTTTTTAAACGCCGCCTCTGGATCAGGGGCAGGCGCGGGTGGCTGACCAGAATCCACCAGCAACTTCAGAATCAAACCGACGAAGAGCAACGGCACAATTTCAATTAAGCCAAACATGGCAGCACACCTCGCTGGAAAGGAAATCCTGGGCCATGCAAGCGGTTAATTGGCCCAGTTATTTCTATGTCAGGCGCGGCGGGTCGATTTTATGCAGAGGCTACTCATTCCCCAAATTCCCAGGCCCACCAGCAGTCCCGGCTCCGGCACCGACTCGGCTACGAGGGGTGTCATCGTGAAGCTGGCGCGGGGGGTGTTAAAGCCCCATTTTGAGCGGGAAACGCCAACGGATCGCTGGCATCGACTAAAGGATCGATACCTGACAAAACGAATTCCTGCACTCCCATCCCCAGGATTTCGGTGAAATCAACCCGCTGCCCTGGACCGAACGCTCCCAGCACCTGATCGCCCACGGTCACAGTGAACAAATTGTCGCTATCAATGCCATCGGGGAAATCCAGAATGTCTGTGAACAGGGAGCCTGGTTCAGTCATGGCATAGTGAAACCCAGAAGCCATAGGGGGATCAAACCAGCGCCCCGTCGGTACATCATCAAATATCCAGGTATCGTCAATACGGTCTTCTGGCAACCAAGGGGTGTCTTGGGTCAGGCCGTTATTGCCATTTCCGCCGCAGTTGCTAGGGGCCGGAAAAATGGTGATGCAAAGTCCAAAATCTCCCATCATCCAGTCCACAGGTGGACGGGGCTGTTCTGCTGGGAGTTGTACAGGGGGCAAGGGGCTCAAACGGGCTGTTCTGGGTGCTGTGTGATAGGCCCAACTTTGCTCACCGTCACTCACCTCCACGTACCAACCGTTGACTAGAGCTTGGGTACAGAAGCTATTGGGTGCCTGAATACCCAAACAGCCGTTGGACCAAGTGCCCGGTTCTATGTTGACGATTTCCAGATCATTGGCGGATAAGCCCGTTGCCCTTGTGACTCTTTCGAGCAATACAATGTCAGTCTCAGTCGTATAAAACGCTTCAATGCTGCGATCGCGCTGCTCTGCTGGCACTGGGAAAAAGCTCTGTGGCCAAGTTGAGGTAAATTCGACAGGGAACGAAGTGGCTTCGGCCCGCTGGGCGATCGCCAGCACCGCCGTCGCCGCCATAGCAGTGGCTAGCCGACTCCAAAAGGTCGGGGTTCTTGTGGTGGATTTCATTGTCAAAAAGCCTGTAATGAGAAAGAAAGGTAGGGCCAGGTAGCCTGACCCAATTCAAAAGCTTGAAGAAGGGCGATCGCCCCTCTTGAAAAGGGATGGGAGGAGGGGCGATCGCCGATAGAGCTTATGGCACTTAATAGTCAGGCTAGCCTAGCAGCAAATACCAGGTTTCACCGAAAACCTTGGCACAGTATGACCAAGACCAAAAGTTGTCATTGCCCACCCCACCTTCATCAGTTCCTCTCTGGGTATTGACT
>JAAUQE010000090.1 GCA_012032425.1 Leptolyngbya sp. RL_3_1 | reverse complement strand
AGGATCAAGTCGCCTTTTATTCCTCAGGGCAACCTCTTTCTCGTGCCCTTCGCCGCCCTGCAAGATGCCGATGGCACCTACCTCATCGAAAAACACACCATTCTCACCGCCCCCTCCATTCAGGTGTTTGGTTTCGCAAATGCATCGCGCCTTCGACTCCGCTCAGGGCGCGATTTGCGGAACAGGCCCTGATTGTGGGCAACCCCACCATGCCCACGGTGTTCATTCCCAACCCCAATGGTGCATTGACCCAGACGCCCTTTCCCGCCTCCCCGGTGCCCAGCTCGAAGCCGAAGCCATTGGCAACCTGTTCCAAATTCCCGTGCTGACCGGCGATCAAGCCAGCGAAGCCCGCATCAAGCAACTGCTGCCCGAGGCGTCCCTGATTCACCTCGCCACCCACGGCTTGCTGGAATACGGCAACCCCGAAACCTCCGGCGTGTTGGATGTGCCCGGCGCGATCGCCCTCGCACCGGGGCAGTGGCGAAGATGGTCTGCTCACCAGTGCCGAAATTTTAGAGATGGACTTGCAAGCCGAGTTAGCGATTCTCAGCGCCTGCGATACGGGTCGCGGGCGCATTACCGGCGATGGCGTTGTGGGGCTGTCTCGCGCGCTGATTACCGCCGGGGTGCCCAGCGTGATGGTCTCCCTCTGGGCGGTGAACGATAACAGCACC
This sequence comes from Leptolyngbya sp. RL_3_1, assembly GCA_012032425.1. Lineage (GTDB taxonomy): Bacteria > Cyanobacteriota > Cyanobacteriia > Phormidesmidales > Phormidesmidaceae > PCC-6406. The sequence continues at coordinate 13,423 of JAAUQE010000090.1, read as the reverse complement.
AGTGTGTTGATGCAGCGCTTTTATGAATTCCTAGCCTCAGGGGAACTCACCAAGGCCCAAGCCCTGCGTCAGGCCCAATTGAGTTTGCTTTACGACGAAGATACCGAAACCCGGCTGGCGGCCATCCGCGCTGGCGCACCGCTACGCCTGAGAACAGAGATCGCGGGTCTGGCGGGCTATCAGCAGCCCTATCATTGGGCACCGTTTGTGCTGATGGGAGATGGATCCTAATGTCTCCACAGCCCCTCACCGACGCCGATCGCCTCCGCTACAACCAAACCAGCCTGAGCGAACTGCAAACCGGGCTGCGGCGGGAGGCAGGGGAATTTTCTCTAACCTTGGCCCTCTGCAATTACCATCGGTTGCGGAATACGGTGATTGAGCAGTTTGTCAGCACCGGTCAGGCGGCGGCGGTGCGGCTACCCCGAAAAATTCCCAGTCTATTGGGGGCGGTGCAGGAGCAGCTTCAGGGACGGGTGCCCCCAGCCCTGATGGTGTTGGGCCTAGAGCTGATGGATAATCTGCCCGAGATTTTAAACGGGGCCAACCTCTCTCGGGATGAACTGCGGAAAGTGCTGCCCTGCCCCTGGGTGATCTGGGGTAACGAAACCGTCCACCAGGCCATCGCCCGCCATGCCCCCGACCTACGTAGCTTTAGCCCCGCCGCGATCGCCTTTACTTTACCCGCTTCAGATCTGAGTCATGCCCTGAAACAGGGCACCGACCAACTGTTTCTGAATATTTTGGAATACGAGGGCGATCGCGATCTGGCCAGCACCACCACCATCCACTTGCAGGGCAGTCCGATGCTGCGTAGTGAGCTAGCGTTTGCCACCGCCGATCTAGAACGCCAGGGCTGGCAACCGAACGCCGACCTGAAGGCCAGCCTCGATCTGTTGCAAGGACGCGAGGCCCACAGCCGCCTCGAAATGGACACCGCCCGCAGTCATTATGAGGCTAGCTTGGCCCATTGGCAGCAGGCCCAGAGTGCAGATCACAATCAGGATCCCGATCAAAACCAAGCGCCAGAACCGGTTCCGACCTGGCGCGATCGCGAAGCCGTCTTGCTCCTACACCTGGGTCTGTGGTGGCGCAGCTTTGCGGTGCTGCAACGCACCACCTATTACCCGTCCCTGCGTCAGGCCCGTCAATACTTTACTGACTGCCTGAAAATCTTTCGCCAGGAAGACCAGCTCGATCGGCTGGCTCGGTTTATCCATGTGTTGGCGGAGGTACTGCAAAAGCAGCGGGACTGGCAGGCCCTAGAGCGATTAGCGGTCGAGGGCATTATCCTCCATCGCCAAACCGCAGACGCCATCCGCTTGGCCCGAGACCATGGGTTTTTGGCCGAAATTGCCCTGATTAAAGAAGACTGGCTGACCGCCCACAATGAAACGGTGCTGGCCTTGGCCCTGTTGGAAGTGGTGGAGCTAGCCGCCGCCGAAGCCCCCGAAGATCTGGATCTGGCCAGCGCTTTGACCATTGCCCGCCAGTTCCAGCGGGGCTGGTATCGCTTCCTGCTGGGGGAGTCCCAAATTCGCCTGACCGATCCCGAAACAGCGATTCCCTACCTAGAAGCGGCCCGCTGGGAAACGGACCCCGAAGTAGACCTCATCCTCCACCGCCAAGTGCTGGAGCAGTTGATTCACCATTATTTTCAACAGGGGCAGTACTGGAATGCCTTTGACGTTAAGCAAGAGCTGCGCCGGGTGGAATATCGCTACAACCTGCGGGCCTTTATCGGCGCAGGCACGGTGCAGCCCCATCAGCGCACCGCCGCCCCCCCCCTAGATGAGCGCACCAATACCACCGTGGCGGCTGAGATTCGGGCGTCAGGCCGATTGCAGGATGTGGAGGCGCTGGTGGCGCGGTTGGAAAGCGATCGCCACCAGGTGATCGTCATCCACGGGGGCTCTGGGGTGGGCAAAAGCTCGATTTTAAATGCCGGACTGCTCCCGGCCCTCCGCACCCTCTACCCCCGAGGCCGCACCACCGTGCCGATTTTGGTGCAGACCTACGGCAATTGGCCTCAGGGCATCGCCAAAGAATTAGACACCGCCCTAGCCGCCTGGATGGTCCCTACGGATACGATCCCCGAGCCCCCTGTGACCCCAGCCGCTGTGCAGGCAAAGCTGGCTGTCGGGCTGAGTAAAATCGGTTTTTGTGCTGGTGTTTGACCAGTTTGAGGAGTTTTTCTTTGAAGAAAATACCCTGGCTGAGCGCCGCCAGTTTTACACCTTCCTGCAATATTGCATCGACCAACCCTGGGTGAAGGTGGTGCTGGCCCTACGAGAAGACTATCTGCACCATTTGCTAGAGGTCGAGCGCATCGTCAACCAGATCAGCACCATGGGCGATCTCGATCTGCTCAGCCGCCAGGTGCGCTACCCCCCTCGGCAACTTCTCCCCTACCGCCGCCGAAGCGGTGATCCGTCGCCTCACCGCCGCCGCCCAATCCCCCTTAGAAGAGGCATTAGTGCAGCGGCTGGTGGCGGATTTGGCTGCCCAAACCGGCGATGTGCGCCCGATTGAGCTACAGGTGGTGGGGGCGCAACTCCAGCGGGAAGACATCGACACCCTTGACAAGTACGAGTACCTGGGGGATTCGCCGAAGGAAACCCTGGTGCAGCGGTTTCTGGCCTACGTGGTCAAAGACTGTGGCCCCCCCAACGAACGGCTGGCCTGGGTGGTGCTCTACTTACTGACCGATGAGGACCGGGAGCACCGCCTTTATCGTCCCTTCCGCACCCGTGAAGATCTGGAGTACGAGCTGTCTTTGCTAAAAATGCCCTTTGAGGGACCCCAACTCGATTTGGTGCTGTCGATTTTGGTCGGGTCGGGGCTGGTGTTTGAGGTGCCGGAGGAGCCGGAAGACCGCTACCAACTGGTCCATGATTATCTGGTCAGCTATGTACGCCAGGAGCAAACCCCGGAACTGATGGCGGAACTCACTGCCGCCCGCCATCACCCCACCCAAAACCAGGGATGAGGGCGATCGATGACTTATGACCCTGACCGGCATCACCGCAAGTCGCTGAAGCGCTGTCCCAGCACCGACTGGGTGGCGGTGTCATACAGGATCATGCCTTCCTCGCTATCCAACTGATGCAGCAAGGTGCCCTGGTGATTCCACACCGATGTCTGCCCCGGACAGTCCATGCCATCCGCTAGGCCAACACAATTGACCATCAAGACCGCCATGGCGTGGTCACGGGCGATCGCCCTGAGCCTGCTGCTGGCCTTGACCACCCCATCCACCGATTTGGCGACGCTGGCCAGATAAATCCCGGCACCGTTCCGGGCGGCGTTAGCCGCATGTTCAGGCACAGACAGCTCATAACAAATGGCTAGGGCAACTTGGCCGTTGGGGCCAATCAGGCCCGTTGCCGCTGGTCCCGGCACAAAGCAGGGTTCTTCATCACCATGGAGATGCATTTTGGAATAGAGCTGTCGGGGTTGCTGGGGCTGAAACAGGAGCAGGCTAATGCAGATGCCGGTCTGGTGCTGGGTTGGCGCGCCAATACCAATGGTGATGGCGTGAGCGTCGCTGATGGTTTGGAAACGGTCGAAGCGGCGATCGCCCACCTCCACCGCCAAATCTTTTGCCAGCGTCGGTTCATAGCCCGTGATCGACAGCTCTGGGAACACAATCAGATCAGCCCCAAGGGCAACCGCCCGCATGACGAATTGGCTGTGGCGATCGCAATTAGCGGCAATGTCTCCCGTGATCGGTCGAGTTTGTGCAACGCAGATTTTCACTGGTGAGGCCCCTGAAAGTATCTACAGATTTCGCCAGCTCTAGGGTGCAATCCCCCTCCCTGGACCGCAACCCTAGGATAAAGATTGCAGGCCGCGCCACCGGTAACTTTACCCAGGGCGGCAAGACGCCCCAATCCTGAAGCGATTACCATAGAGACGGCTTTACAGCCCAGATTTTGAATTCTAAATAAACAAGGCAAGGGTATGGTTAAGTTCCTCAAGGGAGTGGCAGCCAGTGCCATCGGCACGATTGTTGGCCTGCTGGTATTTGTGGTGCTGCTGGGCATCGGCGCGGGGAGCTTGGTGATGGTGCTGTTGGCCACGACCAGCCGCGAGACAGAGCCTAGCCTAGACCCCAATTCCCTCTTAGTGATTGATCTCTCTACCCCCGTTCGCGATGCGGTCCCCCCCTCAGGGGCGAGTGTGGTGCTAGAGGAAACCCTCTCTGGCAGCAGTAACGAAGCGATTTCGATCTATCAAGCCCTCCGCGCCATTGAGCAGGCGGCTGAAGATGAGCGGATCGCGGGCATATTTTTATACGGCAACACATTTAATGGCTTGGCTACCCTGGGAGAGTTGCGTCAAGCCCTAGTGGCCTTCAAAGACTCTGGCAAACCGATCTTTGCCTATGAGGTGGGTTGGAGTGAACGCGACTATTACTTAACTTCCGTCGCCGACACGGTGAGCTTGGATACCACGGGCCTTTTAGAATTTAACGGCTTTCGGGCCGAAACCCAATTTTTGGCCGGTGCCCTAGAAAAATATGGCGTCGGGGTACAGGTCCTACGGGCCGGACGGTATAAATCCGCGATTGAGCCCTTTGTGCGTACCAGCAGCAGCCCAGAAGAGCAGGAGCAAACCGAGGCCCTGTTGGCGGATTTATGGCAGGTCTTTTTGACTACGGTAGACGACAGCCGTACCCCCTCCCAGGGGCAACTCCAGCAGCTTGCCGACGCAGGTGGCATTTTACTGCCAGAGGATGCTAAGGCGGCGGGTTTAGTCGATCAGGTGGCCTACTACGAAGATGTGCTGGCAGACCTGCAATCCCTCACGGGAGAAGACGCCTCCGTAGGGGAAGATTTGCCGTCGGTGGATTTGCCCTCCTACAGCACTTTAATTAACTCAGAGGCGGCCAACGAGGCCGATGATGTGGTGGCGATCGTCTATGCCGAAGGCGAAATCACCTTGGGGGAGGGGGGCACGGGGTTCATTGGCTCAGATAGCCTGTCCCGGACCCTGCGGGACTTAAGGCTCGACGATGCCGTGAAAGCCGTGGTCTTGCGGATCAATAGCCCTGGTGGTGGTGCTAGTGCCTCTGAGGTGATTGCGGATGCGGTGCGAAGACTCCAGGCTGAGAAACCCGTTGTGGTGTCCATGGGAAACATCGCTGCCTCGGGGGGCTACATGATGGCTGCTGAAGGCAGCCGGATCTATGCCTCTGCCAATACGATTACGGGCTCGATCGGGGTGTTTGGCCTATTGCTTAACTTTCAAGCCATTGCTAACCGCAACGGGGTGACGTGGGATGTGGTTAAAACCGCTCGCTTTGCTGATATCGACACCGTTGCCCGTCCCCAAAGCCCAGAGGAGTTAGCCCTACAGCAAACCGTGGTAGACGAACTCTACGATCGCTTCATCACCCTCGTCGCTGAGGGCCGCAATTTGTCTGAGGCCCAGATCGAATCGGTGGCCCAGGGGCGGGTTTGGTCGGGCCAAGCCGCCCAAACCCAGGGCTTGGTGGATGAGCTGGGAGGACTGATGGATGCGATCGCCGCCGCCGCCGAGCAAGCCGAATTAACCGCCTGGTCCATCGAAGAATATCCTCAACCCCTCAGCCTAGAAGCGCAAATTATCGAAAGTTTGTTTGGCGGCATTAGCAGTCGTTTGCAAGCCACCAGCCCGCTCCCCACCAGCCCGCTGTTAGCTGAGTGGGAGGCGCTGCAATCGGGCCTCACCCATTTAGAGACCCTAAACGATCCCCGTGGAGCCTATACCCGATTGCCGTTTACGACTGAAATTGAATAGTTTGGGTGACGTTTGGGCCGAGCCTATGGCCCTAAATGGGCCTCAACGGCGCGCTAAAACTCGTCGTCGGCATAATTGTCCCCCACCGGGGCTTCGTTATCGCGCTTAGAGCCCAATAGCTCCAGCCGATCCACCCGAATGACTGGGGAGGTTCTGAGGGCACCCGTGGCGCGATCGTTCCACTGGTCGAGCTTGAGCGCGCCGGTCACCCCAATCAAGCTGCCTTTGCGGACATAATTGGCGGCGATTTCGGCAGTACGCCCCCACATTTCTACATTGAACCAATCCGGCTGATCATTATTGCGGCTGCGGCGATCCACCGCCAGGGAAAATTTACAGACCACACTTCCAGACTCGAAGTAGCGCACGTCTGGATCTCGCCCAGCCCGACCAACCAGTGTCACTGTATTGATGCTCATAGATAATTTAGTGGATCAATAATCTCGTCAGCTATTTTACAGGGGCAGTTGATTCTCGATTGCCCGGAGAGGTTAACATTTTGCCTGTAAACCCTTCCTGAGAGTATTCCATCTAAAAAATCATCCCGTAAGGCGACCTAAAGTTGCTGGCCTGGGCTCTGTATCCGTGGATCACGGATGCAGATGCTGGATAGGTATTTAGCTGGAACACTCTAAACCCCATCCAACTTGAAAACTTGAGTTTTTACTGTAGGACGAACGACTGATTTGGATGTAACCAGGGTTTCAGGGGCATATGGCGATGCAAAGCTTACTTCTGATAGGTTAAGGCTGCAATTGCTAGACGCATCCATGCAAAACGTAATAGAATCCACATCGCTTACGTTGCTTCAAACTACAGGGCTAGCCATTTTGATAGAGACACCTGGAATCGTTCTAAGGCTGAGTAAACCATCAAAATGGTTCACCATAGTCTGGTTCTAACCAGATGAGAGACTGCCATAGCGCTGGTATCGGTGTTTTCGGGGTTGAGGCGGTGGGGTTAGCACGCCTTCAGATCGAACCCGATTGAATAAAACTGTTATTGTGATTTCACTTCGCATGTTTGGGGGCTTATAGGCTCGTGGGTCTTTTTGATCGCTTTTCCTTTTCTCGAGACATGGGTATCGATCTCGGGACAGCCAACACCCTGGTTTATGTTTCAGGGAAGGGGGTTGTGCTACAAGAGCCGTCTGTAGTGGCCATTGATCAAATTCAGAAAAAGCCCTTGGCGGTGGGCGAAGAGGCCAAGCGGATGCTGGGCCGCACCCCAGGGAACGTGGTTGCCCTCCGCCCGCTTCGAGATGGCGTAATTGCTGACTTTGACACCGCTGAGCTGATGTTGAAGCATTTCATTCGGCAAGTGCATGAGGGCCGCACCCTAGTCTCTCCCAGGATTGTAATTGGCATCCCCAGTGGGGTGACTGGGGTGGAGCGTCGTGCGGTTATGGATGCGGCCCAGCAGGCGGGGGCACGCACGGTTTACCTGATCGATGAGCCGGTTGCGGCAGCGATCGGGGCGGGTTTACCGGTAGCAGAGCCCACCGGCAACATGGTGATTGACATTGGCGGCGGCACCACTGAAGTCGCAGTTCTAAGCCTCCAGGGGACTGTGCTGAGCGAATCGGTGCGGGTTGCTGGCGACGAACTCAGTGAGTCGATTTCCCAGTATATGAAGAAGGTTCATAACCTGGTGATTGGTGAACGCACCTCAGAGGAGATCAAGATTAAAATTGGGTCGGCCTACCCCAGTCCTGACGATGGCGAGACCATGATGGACGTGCGGGGATTACATTTGCTGTCTGGGCTGCCCCGTACAGTGACGGTTAAAGCAGGGGAGATTCGCGAGAGTATGGGTGAGCCCTTAGCGGTGATTGTCGAAGCGGTGAAGCGTACCCTAGAGCGGACGCCCCCTGAATTGGCTGCCGATATCATCGATCGCGGCATCATGCTGGCCGGGGGCGGGGCGCTCTTGCAGGGTTTAGATACCCTGCTCAGCCATGAAACCGGCATCGTCGTCCATGTGGCGGCAGATCCGCTGAGTTGTGTAGTTTTGGGTACGGGCCGGGTTCTAGAAAACTTTAGCCAAATGGGTCGCGTCTTTAGCGGTAGCTCAGGGCTGTAGACCACGGGATAGAACCTATGTTTGCACTACGCCAATGGTGGAGTCGATATGCCCTAAGGGCGAGCTTAATTGCCTTAGCAATAGCCTCCGCCTGGAGCGTTCATCGGCTAAACGCCGCCCCGATTTACGAAATGTATCGGTGGATAACGCTACCGCTACAACCCGGCCCTTCTCGGGCCGAGATTTTAGAGGCCAGTGCCATTCAGGAATTGCGCCAGCGCGTGATTGAATTGGAGGTCCAAAATCGGACCCTGCGCGAAACCGTTGACGCTGCCCCCGCGACGGCTCAAGAGGGCATACCCGCAGCGGTGATTGGTCGGAGTGCCGGGGACTGGTGGCAGCAACTGGTGCTTAGCCGTGGTAGCAACGATGGCATTCAAATCGGGGATATTGTGGCGGGTCCCGGTGGGTTGGTCGGACGCATTATTGCGGTTTCCCCCTCCAGCAGTCGGGTGCTGTTGATTAGCGATACCACCAGCCGGGTGGGGGCAAGGGTGAGCCGCAGCCGCGCCACTGGCTATGTGCGGGGCCAAGCAGGGCAGCAGTTGGTGATGGAATTTTTCGACAAGATGCCGGAGGTGGCGGTGGGTGACGTGATCGTCACCTCCGCCTATAGCCAGTTGTTTCCCCAGGGGATGGCGATTGGTCGGGTGGTTGAGCTGAACTTGACCAAGAGTCCGGCTCCTGAGGTCACCCTAGAGCTCTCGGCCCCTCTCAATATTATCGAATGGGTGGAAGTGATTCCCTTCGTTCCTCCGCAATCGCTTCCTGAAGAGCCTGAGTCCCCGACCGAAACGTTGGAACTGCCGGCTACGGAGACCCCATGACCCTTTCTAGCCCAACCCGTCGGTTTGGCATGGCCCGGTATCGCTGGATGAATGTTGGCGTGATCACGGGCTCGGTGCTGATGTGTTTGCTGCTGTTGCCTGCCCGCCTACCCGGCATGGAGCTACTGGGGGTGACGCCGAACTGGCTATTGGTGTGGGTCGTGACCTGGAGCTTAAAACGCACCCAGTGGGAGGGGGCGATCGCCGGATTTACCCTCGGCATACTCCAGGACGCAATGACCAGCCATTACCCGACCCATACGATTGGGCTGATGCTCGTGGGCATTCTCACCGCCCGCATTCAAAAACAGCGCTTTATCCAGGAAGATTTTGTGTCGGTAGCCCTGATTGTTTTTGGGATGGTGGTGCTGGCTCAAACCACCATGGCCTGCCAGGTGACCCTGCATAAGCTGCTTCAGCCCCAATCGCTGTATCCCGGCCTCACCGAAATCTGGCAACAGCATCAGCGCATCGTTTTAAGCTCTGCCATTCTGAGCAGTTTGTGGGCACCTATCCTGTATTACCCCTTGAATCGATGGTGGGGTTATTTTGAACAGCGCACCGCACCGCCAGTCAATTAGCGCACCAGTTAGGGATCTGTGGGCCAACAAAGGATCCGCAATTAAAAAACATACCAGGCACAAAAGTTGCTGAGGTAGGGGCGCAAGACTTATGAAGCCAGCTTAGGAGGCCAGCAATAGCTGGGCCGCGCGATGCAGGTTGCCGGTAATGACGGTCGGCGCATGGGCGGCTAAATGGTCTCGGGAGCGGATCCCACAGGTTACGCCTAGGGTGGCCAGTCCGGCGGCCTGTCCGGCGCAGATATCGGCTTCGGTATCCCCAATCATCCAGGCGGCACGGGTTGAGAAGCCCAGGTGATGCTGATCGGCGATCGCCGCCCTTAGGCTAGCAATCTTGTGTTCAACCCGGTTGGGATAGGCCGTGGTGGCATCCGTCGCCCCATAGATCTGACTCACCGTGGTCGCCAGATCATGGTCATGGAGAAACTGCAACACTTGGCCGGTGTGGCGCAGGGTGACAATCACCAACCGGACCCCTTGGCATTGGAACTGTAATAGGGCATCTCTCGCTCCCGGCTGGAGACAGTCTTGGTGCAGCAGTTGTGTTTGGTTAACCAACTGATTCACTTGATCCAAAAAGTAATCCACTTGCTCCCCTGCCAGTCCAGACCAGTCAGCAATCACCGGGTCGGGCACGCGGGTTTGTTTCATCTGCCAAAACTGAGCTTTGGTCAGGGTGCGGATCGGTAAGCGACCGTCTTCAGGCTGGTAGGCCACAAAGGTATGATTTAACGCCTGCCGATAGGTGCTGTAGTAGCGATCCGAGACATCAGCGATGGGACCATCAAAGTCACAGAACAGAATAGACCCGCTGGGCATGGGAGTGATCGCCGACACCATAGGCGCTCTTGAGGCCAACTGGAGGGGGACATGCTGCATAGAAGCGAAGGATTGTTTCAAATTATTAAGATGCATCTTTACTGTAACAGTTCCCTAATTGGAGGGCAGGGCGATCGCCTTGAGGCACATCTCCCTCGTGCCGGGCAGCTCAAGTGCTAGCGGCTGAGGGCCGGGGTGCCTAAGGGTCAAGGGAGCTAGAAACTGGAATAGTCACGTGAATTCCGCCATTGAGTATCAAGATCTGATGTTAAAAACCGTCGCACTCTGAGAGTCTTAATACGTTCTATAGAATCCAGCTATCCCTTGTCTGCAAAAGATTTCAGGGTTTCGATGCCACTCTCTGCCGAATCCGGATGGCCCCCGCAATGGCAGATCAGGGTGTCAACGGGTCAAAATCCACTATGGTTAGAGAATTGAGTCTGGCTTGTGTCAGGGGTCAGTGGCGGTTTTCGGCAAAAAGCGCTTAATCCTAACCTCAACTCAGGAGACTCATCGGTATGAAACTGGCCTACTGGATGTACGCCGGTCCGGCTCACATTGGCACCCTTAGAATTGCCAGCTCCTTCAAGAACGTCCATGCGATCATGCATGCACCCTTGGGGGACGATTACTTTAATGTGATGCGCTCCATGCTAGAGCGAGAGCGGGACTTTACCCCCGTCACGACTAGCGTTGTCGATCGCAACGTCCTTGCCCGTGGGTCTCAGGAAAAGGTGGTGGACAACATTGTCCGCAAGGATGAAGAGGAATCCCCGGACCTGATTGTGCTCACCCCCACCTGTACCTCCAGCATCCTGCAAGAGGATCTGGAGAACTTTGTAGAACGGGCGCAACTGGATGCCAAGGGCGATGTGATGTTGGCAGATGTCAACCACTATCGCGTCAATGAACTGCAAGCCGCCGATCGCACCCTTCAGCAGGTGGTGGAGTTTTACATCAATAAGGCTAAAAAGCAGGGGGATTTAGCGGTTACGAAAACCGAGAAGCCCTCCGTCAACATTTTAGGCATCACCACCCTCGGGTTCCACAACAACCACGACCGCACCGAGCTCGTGCGACTGATGGGGGATCTGGGCATTGAGGTCAACCTGGTGGTACCCGATGGGGCCTCAGTCCATGACCTCAAAAAGTTGCCCCAAGCCTGGTTTAATCTGGCCCCCTACCGGGAAATTGGGCCGATGACCAGCCAATATCTCAAGGACGAATTTGATCAGCCCACGGTAGAAATCAACCCCATGGGGATTGTGGAAACGGCACGGTGTATTCGGGCCATCCAAGCCACTCTGCGCGCCCAAGGGGCCGATGTGGACTATGAGCCGTTTATTGACGAGCAAACGCGGTTTATTTCCAACGCGGCTTGGTTTTCCCGCTCCATCGATTGTCAAAATCTGACCGGCAAAAAAGCAGTGGTCTTTGGCGACAACACCCATGCCGCCGCCCTCACTAAGGTCTTGACTCGGGAGATGGGCATTCATGTCGTCCTAGCAGGCACCTACTGCAAATACGATGCTGACTGGTTCCGCGAGCAAGTCAGTGAATACTGCGATCAGGTGCTGATTAGCGAAGACCATGGCGAAATTGCCGACAAAATTGCCCAGCTAGAACCCGCTGCGATCTTTGGCACTCAGATGGAGCGCCATGTGGGTAAACGGTTAAATATTCCCTGCGGCGTGATTGCTGCCCCCATTCACATCCAAAACTTCCCGGTGGGTTATCACCCCTTTGTGGGCTACGAAGGGGCGAATCAACTGGTGGATTTGGTGTACACTCTTTCACCTTAGGGATGGAAGATCACCTCTTGGAAATCTTTGGCGGTCACGACACCAAGGACGCCATTACCAAAACCATGTCAGCCGACAGTGACCTCGGTTGGACCACCGATGGCTTAAAGGAACTCAACCGCATTCCCGGATTTGTGCGCAGGTAAAGTCAAGCGCCAATAACCGAGAAATTTGCCCGCGATCGCGGCATCGGTCAAATTGATGCTGAAGTTCTGTATGCGGCCAAAGAAGCCGTGGGCGCTTAGGGGGATCTGCGGGCAACTTTGATTTGCCCGTACATGGCAGTGGAAGGGTGTGCGGGGAGATGAGTAGGGGGATATTATTTTCGCGCTACTGCCTTAATGCGGTCATTAATGCTGTAAACGGCTGCGATTAAACCCATAGCAGCCGTTTACAGCATCAAACCCTGGCGTTCACTCTGATCCATTGCACAGTCATGGTAGGGAGAGCAGAGTCACGTAACCCCAGACTCAATACCTTTGAAATTACGGATTGCGAATTGTTTTAAAAAGAGGGCTGATCCCCCCTATTCCTGAACCGATGACTCGCTCCATCAATGGGAATCATCCACGTCATAAAACATGTGGGATTTCTATTTTTGTGCTAAACCATAGGGATATATTTATTGAGTATCGTATTCACTCGCTGTCAACTGTTATCCCTAACCTTGAGTTATCCCTTGCCTTGAGTGAATTCGCGTCGAGCTGAAGCTGTGACTTTGATTGTCGAAAACCATGAGTGAAGCGAACGTTCCCTCCCAGCACCGTCACCCTGGCACCCCTAAGGTGTCACGCGCCACGGGGGATGGAGCGGAAACGCTGGCGGGGGGTGTTGTCCCAGCATCATGGGAAACGGTTAATTTGCCGGGTCACCTACCCGTGGAGGCGATTCCCGTGGATCCCACCCTTAACCCCGCTCGGGAAGTTGAATTGCTCAATTTAATTCGGGATTTAAACCGCTGTAACGAAGTCCTGTTGGGGCGCGTCAATCAATTAGAGGAAGCGCTGGAAAATTCTCAACAGGCTCTCCAGGCAGAAGTTGAGCATCATCACCACAGCCAAAGTCGCGTTGATCCAGCCGTCACGGCTCAGCAACGCTCCATGGCACAACTCTTGAGTGAACTTGAGGGGGCCAATGATGGCTTGAAACGGCAGCGAATTTTGTCAGAAACCCTCCAAGCCCAATTGGATAGTAGCCAAGAACGGGTCGTTCAACTGGAGCGAGAATGTACCCTGTTGCAGCAACAGCAGACGGCTAAAAGCCAATCGCTGCAAAAATCAGAAGAGACCTGCCAAGACTTGCGATCGCGGCTACAGCGCCAACAGCGCTACACCCTACAGTTCAAAGTCGCCTTGGAAAAGTGCCTGGATATGTCCTCGCCCCATGGGGTCACTGCCAGCCCTGAGCGGTCACCGTTAGGCCGCAAACCCGGCCCCAAGTCCCTCAACCGCAATCCGCTCGCGACAACCGCCATAGCCCCGTGCCGATGCCTCGGGCCGATCGCATCCAGCCTTGGTCGGCGATCGAG
>JAAUQE010000089.1 GCA_012032425.1 Leptolyngbya sp. RL_3_1 | reverse complement strand
GGTTCAAATCGATTTAACACATCGTTTATCCTGGCAGTTTCGATGGCCACAGATGTACAGGATCGCGTAGTTTTACTGGACAATGTCTACAGTGAACATGGCTATCTCAAGCCGGGTAAAACCCATGTAGAGCTGTACATGCGCTTTATGGCGGCGATCGGCTGCAAAAACATCTCCGTCCACGAAGATGATGGCAGTGGCAAGGTGTCAGCCCTCGCCTTCAAGCGGTTTTTGGTCAATCGTGACGAACCTTTTGCTGGTGTCCTAGCTCGGTTTCTGGCCATTGAAACGGTGCTGCCCGACTTATTCCCACAGTACATCAAGGGTCTCAAGAAGACCTTTCCTGGCATCTCGGATGAGGCCATTGAGTACTTCTATATCCATAGTGAGCTCGATCCCGAACATCAGTCCGACTTGTTAGAAGTGATGGGCAGAAATACAGCATCTGAAGCCGACATTGAGATTGTTAAGTACAACTTTGAGCTGATCTTTAAGCAACTGGTGGCGATGTTTGACTACATGCTGCTAGAGCTTGACCAGCACCCTTGGCAAGGGCTGGAAACGCCTGAGCTGGCCTCGGCAATCAGGGCTTGATCTGACGTTTAAATCACATCCAACTTAAAAGCTTGAGTTTTTACCGTAGGTGAACTACGGGCTTGGATGTGGCCAGGATTTAGCGCGGTGCTTTAGCCGTCATCCGGCTGCGATTTCCAAAGCGTTGAGGAGACAAGGTCCATTGACTTTGATCCTCGACGCTTTGGTGCAGCAATGGGTCATTCCTAATCTCAATGTTCAGATGTTCAGGTTTTTAGAAGGAGACTGCTGCTATGGTTCAAGTAGCCCTCAACCGCAAGCAGGCGAACCCTCGCCGCTCAGCCCATCAGACACCGATGCTCAAGCGTTCCACCACGGATGACAGTCGCCTTTGGGACATTGTATTGGGGCACTTTAGCTATCACATGCTTTTAGTAGCCCACAATCGCCAACTCTTTCCCCTGCTGGCCAAGCAGCCCCAGACCCTGGGGGAAATTGCCAGCCAGTTGGGTTTGGCCCTACGCCCCACCCAGGCTATGGTGACGGCGATCGCCGCCATGGGATTTGTCAAGGTTGATCAAGCCCATTACAGCCTCACCACCTTTGCAGAGGAGTATTTGCTGGCGGACAGCCCCACTTACTTTGGTGGGTTCTTGGACATGGTGACGGCCAACCATGCTGTCAACACCTACGACAGCTTGCAAAAAGCGGTTGCCGATAACGCTGCTCAGGTGTATGCCGACGGCGATCTGTTTGCCTCCCATCAGCAGCAGGCGGAGCTGGCGAAAGCCTTTACCTTAGCCATGCATGGCCACAGTATGGGGGCAGCGTTGGAATGGGTGGAGCTGTTAGACCTCTCCGACCACAAGGTGTTGCTGGATGTGGGTGGGGGTTCTGGTGCCCATGCGATCGCGGCAGTACTCAAATGGCAACAACTCCGGGCGGTGGTGGCTGACCTGCCACCCGTGTGTGAAGTCGCCGATGGGGTGATTGCCCGCCATCAGCTACAGCAGCGGATTACCACCCAGCCCACGGATATGTGGGAGACCCCCTTCCCGGATGCTGATGTGCATTTCTACGCCGACATCTACCACGATTGGCCCCCAGAAAAGGGCACATTTTTAACCGAGAAAAGCTTTGCACAGCTCCCCGCTGGCGGTCGGATTATTATTCACGAGATGTTGCTGAATGCCAGCAAGACTGGTCCTCGGGCCGCCGCCAACTACAACACGGCCATGTTGCTTTGGACCGAAGGCCAGCAATATACCGATGTCGAGCTGGTGCAGTTGCTAACGCAGGCAGGGTTTACCAAGGTCGAGATTATTCCCAGTAGCGGGTATTGGAGCTTGGTGACTGGCGTTAAGCCTTAGGTGTGAACCTGCGCCTGCTTTAGCGGAATCAAAATCACAAACGCGGTCCCCTCGCCGGGCTGAGACTGACAGGTCAGGATGCCACGGTGCTGTTCGACAATGATTTGATAACTGATCGAGAGCCCCATTCCCGTGCCTTTACCCACGGGTTTCGTGGTGAAGAACGGGTCAAACAGGCGCTCTCGAACCGCTTCTGGAATACCAGGACCATTGTCAGCAATGGTGATGCGGGCATAATGGTCAGCAGTGACCTCAGTGCGAATCTGAATCTGGCTGGGGGCCGACTTGCTCGGGTGGGCGCGTTGACTGTGCTGCTCTTCTAGGGCATCAATAGCGTTTACCAAAATGTTCATAAACACTTGATTGAGCTGCCCTGGGAAGCATTCGACCGGGGGCAGTTGTCCGTAGGTCTTCTGGATTTGGATGGCGGGCCGTTTCGGATTGGCTTTGATCAGATGGGTCAAAATCATCAGGGTGCTTTCGATCCCATCTTGAAGATCGACGGTTTTGAGATCGGCCTCATCCATTCGGGAGAAATTTCTCAGGGAAAGGACGATTTGCCGAATTCGATCGACGCCCACTTTCATAGAAGTGAGGAGTTTATTTAAATCCTCCACTAAGAAATCGAACTCGATTTCTTCGATCTCCGTTTGAATCTCTGGGGCTGGCGTCGGATAGTGGGCTTGATACAGTTGAATCAGCCGGAGTAAATCCTGAATATAGGACTTGGAATGAATCAGGTTGCCGTTAATGAAATTAACGGGATTGTTAATCTCATGGGCCACCCCAGCCACTAACTGCCCCAGGGATGACATTTTCTCGCTCTGGAGAAGTTTGGATTGGGTTTGCTGTAGCTTTTGCAGGGTCGCCTCTAAGGCCTGGGCTTTTTGCCGCAGTTCAGTTTCAGAGGCCCGTAGGGCTTCTTCTGTTTTTTTGCGATCGCTGACATCCCGAGCGATCCCCTGTAGGCCGATCGGGTGCCCCTCAGCGTCAAACATGGCGGAGCTATTACAGACAATCCAGCACCAAGAGCCGTCCTTGCGCTGGGTGCGAAATTCTAAGCCGGTATCCGGCTGCCCGGTTTGCATGACATGCTGAGCCGAGGTCATTACCCGCTGAATATCTTCAGGGTGAACGATTTCAGCAAAGGATTTGTCGGCAAATTCCTCGATCTCATAGCCCCACATGGCTTTGAATTGCGGCGATAGATAGGTGAATGCCCCATCCAGACCGATCATATAGATCAGATCATTAGCCGATTCGATCATCCGCTGAAACTTGGCTTCACTCTGCGCTAGGGCCGTTTCAAGACTACTGGAGCTGTTGTTACCATTGCGAGATGCCTCAGCGCGTTTTTGCTCAGTAATATCTTCACGAGTCACCAAGAGCCCGCCGACCGTGTCGTCTTGCTCGTACCAAGGAACAATCTGCCACTTCAGCCAACCGGTGGCCTTGGGGCGGATCTCGGTAAATTCTTCTCGGCAAACTTCTAAGCCTTCTCGCAAGCAGCGCTGGTAGAGCAGTTGCCATTCCCCTGTCTGATGGGAGACCCATTGCAAATGACTTTGACCGATCAGCGCATTGCTGCCATTACAATCTTCGAGCCAGCGCTGGCTGGCACACACATAATTCAGGTTGCTGTCTAGCATGGCGATCGCCACCGGCGCGTAGTACAGGAACCGTTCAGTTAAGTCTGGGCTGATCAGTTGGTTACCCCAAGGAAATGCTGGCAACATTAGCGTTTTGGCAGACAATACGATGGCTGGGACAAACAGGGTCTGGGTTTAGTCTGCCCATTTCCATGGGGCTCAGCAACAGAACGGGTTAGGCAAGCACTGCACCCGCAAGCAAACTGCGGGCGGCAAAGACGGATCCACTGCTCTGTCCGCTATAATCTCTGCGTCTTGGCGAGGCGAGTTGTGTGATTGCCATTTACCCTGGAAGCTTTGACCCTATTACCTTTGGTCACTTAGATATCATTACCCGAGGCAGTCGCCTGTTTGAGAAAGTCATTGTTGTCGTCTCCCTTAATCCCAACAAAACCCCACTCTTTAATGCAGAGAAACGGATCCAGCAAATTCGTGACGCAGTTAGCCCGCTAGAGAATGTGGAGGTGGATTGCTTTAACGGGCTCACCGTAACCTATGCCAGAATGCGAAAGGCGCAGGTCTTGTTGCGAGGGCTCAGGGTTCTATCCGATTTTGAGAAAGAGCTACAAATGGCCCATACCAACAAAACCCTAGCTGATGATTTAGAAACCGTCTTCCTGGCTACCTCTACGGAGTACAGTTTCTTGAGCAGCAGTTTGGTTAAAGAGATTGCCCAATTTGATGGGGCAATTGATCACCTCGTTCCGCCCCATGTCGCTCGGGATATTGACCGATGCTACGCCAAGACTTAAGTAACCATGACGCCAATGCGTCCCAGCCGCCAGAATCCTCTGGCTCACCAGAATCGCTCTCGACTCAGGAGGAAGCGGTACGGCGACTCGATATTCAGCAATCTTTAGACGTGCTGGAGGAGCTGATTCTGAGCAGCCCTCGGGTCCCCTTTTCCCGGCGTACCTTGGTGGATGAGGACCAAATTCTGGAGCAACTGGATCGAATTCGGCTGAATTTGCCCACGGTCTTTCGAGAAGCGGTGCAAATTGTGCAGCAGCGCAATGCGATTTTGGCAGAGGCTAGCCAGTATGCCCAAGAGCTGACCCGCAACGCCGAACAACAGGCGGCTCAACGCTTAGATGAGCTGGGCATCATTCGCCAAGGGGAAGCCGAGGCCAAGCAACTCAAGCAAAAAGCTCAGCAAGACTGTGAGCAGATGCGCGCTCAAGCCTTATCAGAGCTGGAGCAGTGGCAGCAAGCGGCAGAGGAACGCTGGAATCAGATGCGTCAGCAGACCGAAACCGATTGCGTTGCCCTCCAAGAGGAGGCCGACACCTACGCAGCGCAGGTCCTACAAGGCATTGAGCAGCAGCTCACGGAGATGTTGAGGGTCGTCCACAATGGCCGTCAGAGCATTCAAACGCAACCGCAAGGGCCTGATGCCGCTCAGAAACGTCGGCCTGCGCCGAAAGGATCGGTGGGCTCGCCCGCCTCGGGGGCCTCAGGGGGGAAACGGACAGACGCAGCCAGTAAAAAAGCCTCCCGTGCCAGCTCGAATTAATGCTGAGTTACCTCAAAGGCACCCTCAGCGACATTCAAAAGCAGGGCAGCAATCGAGTCTGGGTAACAGTTGAGGTCAATCAACTGGGTTATGACCTCCAGGTCACGCCCCGACTCTTGACTGAGTTGCCGCCCTTAGGGGGGGCTGTACAGGTGTTTTGTCACCTGCAAGTCAAGGATGAGCAGCCCGTGCTCTTTGGTTTCGGCAGTCGTCCTGAGCGCGATCTGTTTCGGCAGTTGGTGAGCGTGAGCGGCATTGGCCCCCAAATGGCGATGGCGCTTCTCGACACCCTCGGGATGGAGAGTCTACTACAGGCGGTCGTCACCGCCAACGCCCGAGTCCTAGCCAGAACCCCAGGGGTGGGTAACAAAACGGCTGAGCGGTTGATTCTAGAGCTGAAAGGCAAGTTGGCGGAGTGGCGACAGCAGGCGGGTTTGGTGATCGCCCCGGCGGGCGGTCCGGGCTCCAATGTTCAAGAAGAGGTGGAGATGACCCTCTTGGCCCTGGGGTATACCAATGGTGAAATCATGCAAGCCCTAGAGGCGGTGGGGCAGAGTACGGCCCTCAGTAAGGTGGGGGATACCGAGGGCTGGATTCGAGCGGCGATCGCCTGGTTGAGCCAATAGCCCTTGAAACCAGTCTGGTGAGGGCATTGTAGCGCAGTTTTTCAGCGGTTGGAATGGCCTGTGATAATATGATTAACCCGTCTAAAATTCATCCTATCGGATTACTATGGCTCTGCTGCAAGCACGTAAACAGGAACTCATTTCAGAATATCAAGTTCACGAAACCGATACCGGCTCAGCCGACTTACAGGTGGCAATGCTCACTGATCGCATCAATTCCCTCAGCATCCACCTGCAAGCCAACAAAAAAGATTACGCCTCTCGCCGGGGTCTTTTGAAAATGATTGGCCGCCGCAAGCGCTTGCTGTCCTACATTTTGAAAGAGGACCCCACCCGGTATCGGGCTTTAATTACTCGCCTAGGAATTCGGGGCTAGATTGGGCTGTTATTCTCTACTTCACTATGGCTGCTGAACCTGAGCGGGGGCCACTGCCCTTTGAACCCAAGCGAAAGCGCAAAAAGGCAGCTGATCAACCGGCTCCGGCCCGTGGTCAGAAGGCCGCCTCTCGGCCACAATCGTTTCGAAACCGGCCCGACACCCAAATTCCTGAAGTGGTGAGTCGCCGGATGCTGAAGCGGATGCTAGTTTTTTCTGGTATCCCTACCAGCCTCGGGGTCGCAGCTTTTTTTCTGAGCTACTTTTTGTTGGTGCGCCATATTGCCGAGTTGCCCAACGTAGCGGTTTTTTTGACCACGCTGGGCTGTTTTGGGTTGGGGGTATTAGGGCTGAGCTATGGGGCGTTATCAGCATCTTGGGATGAGCAGGCCCCAGGTGAGCTGTTAGGAATCCAAGAATTCCGCGATAATTTTGGCCGCCTCACCCAAGCTTGGCGAGATTCTCGCAAGGCTCGTCAGTCCCGTACCGATAAAGAATCTTAGTTCTGACGGCATTCGTTCCAGCCCGATTGCCAAGAGCAGAGGGGCTTAAGCAACATGACCAGGGCTGTGTGCGCCTCGGTTAGCTAGACTGGCCGTCCCGCTTTTTTTGCTGTGCTTCCGCTTCCGCTTCGTAGAAAGCAATCATTTCATGGACCTGATTTTCCATCTGCTTCAGCAT
Organism: Leptolyngbya sp. RL_3_1; assembly: GCA_012032425.1. Taxonomy (GTDB): domain Bacteria; phylum Cyanobacteriota; class Cyanobacteriia; order Phormidesmidales; family Phormidesmidaceae; genus PCC-6406. The sequence continues at coordinate 7,356 of JAAUQE010000089.1, read as the reverse complement.
TTGAATGATGGCGGGCAAGGTTTCCGAACGGGTGGGATTGAAGTTGAGGCTCTGGCGGGCGCGATCGCGAATCTCATTCAAGCGGCGCTGTAGAATCTGAGCGGCATCCAAGGCATCTCGGCCCAGCTTGTCAATCTGTTGTTGCTGATAAAACTTCAGGGCCGTTCCCCGCAATACCTGCAAGGTGGCTTCCTCACCATGGGCACCGGGCATCACCCGAAACCGCAGTAAAATCCGATCTTCTCGGTAGAGGCGCTCAATCTCAACTTGACGCGGCTTCCGCACCGAAATCAAGGATAAATGGGTCAGCAGCTTCAGCTCGTTGATCACCCCTTGAAAGACCAGTGGGTTTACGTCACCGAGGACCGCTTGCAGCACCCCATCCCGACTCCAGAGGATGCGGCCCGAATCCGCCTTGTGCTCAAAATAGAGACGGCCAATCCCTTCCACTAATACCTTGCTCAGCAGGGCCTGCATGAGCTCCTTGGGGGGAAGCTGGGCCAGGGTCGCTTCATCAGCCGCTTGATGACGCTCATCGATTTGCAGATGCAAGGGGGCATGGCCGGGGCGCTCTACTGTTGGGGCGACTTGAGGCGTCGCGGCTGAAGATGCAGCGGCTGAGGATGGGGTGGCGGGATTAGGGGCGGTGGGGCGATCGCTGGCGGGACGTTGCGGCCTCTGGGCGGGACTGACCTCCTCCAGTTGATCCGGTTGATCAACGATGAAAGTCGGATACGTATTCACCTCTGAAGGCGGGGAAGCGGCAGCAGTCGTAGACGGGGTGTGCTTGGGTGGGTGGGGGGCAGAGGGTTGTTGTCGGGTTTTGGCTGTGTAGCTAAGGTATTTAGACAGCAGATCTCGATGCCATTCCGAGGACACCTGGCGGGTGGTGATGGAATAGTTGATGAAGGCCAATTGCCGCTTCATATATTCCTCAGCCGCTTGGTCATGGGGATTGACCATGCCCATGACCAAGCGGCTGCCTTCAATCGTTAAGGGCAGCACCTGGTAGTACAAACAAGCCTCAAAGGGCAAAATACTATCAATCAGGGCATAGGTTTGGGAGAGATCAAGCTCAACATCACCTTGCTGTGTCGCTGCCGAAAGCGGGTCTGCTGCGCCATCTGATATTGGGGACAGTTTCTGATCTCCGGCGGGGGGCATAGGGCAATGACATAAACGGCAATATATCGACAGGCATCAGTCAAGCTAGCGGCAAGCTTTCGACGGGGGAACCGCTCAGGACCAGCTTTACTCGGTTATAGCAGGTGGGCTGAATCCGCCGCACGGTAACCCTCTGGGTCCGTTACAAAAGCACTTATACCGACATGGGCATAGGCATTCGTTTAAGCACCCGTTTAAGCACCCGTTACAATGCCTTTGTAAACAATCGCTAGGCATTGCGTTCCTCATTGCGTAGGGCTTGGGCGGCCAGGTAAATCTGTGCCCATTCTCCAGTCACCTGTCGGAGCTTGAGATTGTGGGTTTGGGCGATCGCCTCTAAGGATTGCCCAGACTTCAGTTGGGTCAAAATTTGCTGTTGTAGCGGGGAACAGCTTTGATAAAACTGCTGCCATTGGCTGGGGGAAAGCCCCAAATTGTGATCTTTCAGGGAGGTCTTCAACCAACCAAAGACCAGATCCGGATTCTCCTTGAGGGTGTAAACCCGAATGGCATGGTAGCGAATTTTTTCTCGGAGTCGGTAAGCTTCGTTAATGGACATCTCTAAACGGGCGGCAATCACCTCTTGGGTATGACCTTGGAGGTGGAGCGCTAACCACTGGGCGGCAGTCTCGTCTAGGGTTTCTTCTAGGTAGTCACTAAAACGCTGCTTAACGGCTTCCCGCTGGAGTTGTTCTTCATGGACCTGCTGATCGAACTCGTACTGGGAGAGGGCTTCGGTATCGAGCAGGCTGAGGGAGGAGTCGGGCTCACCGGTGCTAATTTCCTCCGACACCAACCGAATCAACTCTTTGGCCGGGACTTGGGTCATGCCCCCCCGCTGGGAGCGCCGTAGATAGTTGACAAACCGGTAAACCAGTAGGGGCTGATTGCGGATCGGTCGCAGGCAATATTCTTCGACGGTCGCTAGCATCAACAGGTTGCGGAGGCGATCGCGGCGGGTACACTGGCCAATCCAAGCCACCTGCTGCCGGAGGTGGCGATCGCTCTGTAGCATTTCTTGAATCACCTCTTGCAGCACGTCCGTGACGGTGCGACGGCGATCTCGGCTGAGGGCAATCCAAGTGCGGACTTTGCTGCGCACCAAAAACAAGCTGCTGAGCCGTTTGATCAGGCGTTTATAAGCTTGGTCGGGGGAAACCTGCCAATACCGCTGGCACAAAATCTGATAGCGGTAGTCCAAGGCTTGGGTGAAAATCTTCAGATCTTTGGGATCAGCCTTCGTCAAACCGCTGGGTGTTTTCTCCCATTAGCCATTGGACGATACAGCTACGGACGCCTTCACTCTGGTCGGGGAGTTCTGTCGCTAGACGTTGTTGCCAAGCTTGAGTGATTTGATCTGCCGTCCCCATGTGATGTCCTAAGAAAAACCCTTGCCCGTTAAGGCTTTATCTTAAACCAGCCCTGACCAACCGCTCGGGTCTCTGCCCAACAAAGCGAGTGATCTGACTTTTTCCGACCGATCGCGGCCAGGGAGGTCATGCTCTTAGGGATGCGTCTGAAAATAAAATACCAGTGGAACGAGTTTCGACTTCGCTCAACTCTCGGGATGCGTAGGTTGAGCGAAGTCGAAACCGGATTGATCGGTACGCTATTTAGGCGCAGAACCCTTAGTTCCAATGCGATATGGACCAGTGCCATTCACGCTTCCAGGGGCCTGCTCGTCAGCGATCGCCCCGGCTGAAAACAGCGCCGACCCCCGTCGTTAGATAGAGCGCTTCCTCGTAACAGTCCGTTACCATCAAGACAAGTTTGATCGGAGGATCCATGCTTGCCTCTTCCCGCATATCCCGCCAGGGCGAGATTATTGAGGTGGTGCTGCGCAACGGCTGGGACTATATGCGCCAATTGCTCAACGGCGGAAAAGCCAATGAGCCCGATATTCCCACCCCAGAGGTGCTGCGCAACATTCTGACTGAGTTAGGGCCGGTCTATGTGAAATTTGGGCAGCTCCTCAGCACCCGCCCTGATTTACTGCCGCCTAAATATATCCAGGCCCTCAGCAGCCTCCAATCCACCGTTCCACCGGTGCCAGCCCAGCAAATTGAGGCGGTGATTCGCCAAAATTTGCCCAGTGCGCCGGAGCAATTGTTTGAGCAGATCGACTACACGGCGATCGCGGCTGGGTCCATTGGCCAAACCCACAAAGCCATTCTCAAGGGCGGACGACCGGTGGCCATCAAGGTCCAGCGACCAGCGATTGGTGACCTGGTGGAAAAGGACATGGCCATGATTCGCGACGTGGCCCGACTGATCTCGGCCACCCAGTTTGGCCAGCGCTACAACGTCGTTGATTTGGCCTATGAATTCAGCGAAGCGATTCGCGCCGAGTTGAACTTCACCACAGAAGCGGAATACACCGATTTGCTCCGCCGAAATTTAGCCCAGAGCCCCTGGTATGACCCCGAGCAGTTGGTGGTCCCCGAAATTATCTGGGACCTGACCAGCGCGAAGCTCCTGGTGATGGAATGGCTGGACGGGTCACCGTTGCTGACCTCCGCTGCCGCCCAGGATCCCAGTGACGCCATGGCGGAGAAGCGACAGGCGATTACAACGCTGCTGTTTCGGGCGTTTTTTAAACAGTATTTTATTGATGGGTTTTTCCATGCCGATCCCCATCCCGGCAATTTGTTCTACTTGCAAGATGGGCGGGTGGCGGTGCTGGACTGCGGCATGATGGGGCGACTCGACCCCCGTACCCGCGCCAACCTGACCGAGATGGTGTTGGCGATCGCCAGCTCCGACGCCCAGCGCTGCACGCAACTGGCCCTCAAGCTGGCCGAACCCCTCCAGCCCACGGACATCTCTAAATTAGAGAGTGACTTTACCCGGTTAATGGGCCGCTACTATGGCCTCAGCCTCGAAAAGGTCAATACCGCTGAAGTGTTTGGTGAACTGCTAGAAGCCGGGACCAATAACCATCTGCGCTGGCCTGCCAATATCGGCCTGTTTACCAAGTCCCTGGCCAACTTAGAGGGGGCGGCGCGGCAGTTTAATCCCCATGTGAACCTGATTGCTGAGGTCCGGCCTTTAATGCCCGATCTATTTCGTCAGCAACTGTTAGGGGAAGATCTACTGCAAAGCTTACTTCGGACCGGGCTAGAGTTTCGCAATCTGTCCCTAGAATCTCCCCGGCAGTTTGGGTTCTTATTAGATCGCCTCAGTTCCGAAACCCTGACTTGGAACCTCAACCTCCAGGATTTAGATGGGCTCCGTCGCAGTTTCGAAAAGGCCGCCAACCGCCGCTCGGTCAGCACGGTGGTGGGAGCGTTGATTATTGGGGCGGCGATCGTCTCCACCAGTCGTCAAACCCCCCAAGGCGCGATTATCAGCAACATCTTATTCGGCGTTGCTAGCCTGGTGGGCTTGTGGCTAGTGGTGAGTATTTTGAGATCGGGCCAGTCTCGCTAGTACTCGACGACATAAATAGCCTTGGCATTGAACAAGGGGCTTAAGCCCCTTGCCTTGGGTTTGTAAGGGTTGGGTTAATTCCGCCCTTGAGTGCTAGTTCAACCCTTATTGGGTGCCGGTGGCGGCACTTGACCAGTCTTGCCCCACCCGGATAGTTAAATCAGATTCAATGTTGCCCGTAGAATCAGCCACCACTGCACCCAACCCCAGCACCGAAGTTACGACCCCGGCACTATGGATGTCTCCCCGCTGGGCAATTACCTGGGTTTGGCGGGTCGTACCGGGCCAATCCGCCACCACATAAACATTCTCAAAGCCCTGCTGCCTCAAGCGGCGGGCCACTTCCCTGGCGACATCCGCATCCTCAGACGCATTTTGTACTGCAATTCTGAGTTGCGATACAGCTCGGGCATTACTGTTCGAGAGCAGCGCGACCGTATCTAAGCCAAAGAAGTCATTCATCACCTGCTGACTGGCGGCTTCATCCAAAATCCAGTAGCTGGCGGCATATTCACCCGTTTCACTAAATCGACCGGGCAGCATCACCATCTGTAGGCTGTCAGAGTCCAGTTCTAAGGAGAAGGTGGCCAAAGCCAACACTTCCTCCAGACTGAGATTGGTATCAACGTACCGCAGCATCACCCGAATGATCTGGGGCAAGCGGGGAATGATCCGGGGATTGGTTAAGCGCTCTCGCAGGGCTTTGAGCAGCATCTGCTGGCGCTGCACCCGGCCAATATCTCCCTGGGCGTCTCCCCGGAAGCGGGCAAATTGCTCGGCTTGGTCGCCATTCAAGGTTTGCCAGCCCGCCTGTAGGTCAATATATAGGCCCTGGCTATGGTCGGTGTAGACCATCCGCCTGGGGACGTAAACCTGGACGCCACCCACCAGATCCACCAATTCTTTGAAGGCACCGGTACTGACTCGCACATAGCGATCAATGGGCACAGGGCCGAGATTGGCTTGAATGGTCTCAGCCACCGCTTCGGGACCACCCACCAGATTGGCATGGTTAATCTTGGCGGTGCCTTCCCCCGGAATTTCGACGCGGGTATCCCTGGGGATCGACAGCAGGCTGAGCTTACCCGCCTCAGGATTAATTCGCGCTAGCAGGAGTGTATCGGTGCGACCCGCGAGCAAATCATCAGGCTCAGACTGATCGGCAGTCCGCACTTCGTCAATGCCCATCAACACGATGTTGACAGGGCGGGTCACCCGGTAGCGAAAGCCTGACTGCCAGAGTTCCCCGAGGTCAAGGGGTTGAGAGGAGTCGCTACTTAACCAGCTCGGTAAAGGGGTGGTGGTGGCGAGGAGGCCACCGCCCAACGCAGAGGCGATCGCGGTTCCCGTGAAGACAACGGCCCAGGCCAGTCGCTGTGCCCAGGGGCGGCGGACAGGCTTGTGAGCCGGAGTGGGGGCGGCGGTGGGCAAAGGGGACTCGGCTGGGGCGGAAGTGGCCGTCTGAACCAAAGGTGATGCGACTTGACTTTCGGCTTGGTCCAGTGACGGAGTCGTCATGGGTACTCACACATCCTTAAAAACGTTGATAGCCAAACAGAAGCACCGTTACGCCATCTGGACTCAAGCAATCCACGGGCCTGAGCTGCGATCGCTTCAGAGTTTTGTAAACATAACAATCTGTTAATCAATAATCTATACATTTCTCCCATATGACAAGTAGGGAGATCCTGTTCTTTGATACAGCAGACCCGTCTTTAAAGACTTAATACCCTTGGGCTAAGCCCTATTCCAGCCAATACGACCCAACAGAGCAGCACTGCAACGACATTAGAAGGTTGGCCGATTTACTTCTGGTCATCTTCCACACAATTAGATGGGTATGTCAGGGTTCCAAGACATTGTTGGCGTCAACTTGATGCTGTCAACTTGATACTCCAGTACCGCTACGCAGAATTGAAAAGGCGAAGCTCACAAGCTGGCACTGGTCTCTTAACAGGTGACGTCCAGCCCCATACGCGCCAGTCCCCCCTAACCTTTAGTCCACCAGGTAGGAGGAGCTAATGCCTTCGACCAGACCAAGACTCGCCAACGCCTGATAAACCAGCCCACAGGCCTCGCCCCGAGAGATCACCTGGGTGAGGTTGAGGGTAGAAACATTGGGATAGTTGACCAAAACGCCGCGTTGCACGAGGGCCGCAATGTAAGCACGATATTGTGACGGGATGGTGTTGGCATCGGTCAAGCGGCTCAGAATCTCATCAACGTCGCTGCCAGCAGCGACCTCGGTATACCCTAACCCTTGGGCGATCGCACCAGCACCTCTAGTTTCGTCAGCGACTGATCCGCGTTAAAGCTGTCTGTAATGTCAACAAAGCCCATGGCGTAGGCTTGCTGAATTGCGCTGTAGGCCCAGTAACTGCTAGAAAGACTGCGAATCGCCCGCATGTCTCGCACCGCCGAGACCCTGACCCTCAGTCGTCAGGTCCAGCCCATTGGCCTTCGGCAGGCCGCTGGCCTCACTGGATTCTAGGGTGGCGATTGCGCCATTACGCTCACCGGACTGCTGGCTGCAAACCCTGCACAAAGGACTAAGCATCGCAGAACCTTAAAGCGTGAAGACGAAGCTGCCATCGGACTTAAACTCGCGAGGTGAACCAGATATTCGTCACTTCCAGGGGGGTGAATGCCTGACTGGCAGGCTGGTTTACAGGAGAGCGCAAGCTGATTGACTGACAAAACCTTATCCAGAGCCTCGGAAAGCCCTCACCCTAGCCCTCTCCCACGGGGAGAGGGAACAAGAGG
>JAAUQE010000088.1 GCA_012032425.1 Leptolyngbya sp. RL_3_1 | reverse complement strand
GGGGGCGGGCGCAATACGGTTCCCCTCAGAGATCTGATTCCGATCACCTGTGAGCGAGCTTTGATGCAGGTGTTGGGCAGACTTCAAAGATCGGTTGTGAGCGTTGACAACGCGGGGACCGCTTCTCTTTTGACACAATAGAACCCGTTTTTAGACCGCCACCGCGATGCCTTCTCCCTTTCCTGGCATGGACCCCTATCTAGAACATCCCGAATTGTGGGCTGGGGTACATCACTGGCTAATCACCATGATGGCGGAGGAATTGGTGCCCCAATTGCGTCCGAAATATCGGGTGGCGATAGAAGTGCGAATGATGCAATCCGTCGGGGATTCGGCGGTGCTGGTGGGCATTCCCGATGTGGCGGTGCGGCAAGTGACTAGCGCGGCCCAAAATCAGCCCGTGGCCGTGGCTGTGCCCCCAACTACTCCCCTCTCGGTGACGGTGCCCATGCCAGAGGTGGTCAAGCAGGGTTATTTAGAGATTCGGGAAGTGGCGACCGGGGCTGTCGTCACGGCGATTGAGGTATTGTCTCCAGTCAACAAACGGGGCGGCGAAGGCCGACGGGCCTACGAAGCCAAGCGCCTGCAAGTGTTGGGGAGTGGCACCCACCTGGTAGAAATTGATCTGCTGCGGGCCGGGTCAGAGCTACCGTTACTCCAGGGCAATGTCCAAAGCCACTATCGGGTTTTAGTGAGCCGCAGCGATCGCCGTCCCCAGGCCGATTTGTATGCCTTTAACCTACAACAGCCCTTACCTCAGCTACCCCTACCCTTAGCCCCTGGTGACGCAGAACCGATCTTGAGTCTCAAGACCCTACTGGATCGGGTCTATGACCGAGGGGGCTACGATTTGGTGGTTGACTACGGCCAGTCCCCGCCCCCACCAGAGTTTACCGAGGCCGAGCGCATCTGGTTAGCCGCGCAACTGGCATCCGCAACGGAAGCATTGCCGTTGGATCCGCCGCCACACTAGCCTGGATAATTCACCACAGATCCCCGTGTGAGCTGAGCTGGTCGTTCGCAAAGTGTCTCCAGCGGGGCAAGCTCCTGCCACCAAAGCATTACAGCCGCCCTATTTCCTCCGGGAAGGCTGGGCTAACGGCAAATATCCAAAATGAGAATGCTGGTAACGGCCCTATCTTTTTGCCACTAGCACCAGGCCAGTGGCAATCATGGCGCTGCCAGCCAGCCGATTCATCACGGCCTGAGCCCGAGCGCTTTGAAACAGCACCCGCGCTTGATCCGCCAAGTAGACATAGACCAGCTTGCCACCGCCAACCGCCACCATCACGCTCAGCAGAGTCATGGCAATATCCGCCAGTGACGCCTGAGATAAATCCAGAAATGTCGGCAAAAAACTCACGTAAAACAAGATCGCCTTCGGGTCACTGAGCGTAATCAATAACCCACAGAAAAAACTAGAGATCCCAGAAGTCGTCGGGACGGCCTCCACTGCTACCGCACGGGTTGGGGATCGCCATACCCCCAAGCCCAGCCAGCAGAGATAAACCGCCCCGAAGTATTTCACCCCGATCAACCAGCCCCCCATCGTCTCAGCGATCGCCGATAACCCCCCGATCGCCAACAGGATAAAAATCAAGTCGCCTGTGACGATGCCCAGCACCGTGATCAGTCCCTGGGTAAAGCCAGAGGCAATGGCACGCGCCACCACCGCAAAGACACTAGGACTAGGGATGATGGCCAACACCACCATCGCTCCGAAAAGGGCAGCCGCACTGCTGAGGGACATAAACTAAAATGGCCCGTCCCACCAGGGGAAAGGCCAACTATAGGGTGATATGAGGAAGGGTGATATGGGAGTGCTTAGCGGATGCGGGATCGCGTAGAGATAGGGATCTTTAGAGAGATAGAAGTCCAGAATAGGCTAGGCCAGTCCGGCAGCTAAACCACATCCAACTTGAAAACTCAAGTTTTTACCGTAGGGCAAACTACGAGATTGGATGTGGCCAAAGTTTAGCTTAAGGAAGCACCGCTGCGATCGTAGCTGCTCCGGGCTGAGCTACTGGGCTTGCCTTGAATGTGACTCCAATAAGAGACATCCTCCCCCGGCATCCCCACTTCGGCATTGGTGCGGCTCAACATCGCCTGTTGGCGCTGCTTGACAAGATGATGATGACGGCTCATCAGGGCGCGAGCTTGTTCTGATGCAGACATGGCTAGGTTCTCCTAAAAGCGGCTAACCTGTTCAGGATCCAGGCGCATTAACCATTGTAGGGATGAATTTTGTATATTTCGCTACAAAACGCATCCCTGGCAACAAAACGTATGATCTTGATGCGAATGGCAACAGCTTAATCGCCAAAGTGCTTGATAATCGCGTCAGCAAACTCAGAACATTTCAGCGGGGGCTTGACCGGGGGCTCCATTAAGCGAGCCAAGTCATAGGTGACTTCGCGATTAGAAATAGCGGCACCCAGGCCGGTTTTGATCAGATCGGCGGCCTCTTGCCAGCCCATATACTCCAGCATCATCACCCCCGACAAAATCACCGAACCAGGGTTGATGCGATCGAGGCCCGCGTGTTTGGGGGCAGTGCCGTGGGTGGCTTCAAAAATGGCGCAGTTGTCGCCGATATTCGCGCCGGGTCCCATGCCGAGGCCACCGATGATCGCCGCAGCCGCGTCAGAAAGGTAATCTCCGTTCAGATTCATCGTCGCCAAAATCGAGTATTCGTCGGGGCGGGTCTGAATCTGTTGAAAAATACTGTCGGCGATGCGATCGTTCACCATCACCTTGTCTTTCCACTGACCCTGGCCATGGGTCTCCCAAATTTCGGTCAAGATTCCCTCGACTTCTTGACAAATTTCGGCCTTTTTCTCGGGGGTGAGGGCATCATACCCAGGCTCGATTTTGCGGGCATTGTCCTCTATGGAGAGGTCTGGCTGGGCTTCCTTGTTGCCCAACACCCAAGACTCTCGCTCGGTAACGCATTCGGCCCGAAACTCACTGGTGGCAAGCTCATAGCCCCAATCCCGAAAGGCCCCTTCGGTGTACTTCATGATGTTGCCCTTATGGACCAGGGTCACCTGTTGCTTGGCCTTCGGCAGTCGCAGAGCATGTTGAATCGCCCGTCGCACCAACCGTTGGGAACCGGTTTTGCTGATCGGCTTGATGCCGATACCCGAATCCAGCCGAATTTGCTTCTTACCGTGCTCAGGGGTGCTGGGAATCAGGGTTTCATTGAGAAACTGAATCAGTTTTTCGACCGCTTCACTCCCCTCTCGCCACTCAATCCCCAAATAAATGTCTTCGGTATTCTCCCGATAGACAATCACATCCAGCTTTTCGGGGGTCTTATGGGGAGAGGGGGTGCCAGGGTAATACTTGCAGGGGCGGACACAGGCATAGAGGTCATTAATCTGCCGCAGGGCCACATTCAAGGAACGGATACCGCCGCCAATGGGGGTGGTGAGGGGGCCTTTAATGGCCACACCAAAGTCACGGATGGCCTGGAGGGTGTCTTCGGGCAAGTACTGGTACTGTCCATATTTATCGCAGGCTTCGTCTCCGGCGTAGACCTTGAACCACACAATCTGACGGGCATCGCCATAGGCTTTAGCCACAGCGGCATCAAATACTTTCTGGGCGGCGGGCCAAATATCGACGCCCGTACCATCGCCTCGGATGAACGGCACAATCGGCATATCAGGGACAATCGGCTCCCCAGCTTCAAAGGTGATGCGATCGCCTACCGTTGGCGGGGTGATGTGTTCGTACATTGTTACGCTAGATCCGGACTCTATATCCACGGTACGATGTCTACTCTACAGTGCTGACCGCTGTCGTCAGTGGCCTATAACACCGAATGACCCGATGAAATCATTGCCCCTTTGCTGAGGTCAGCATAGATTTAATCCCGATCAGTGTCTAAGTCTCCCAGTGACTGGATCCTGGTGATTGAATTGGGTCCCTTTTCCCCAAGTGGCGATTCTTATGATTGATACGAATTCGGAGGCTTGTGCCTTGTTTATCCAGCGTCTTTGTCCATTGACTTGGGGCTAACGCATCTATGAATAGTCCGCTCATGGAAAATCCGCCGGCATCTCAGGACTCAATCGAAGCCCTCCAAACTGCCCTGCAAGAGAGTCCGCTGCCCAAGCAATTGCCCTTAATTCAGACTCTCATTGGCACAGGAGAAGTAGGCTATCCAGTGCTGATGGATTTTTTAGGCAACGGTGCACTTCCCACAGTGGCCATGGGACGAGCCTACCAGCATCTCTATAGCGTTACTGATGAAGGGGTCCAGCAGTTTTTGGTAGACCGTTTTCCCAACGGCATCCTGCCGCTTTCCCCCGATTGCCAGGGAAACTACGCAAAGTTACAAACCCTGCTTGCTAGCCAGGACTTTGAATCCGCCGATCGCCTCACCCTCCAACATCTGTGCGAGCTAACCAGCCCGGAGGCAGTAAAGCGCAAGTGGCTGTATTTTACCGAGGTGGCTCAGCTCCCCACCGTGGATCTACAAACCCTTGACCAACTCTGGCAGATCTATTCTGAAGGTAAATTTGGCTTTGCCCAGCAGCGGCAGCTCTGGCTCAGCGTTGGTCGCAACTGGGAGCGACTGTGGCCCAAGATTGGCTGGAAAAAAGCCAACACTTGGACCCGCTATCCCGGCGAATTCATTTGGAATCTGAGCGCGCCCCTCGGCCATTTACCCCTGTCAAATCAACTGCGCGGGGTGCGATGATGGAAGCTTTGCTCAATCACCCGGCCTGGGTTGATGGTTAGTTTTTAATGCCCGTAGTGGCGATCCCTTCCATAAATTGTCGCTGCCCCACCAAAAAGATCAGCACCACCGGCACCGTGGCAATCACCACCGCCGCCATCAGCAAAGGCCAATCATTGGAAAACTGATCCTGAAAAGACATCAGTGCCAACTGCACGGTCTGCAACTCCGGTCGGGTGGTGAAAATCAGCGGTTTAAACAGATCGTTCCACTCGCCGATGAAGGTGAATAGAAACAACGTCACTAGGGCCGGACGAGCCAATGGCAACATCACCTGCCAGAGAATCTGCCAGCGGGTTGCCCCGTCGAGGGCGGCAGCCTCTTCTAGCTCCACAGGAATCGTGAGGAAGTACTGGCGCATCAAAAAGATGCCGTAGCCATTGGCCGCTGTCGGCAATATCAAAGCCCCATAGGTATTGATCAGATGCCCCCATTTCAGCACTAAAAAGATGGGCACCACCAGCAGTTGGAACGGAATGATCAGCGACGCCAATACCACCACCAACACAGCCCGACGACCCCGAAACTGAAACCGGGCTAAAGCGTATCCAGCCAGTGCCGAGGTCAGAATTTGTAGCGCCGTCACCGCTAAAGCCACGATCGTGGAATTGGCAAACGCTCGCAAAAATTGCCCCTGCTGCCAGGCTGCTTGATAGCTAGCCCCAGACCAGACTTGAGCAGCAGCGCTACCCACCACCGCCCCTGGGGGGTGCATAGAGGTTAGCAAAACCACTCCCAAGGGCCAAAACACAATTGCGGCTCCCACAAACAAGAGGGCTAAGTTGACCCAAGACCATAGGACCATGGGCGCAGGGGAGCGCGGTAGCCGGGATAAAGTCATGGTGATCAGAGGGAAATGTATGTTGGTCCCAAAGCGACAATACTCAAAAACACCACTCAAAAGACTGGCCCCTTTGAGCGGATACCAGCCCTGAATACAAGTAAATAGTTTAAGAATCAACGGAAGCGGAGGGATTCGAACCCTCGAGAGAATTACTCCTCTACCTCCTTAGCAGGGAGGCGCTTTCAACCGCTCAGCCACGCTTCCGGGTTTACTATGGATGCCATCTTTGACATTAGCTTGGCTATTATAGCTTTCGAGCTGTTACAAGGTAACCCCCTACCGCAATCGCCCTGATATTGACGGCTAGATTCTAATTCAGGATGTGGGCATTCTAGCGATGGTACTTAATCTGAGGAGGGGTAGCCCGATCCAGTGATGGGTATGGACTGCATCCGCAAAAGCGCCTCAGTAATCGCATTCATCGCATTATCAATGCAGTTCCCCGTTCAGCCCTTACTTATGGCCCCCCTTTATTCCGATGGCATTTGCCTACTACGCCTACCGTTAGCCTTTACGGTGACAGAGGCAATGGAATTTCGGAGCATCTGTCAGACCATTTTCCAGCGCTATCCTCAACTCCAGAAACTGTCCCTCGACTTCAGCGAAACCACCTTTATTGACAGCAGCGGCATTGGGGCCTTAGTGATTTGTCGTCGCACCTGCCAAGAGCATCGCACCCAGTTAATGCTTCATGATGTCGGCTCTCAGGTGATGATGGCGCTGTCAATGACCGACCTAGATAAGGTTTTTACCATTGAAGTAGCGGATGAAACACCGTCGGTATCCGCCACTCGGGATGTGGAAAAGCAGCTTTATACGGCCCATCCCTCGGTCACCTCTCCGGCCAAACGGGGGCTCGACATTGTTGGGGCGATTGTGGGGCTAGGGCTAACGGCGCTCATTTTTGTGCCGATCGCGATCGCCATCAAGCTAGAGGATGGTGGGCCGATTTTCTTTGGCCAAATCCGTTGTTCCTGGATGGGCAAACGCTTCCGGATCTGGAAGTTTCGATCCATGGTGACCAACGCCGAAGCCCTTAAGCACCAAATCGAGAACGAAGTCGAGGGACCGCTGTTTAAAAACAAAAATGATCCGCGCATTACCCGCATCGGGCGATTTTTACGCAAAACCAGCTTGGATGAGTTCCCCCAATTCTGGAATGTGCTGAAGGGCGAGATGAGTCTGGTCGGCACTCGACCCCGACCCCCGATGAGCTAGACAGCTATGAAGTGCCGGAATGGCAGCGGCTGGATGTCAAGCCGGGAATGACCGGCGAGTGGCAAGTCAGTGGGCGATCTAACATCAAGAAATTTGAGGATGTGATCAGGCTAGACCTAAGATATCAAGAAAACTGGAGCTTTTTCTACGACATCAAGCTCCTGATTAAAACCGTTTGGGTCCTGCTGCTCCATCGTTCAGGGGCCTCCTAAGAAATTTGCAAGCAAATAAAGTACCCGTCATAGCAGCCTGATGTAGGCTGGGTCAAACGAAGTGAGACCCAGCACAGGCGACGATTTTACTGGGTCACGCTAGCGCTAACCCAGCCTACAAATTCAAGCTTGACGCTGCTACTAAACCCTGGCCACATCCAAACCCGTAGTTTGCCCTACGGTAAAAACTCCAGTTTTCAAGTTGGATTTGGTTTAGTTTTCCAGGTTTAGCGCCGTTTGTTGGCTGTTGTACATGGCTCTGAGCACCAGGGCTGGATCGACCCAATTGCCATCATATTTGAGCCCCCAATGGAGATGAGGCCCCGTGGTGCGTCCGGTCATGCCAACCCGGCCAATCCGGGCACCCGTGGGCACAATCTGGCCCTCTTGCAAACGAATCCCGCCATCACCATCGACCAGATAACGACCATTGCTGTCACTCGTGACAAAGCCATGCATGTGGCAGTAGATATGGAGCCAATTCCCCGATTGCAGCACCACCGAGGTACCACAAGCGCTGTCATCTGAAACTTCGACCACTTGGCCTTCCCACCAATTGCGGATGTAGCTACCGGAGGGGGCCGCTAGGTCTAAGCCATAGTGAAATCGCTGTCCCCCGTTATAAGGATCTTGGCGATAGCCAAAAGGGGACGTGTAGGCTTGAAAGTTTTCGACCGGAAAAGAGGCTTGATTCCAAAGGTCGCTGCCAACCGCCACTGTCGCGTTACCCTGAGGCCCCTCTACCGCCCGGACTACCGCCCGCGAAAAGAAGTCACTCACCCCCCAAACGGTAACTGCACCGCCCAATATCAGCGCTAACGGTAGCCAAGAAAAAGATCGACGAGAACGACGGGGAGCGGAGGCACCGTTCTCAGGGCGACGAAAAGACTGCTTGAGCGCGCGTTTCATGGCGAGAAGAGACAGAGTCTAAACGAGACAATCATCAGGAGGGGGAACTCAACATTCATTGAACCCTCAAAAGCTAATTTAGGATAGCCCAGCTTCTGTCAATTGGAACGTTATCCTGACCGAGCAATATCTAACATGCAGTCCGGCTGAGCACCCACGAAAAAACATGAGAACCTAGGGGCGCAGGGGCCTGCGCCCGATGCAGAATGAAGGACAATTAACCGAAATTGAAATCAACATCAGAACGGTTTCATCTGGCCTCTACAACGGTTGTCAGTCGATTAATGGCATCTAGAAGTTGCGTGGGTTGCAAAGGATAAGCTAGGACGCCATCAGCCCCTGGCAGCGTATGAGGCGCTTCTTGATGGTCAGATGCCAACGCCAGGATCTTCACTGGACCAGTCACCAAAGAATCCCTCAGGGCCTGAATGACATGGTGGCCATCAATGCCGGTCAGACCCATGCTGATAAGCACCACAGCCGGTTGTAACAGCGCCACCTGCTCCACCACTCGTGACCCCTCGATCACCCAAATCACCTGATAGTCCGCAGCGGTAAGCAGATCGCAAATCAACCCCGCCATCTCCTCTTGCTCTTCTACTAAAACAATTCGACCCATAACGGGTTCGGGCGACATCGCCGGGTCTGGGTCTGGGGCAACGGCGGCAGTCGGTATACGAGCGGCTCGTTGGGCAGGGAGGCGTACCGTAAAAACCGAGCCCACCCCTTCCCGAGAATTAACGCTAATGCTGCCACCGTGGAGTTCAACCAGTTGTTTGGTTAGGGCTAAGCCCAGCCCAGCCCCCTGGTATCGACGCTGACGACTGGTTTCCAATTGCTGAAATTTTTTGAATAGGAGCGGCTTTTGGGCTTCGGAAATTCCAATCCCTGTATCTTCAATCTGAAAGATGGCAACCTGATTCTCGCACCGGACCCGCAGCATCACGCGCCCCCCTGGAGCGGTGAATTTCAGCGCGTTGCTGAGGAGATTGTTCAGAATGCGCTGAATGCGTCGGCTATCACCAGAGAACACATCGTTACCGGCTAGGAGCGTGGTGTCGGAGGTGAGTTCGATGTCGCGATCGCGCGCCATGGCACGAAACGATTCGAGGCTCTGACGAGTGAGGGTGCTGAGGGTCAGAGTGCTGATATCTAAAGCGGTGCGTCCGGCCTCAATCTTGGCGACTTCTAGGATGTCGTTAATCACCGACAGCAACTGCTCGCCACTGGTATGGATGGTGTTGAGATACTCACGCTGCCGCCCGCTCAGATCGCCAAAAGACCAGCGCAATAGGGTCGCAGACATGCCAATAATGCAGGTCAGGGGAGTGCGCAGTTCATGGCTCATCGTGGCCAGAAACTCACTTTTGGCCTGGTTAGCCGTCTGAGCCGAAGCCAAAGCATCTCGCAGCTCTTGGGTGCGACCCATCACACAGCTTTCTAAGGAATGAGCCTGCTCCCGCAATTGCTCGTAAAGCTGGGCCTGCTGGATCGCCACCCCCAGATGCTCGGCGATATGGCGCAACAGTACAAGTTCCTGATCTTGCCACTGGCGGGGGCGATCGCATTGATGGGCAATCAGCAATCCCCAAAGCTCCCCGTGAATCAGAATCGGGGCAATAATCTGAGCTTTAACGTCAACGCGCTGCAAAAACGCCAGCAAGCAGGGGGTATCAGGGTAGGTCGTAGCCACATCATGAATGGCGACGGGTTGCCCAGTCAGATACTTACTCATGTAGGCGGCGTCACGATCAAAGCAATGGGCTTCAGTAAAGTCTAGGACTGAGCTTAAGGTCTCAGCACTCAGAGACTCATAGGTGATATAGCCAGAGCATGGCTTCACAGGGGCCTCAACCCAAGGGAAAGCGGCTCGCTCTGCCGAAAACGATTCCACTGGCTTTGAGGGTTCGACTGAAGTAGGCCGTAATGCGGGTGGCCGTTGGTCAGAAAATTGGTAAATCAGCAGACGATCCGCTGCCAAAAAGCGCCTGACCTCCGCCACTGTCGTCGAGAGAATATCTCGCAGGTCAAGGCTCTGGCGAATTTTAGTAATGACTTGATTGAGCAATAACTCTTGGGATTGAGCCATACCTTTCCTGGCGAAACAGACACCGGTTGGGTGCTGAGGGTCAAAGCCATGCAGTTACGAGTCCGGTGAGGACAAGGCTGCGAGGGATTGTGGTGGGCCGCTAGGCATCGGCGTGACCTCGGTGTCCTCGCCAAAATGGCCAGCGCTATCCGTGATAGGACAAGGAACCAGAGAACAGAAAATCACCCCGATCACCCAGCATCTGAGTGGTGGCCGGTCACAACCTGCAACCGATCTCCAAGAACTGAGTGGGAGAGTCGAGAAACCGTTGCCAATCGCTAACGCACTGCTACTTGAAAAACCATGCCCCCTCGACTAGAGGAGCGCTTTGACATCTGGGACTTATAGTAACCGTCAGCAAAACCCTCCCAGCTCTTACACTAGAGTTCCTTCAGATTTTGACTTTCCTTTAGATTCCTGGCCTATGCATCGGTTGGCTGCTACTCCGGGGGGATGGACCCCTGACACCGAGGGGGTGATTTTTATTGAACAAACTCCGGCGGCGATCGTGGTTCTGACCGCTGCCGATACGGATATCCAATGTCTCGCAAGGGTGATGGCTCAGCCCCAGGGTTTGCCCACGGTGCGGGGGGTCAATCTATTACAGCTTCAGCAGCAGTTGACCATTGATACCTATGGCGATCAGGTCCTGGGTCATGCCCAAATTATGGTGGTGCGACTATTGGGGGGGCGGGCCTATTGGTCCTATGGGTTAGAGGTGGTAGAGGCGATCGCAGCGGAGACGGGCGCGGCTCTGGTGGTCTTACCGGGGGACGATCGCCCCGATCCTGATTTAATCAGTCACTCCACCGTCTCCTTGGGCACAGCCAACCAGCTTTGGCGCTATCTGATCGAAGGCGGGGTGGATAACCTGCGCCATGGGTTGCAATATTTGTGCGATCGCTGCCTCGGCACCCAATTCCACCCCCCTGCTCCCCAAACCGTGCCACGGCTGGGTGTCTATACAGCTCCAGATGCAGCCCCAGATGAAGCCCCTGGCCAAACCCCAGTTGCGTCTGTATCCGCCGTATCAGCACCCCAAACCCGAGGTCGGGTGGGGGTATTGTTTTATCGCGCCCATTACTTAGCCGCCAACACCGCCCCTATTGATGCCCTTTGTCAGGCCCTCAGAAAAAGGGGGCTGAGTCCGGTCCCCGTCTATGTGTCTTCCCTACAAGACCCGGCAGTTCAGGGTGAGTTATTACAACAACTCACCCCACGGATGGGGCGGGGCTTGACCTCCTGCTCAATACGATGAGCTTTGCGGTGGCGCGCCTCTCCACAGCCACCCCCAACCTGAGTCTGTGGACAGACTTAGATGTACCGGTCATTCAGGTGATTTTGAGCGGCAGCACCGTCGAAGCTTGGCAACAGCACCCGATGGGCTTGGGTCCCCGCGACATTGCCATGAATGTCGCTCTACCAGAAGTGGATGGCCGCATTATTAGCCGAGCCGTGTCCTTTAAGACCACCCAGCACCGCAGTGAAGCCCTAGAAACCGCCGTCGTGGGTTACGAGCCCGTAGGCGATCGCATTGACTTTGTGGCTGATCTAGCGGCCCATTGGTGTCGGCTGCGCCGCCAGCCCCCAGCAAAAAAGCGGATTGCCCTAGTCTTGGCCAACTATCCCAACCGGGATGGCCGTCTGGCGAATGGGGTGGGCCTCGATACCCCGGCAAGCTGCGTCAAGATTTTGCAAGCCCTCAAGACCGCCGGTTATCGCACCGGCGCTATCCCTGATAGCAGCAGCGCCTTAATGGCGCTGCTCACCGCCGGGGTGACCAACGATCCTGAGTCTCAGCAGGCGCGAGCGATCCATCAAACCCTATCTCTGGAAGCCTACCAGCAGTATTTTGAGCGCTTGCCAATGGCGGTGCAAACGGGCATCCAAGCGCGCTGGGGCGGCCCTGACGCCACTGGTCAGCGGGCTCAATCGGCATTCCCCCAGGCAGATCCCGCCTTTGCCATTGCTGGGGTGCAGATGGGCCATGTCTTTGTGGGAATTCAGCCCAGTCGCGGCTACGATCGCGATCCCAGCCTCAACTACCATGCCCCAGATCTAGAGCCCACCCACGACTACCTCGCCTTTTATCACTGGCTCCGGGAAGAGTTCCAAGCCGATGCCATCGTCCATGTGGGTAAGCATGGCAACCTAGAATGGCTTCCGGGCAAGGGCATCGGCCTTTCCCAAAGCTGCTATCCGGAGGTCGCCCTGGGGCCAATGCCCCATTTTTATCCCTTTATTGTGAATGATCCAGGGGAAGGAGCCCAGGCTAAACGCCGTGCCCAGGCGGTGATTATTGACCACCTCACCCCGCCCCTCACCCGCGCTGAGCTCTATGGCCCCCTGCAACAGCTTGAAGGACTGGTGGATGAATACTACGAGGCCCAAGGTCTTGATCCAAAAAGACTACCCCTGATTCGCGATCGCATCCTCGCCGTCCTGACCGATACCCATTTGCTGGCAGATCTGGGGCTTTCGCCAAAAGCGCCCCAAAAAGCGCCTCAATCTAATGCAGCCTCAACCGCCGCCCCTGGCGCTGAACCAGCCTTTACTCAACTGCTACCCCAACTCGACGGATACCTCTGTGAACTCAAAGAGGCCCAGATCCGCGATGGGCTGCATATTTTTGGCCAATGCCCAACGGGGACTCAGCTCCGAGATTTAATCGTGGCGATCGCCCGTCATCCCAGCGGTGATCGGCTGGGCTTAACCCGAGCCCTGGCTTTGGACTGGAACTTAGCCTTCGACCCCTTAACCGCTGATTTAGGCCAAGCTTTTGTCGCCGAAACCTTACCGACCCTCAGCGATAGTCAGGCTTGGCGGACTCTGGGCGATGCCGTCGAAGCTTTAGAACAATACGCGGCCCACTGGGTGGACAAGATCATTCAAAGATCTAACCCGCCTGCTGCCACCCTGCCCCACACCCAGCGCGAACTCACCTGGATCGCCCAAACCTTACTGCCAGCCCTCCAATCGACCGATCAGGAAATTACCCAACTCTTACAAGGGTTAGGGGGCCACTATGTGCCCAGTGGCCCCGCCGGAGCCCCCACCCGCAACCGCCCCGACGTACTGCCCACCGGGCGAAACTTTTACTCAGTCGATATCCGCGCCATCCCCACCGAGAGCGCTTGGGATGTGGGTCGCAGAGCCGCCGAGACCCTAGTGGAGCGCTACACCCAAGACCATGGCGAGTATCCTCAGGCCATTGGCCTCTCGGTTTGGGGTACCGCCACCATGCGCACCGGCGGAGATGATTTGGCGGAGGCCCTGGCACTTTTGGGGGTTCGCCCCTTATGGGACGGCCCTTCTCGGCGCGTGGTGGATTTTGAAATCTTGCCTGTTGCCACCTTGGGCAGACCTCGGGTGGATGTTACCCTCCGCATCTCTGGCTTTTTCCGGGATGCCTTTCCCAATTTGATTGATTTGTTCGATCAGGCGGTGGCGGCAGTCGCCGATCTAGACGAGCCCCCCACCGATAATCCTCTCGCTGCCAGTAGCCGTACAGAAATCGAGCAGTGGCAGCGCCAGGGACTCACCGCTGAGCAGGCCCAGGCGCGATCGCGCCACCGCATTTTTGGGTCCAAACCAGGGGCCTACGGGGCCGGTTTGCAGGGGTTAATTGAGGCCCAAAACTGGGCCGACGATGGCGATCTCGCCCAGGCTTATATCAACTGGAGCAGCTATGCCTACGGTCGCCACCATACCGGACGCGCCGCCCCAGAAGCATTTTCGGCGCGTCTGGCCCAAATGCAGGTGGTGCTTCATAACCAAGACAATCGCGAACATGATCTGCTCGATTCCGACGATTACTACCAGTTCCAAGGGGGATTAACCGCCGCTGTCAAGGCGATCAAAGGAGAATTCCCCCAGACCTATTTTGGGGATCACGCCCTACCGGAAAAACCAAAGGTGCGATCGCTACAGGAGGAAATTGCTCGGGTGTATCGCTCCCGCGTTGTGAATCCCAAATGGATCGCCGGGGTCATGCGCCATGGCTACAAAGGCGCTTTTGAAATGGCCGCAACGGTAGATTACCTATTCGCCTATGACGCCACCACCCATGTGGTCGGCGACCACATGTATGAGGGTGTGGCCACCGCCTACCTCCTAGAAGCGTCCGTTCAAGCATTTCT
>JAAUQE010000002.1 GCA_012032425.1 Leptolyngbya sp. RL_3_1 | reverse complement strand
AAGCAGGCCGCCGCTGAAGTCCAGCTTCGCATTGCCATCCGCATCCGCCGCCACCCAGCCGGGCAGCACGCTGGCGTTACTCGTCACGGCATATCGCGCGCCGAACAAGTCCACCTTGATCACCTCCGGCCAGCCGTAGGGATAGTGCTGCACATTCTGGTAGGGCCGCGCCCAGAGCACGCCGGGGGAGCTCATGTCGCTGTCCGCGTCAGCATGGTTCAGCAGCACCTGGCCGCTGATGAAGCCGCCTTCACGGTCGAAGTCGGCGAGCGGCTTGGCCGCGACCGCTTGCTCCAGCGATTTGCCTTCGGAGCGCAGAGCCTCAACCCGGTTAACCGCTTCACCCATCATGGCACGGAACGCGATCAGTTCGGCCTTGTTCGACATCGGACCGTGGCCGGGGATCACCTGCGTCGCATCGTTGATCATCGCGATCACTGTGTCGAGCGACTGCACTGCGTTGTAAACATCTCCGCCCGACGCCACGTCAATGAAGGGGAAACTTTTGATGTTGAAATACAGATCGCCCATGTGGACGATATTGTCCTCTTCCCAGAACACATAGCTGAGGCGACCGTCTTCACCAACATAGCGATCCACCCCTAAGCTCAAAACCCGTCAGGGACGACTGCGGGTTGATCAGGATCGTAGTAAATGACCATATCAACCCCAAAGAACCAGTCCGTGCGCTCCGGCCAAGCCATGGCCAACATCAGCAACAGTAGATTGGGAATCCAGTTCTGAATCTCATTATCCACGGGGGTATATCTGAGTAGGGCAACTCATAGGAAGAAGGCAGGCAATGCTTGGGATCGAAGTGAAGAACCATGCGATCGCGCTTTGAGACTACTCTTAACTTAGCAAGCGTGTACGCTAGCAAGCGTGACCACCGCTTTGATGCAGAAGTGCCAAGCCCCGCCAGCAAAGCAAAACGCTACTGCAATCCAGCAGTCAGCCTTAGAATCACGCTATGTGGTGCTTTAGCAGCTTCGGCAACAATGTGGGACTTGTCTTGGCTGAGCTGGGCGATCGCTGCTTTCGCCTCAGCATTGTCAAACTGGCTGAGGGCCTGCACCACCCGATGGCGAATCTGCCAATCACCTGCGTCCACATAACCCAGAAGCAGCGGTAAGGCTCGATCATCCCGGAGTTCCCCCAGGGAACCAATCGCCGCCGTCACCATTAATTCATTGTCAGAGGCCAGGGCCGACTGCAAAAGCTCAAAGCCACGGGGGTCACCCAGTTCGCCCAGAGCGGCAATAATGCTAAATTGCACCAGCCATTCGGCACTGGTTTCGTAGGCCGTTTTTAAATCTTCAAAGGCTTCCGTCAGTTGCAGCGCCCCTAGGGCATCAGCAGCAGCAGCTTGGACATCGGGCTCCGGATCATTCACCAAGGTATGGCGCAGCATCGGCAAGAGGGCAGCGCGATCGCACCCCTTTAGGTTCGCCAATTGACTGACGGCAGCATAGCGAACCCGCGTATTTTTATCCGCCGCCGCCACTTGCAGCAACTCACAAGCGACTTCCGTGTCTAACGCTCGAATTTGGTTGACGGCCCTGAGCCGATCCCCAAAGTCATCGGAATTCAACAAGCTACGAACATTCTCTGGGGTAAGACTCATACCAATGGGATTGATGCACAACTGCACAACTTTACTATCACGGGGAAACTCGATCCTGGGGAAGGCCCACTAAGACGCTCCCCTGAGGGATGGCCTTTAGTGAAACCGCCCAGGCTTCAATTTAGGGCGCTGTAGCGAAAGATTCGGCCTGGTCATGGGCCATTTCCCGGACAATATCCCCTTGAGTGAGAATGCCTTTGAGTACCCCAGCGTCATCGACTACGGGCAGCCGCCGCACCTTTTGGCTGTGCATGAGCTGAGCCGCCTCCCGAATCGATGCGGTCAAGGTGGTGGTGATCACCTTGCGGTCTGACATGACTTCCTGAACGGTTTGCCCCAGAGCCTTGTGAAGCTCTTGGTTGTAACGACTAGGATTCTTCAGGTAAATCACGCTGTCTAACAGCATGATGTAGGCGGGTAGGGGGGCACCCGTCGCCTGCCACATTAAATCTGACTCTGAGAGCACACCACACAGAACCCCTTCGGCATCGACGACCGGGAGGCCACTAATCCGGTGTTCAGCCAAGAGCTGAATCGCAGCTTGGAGGGAGGCATCAGGCTGAATGGTGATCGGGTCACGGGTCATGACCTCGGCAACGGTCTTAGCCATGGTGGTTTCCCTCAATGAATGAATCGCGGCAGTGAGCCTTGGCATCCCCGAGGCCATTTTCATCGTCTCGAACACAAATCGTCTCGAACACGAATCGCCTCAAGCACGAGTGAGAGGAGGAGATGAACAACGGCTGATCCCGGCGCAGGTGACCTTATTTTAGAAAATTCTCAGGGCCGGAACGGGCTTCCTTTCACAGGTCGTTACAGTACTGCGCCAAAATATCGATGCAACGGGCGATCGCTCCCAAGTGCGCAATTTCATAACCGTGGGTGTTTTGGGTGGGGAAGCC
Source organism: Leptolyngbya sp. RL_3_1 (assembly GCA_012032425.1). Taxonomy (GTDB): domain Bacteria; phylum Cyanobacteriota; class Cyanobacteriia; order Phormidesmidales; family Phormidesmidaceae; genus PCC-6406. Next base: position 41,173 of record JAAUQE010000002.1, on the reverse strand, counting down.
CAGACAAGCCGCCTTCGGCACATGGCCAAATTTCATCGCAATCGAGCCATCGCTGCCAAACCCCTGAATGGCGGCAATTTGGATCGGGAGTTGCCGGTGGTGGGCGGCCTGGGAGATCTGCTGATTGAGGCTCTCGTCATAGAGGCCATAGCTATCTTCGGCCAGCAGCACCGGGATCGGTCCATCCTGGATCGGATATTCCCGCGCTAGGGGGCAAATCTCCAGGGCAATCAGGGCGCTGAGGGTATGACGCTGACTAAAGTAGAGCGCCCCCACCGCCCCCACTTCTTCTTTGGCAGAAAAGACCAAATCAATCGGCACTGGGGCGGATTTCAGCCGTTCGGCTAGGGCTAGCAAAATGGCGACCGAGGCTTTGTTGTCGAGGGTGTAGCTGGCAATGTAATCCCCCATGCGAAAGGGGCGTTTGCGGTGTTTGCCCACCACCATTCGGGTACCGGGCCGAATCCCCGCTTCGGCTAATGATTCAGGGCTACGCTTGGTCTCCACCCAAACGGTTTCCCACAGGACCGCCTTGCCCTCTTGCTGCATTTTTTGGGGCGACTCATGGGAGATATGGCGGGAGCCAAAGGAGAGAATGCCGCTGATGGTGGCGAGATCGCCCAGCAAATCCACCACCCCTTCCCCATACACCCAGGGGAAGGAGCCCCCCAGACGCCGAATGTCCACTCGCCCGTTGGCGCTGATGCCTTTGACCAGACCGCCAATCTCGTCTTTATGGGCGGTAATGGCAATGCCCCCGGTGTCGGCTTGACCGGGAATGCGGGCGATGATGTTATCGGCTTCGTCTTGCCAGTGCTCCACACCCAGGGTGGTGAGGCGATCCAGCAGATATTCATTCACCTCTTGCTCAACTCCGCTAGGAGAATGGCAGAGCACGAGATCCGTAATGGTGTCGAATAGGGCGTCTAAAGTAGCGGTGTCCATGGGATACAGGTGACGGAGACTCCGCATCCCATGATGGAGGTTGGCCCCAAAAATGCCACGGTCTGTCAGGGTTTGGTGACGACAGTAGCTTCAATTCAAGCTGCCTGTTTAGCTAGGTGAGCTTGGATTGAAACCCATCCTTTTGGCTAAGTATGGGTGCTTGCAGCGACAGAACGTTTCCGTAAGCTCTGACCACCCCATAAGCCCAGCCCCACGAGCCCTAGCAACAAAGACGGTTCAGGCACAGAAACGGGATCGGGCGTGGGATCGGGATCGGGATCGGGCGTGGGATCGGGATCGGGTGTAGGGTCCGGATCCGGCAGCGTAATTTCCCGCTTCAGCTTGAGCAGCACCGCATCCTTGAAATCGGTGAAATCATTGGCCGGTTGACTAAAGCTGCCCTCACCCCCGATGACATTGTTTTCATAGTAGGTCGCGATAGACGAGCCACCAATTGGCAAACCGTTAATGATAATGCCGTCAGCAACCGCCGCATCACGCGCCGCCTGCAAGGTCGCAACGCACCCACCTGTGCAACGGGTATTCTGGGTGCCGTCACCGGACACATCAATCACCAAGCGACTACCCGTGAAATCGTTAGTCAGTAGCGAATTGGCAGCGCTGGCAATGGCACCAGCAATGTTAGTTGAACTACCAATAACCCCGCTACCCGGATCTACCGTCCCATCAATCAAATCAGCAAAAGCGTTAGTCGTGGCGGCATCGGTGAGATGATACCACCCCAGTTCACTAGCTTGGTCGCTAGCCCAATATTGGAGATTGACTGCAATCCCGTTCGGCGTACCAGAAATTAACGACTGTAGTTCGGCGCTCTTAAAAGCGTCTACGTAACCCTGCTTTTGCAAATTAAACTCAGACGGACTGACACTGCCAGAGGCATCGACGGAGAGGAATAGCTCAGTGGCTACTAGCGTAGCGGCTGAAGCAGTTGGTGCTGTCAGCGTGCCAATGGCAATAGCTGTCAGCGCTAAACCGTACCTAGCGGATTGAAACATTAGCTTGCAGTCCTTGGAGTTAAATGACCATGACTAAACACCTAGCCTGAGAGTTCTGAAGGCAGCAGAGAACATCACAACGCACATGCAACCTAACATTTCAGGCAGGCGACAACCCCGAGTCTTACGCAAGCCTTACACAAGTTTTATACAGCACCTTGCTGATTTGAAGTTTTCGTGAAGTTACTCAGCATGATTGTGTAATTGCTGTGTGGAAATGTGTGGCCAGTTCCGTAGATACACACATATCCCTGCGAAGTTCTTGAATTCGATGCTCTCTGCTCTCTTTTAATCATAGAAACGACCAGAGATCTGCCGCTGCCTTGCGGCATTGCTGCCCCAGAGCGCTAGGCCGAGTAACCCCAGCAGGGCAGAGGGTTCCGGTACTGACTGGGGATCGACATCGGCCACAGGCGCAGGAGGGGTAGCGGTCACCACAGGTTGGGGCGGTGCGGGGACTAGAGGAACTTGAACGACGGGCTCGGGTTCGGGTTCAACGACAGGTTCGGGTTCAACGACAGGCTCGGGTTCAGGCTCGGGTATCGCGATACTGATTTCCCGCTTCACCTTCGCCTTTAAAGCGGTCTCAAAATCAGCAAAGCCACTGGCAGCTTGCACAAAGGCATCGTCACCGCCAATCACATAGCTCTGAAAATAGCTGTCCAGGTTGGAGACATTGGTCAGAATCGGCAATCCATTGATGGTGACCCCTTGGGCAACGGCTGCATTACGGGCACTGGCAACCAGATTCAGACATTCTGCACTGAATTCATTAGACCGGCTCGCCCCATGCTGTAGTAAAGCCCACAGTAGTTGGTGGCTGAGGCATTTTCATTTTGACGACCGTCACCGGACACATCAATGACTAAGCGATCGCCCACGAAGTCATTCGTGTTCAGCAACGAGGTGGCAGAATAAATGGCCCCGGCAATATTCGTGGTGGTGCCGATGCCGGTGAACCAGGAACCAGAAGGCCGAGCCGTACGGGCGATCGCCGCCGCAAAGGTTTCCGCTGAAGCTGCATCGGTAATGTGAAACCACCCCAAGGCGGCAGCAGGGGTCGCAGACCAATACTGCAAGGTCACCGCAATCCCATTCTCTAAGCTTTCAATCAAGCCGATCAACTCCGCATCACGAAAGGCGTTGACATAGCCCTGGCGCTGCAAGTTGAATTCCCCACTATCCACACTGCCCGAGACATCGACAGAGAGCACTAATTCAGTACTGACAAAAGTAGCCGCCGAAGCGGGGGCCATGGCCAGAGCACTGGTGGCGAAGGTTGCCAGTGCCAGATTGACAGGGTTGAGCGATCGCATCATCATTTCAGCTCCTAAAGCATTTGTCGGGGTAAATACGCCAGACATGCTTGAGTTGACGCAGGCTGATCGCTAGAGCTGCTGCCATTGGTGCAGTCAAAATTGTGGCACCCTGGGCTTCCACACCATCCGAGAGACCATGCTATCGACTTGCCAGAACTGAAATTGCACCCGCTGCCATCTGTATCGGGCCTAAACCGCTGCCGCTAAAATCGCCTGTAGTCGTTGCCGAAATTCCCCTTTGGGATGGCCACCTTTGACTTCTCCAACGATCGCAAACGCCCTTCGGGGTCGTCACAGATCAAATAAGTGGGCCATCCCATTTCGCTTTTGTCAGGATATTGGGCCAGCAGCACCTGGCGATATTTCCGATAGGTGGCGGTATCTTGCATCTTGATATCAACAAACCCGAGACCTAGCTCAGCAGCGACTTTCTGGTCGTAGAAAGACATTTTGTGACAAATGCCGCAGTCTTCTGAGGAGAATTTCAGGACAGAACGGGCCATAGCACCTCCTGAAGGACAAAACGATATCGCTATTGTCCCTTGTGATGACGCTTAGGACTGGTCTTTGAGCAACGGGATCGACTGGCGACGCTGCCACCGCCGATAGCCCCAAAAGCTACCTCCCAAGAGAATCGCCCAATAGGGGCTGTAAACCAGCAGCCACAAACTCAGCCGGAGTAATCCCACAGTCACCGTTCGAAACGATCGGGTGGAGGCTTGCCAAGTTTGCCCCAGGGCCGAGCCCACAGGTGTGGTACTAGGAAGGGGCACAGATGTACTTTCTAAGGTGAGGGTAATGGTCGAAAAGGCCACCTGATTTTGAACGTTACTGAGCTGGGCCTCAGCCCGCTCAATGGTCTCGCGCACGGCACTGAGTTCTTGGGAGACCGCGAGGATATCCGCCACCGAGCCCGATCGCTCCATGATTTCCAGGAGGGCTTCTTCCGACTTGCGTAAATTACGGATCCTGGCCTGTAAATCGACCAACTGATTGGAAACATCCTCTGCGGTGACGGACTGGTAATCGACCTCGCCGAGGGCTTTAAGGCTCCGCAGGGTTGACTCAAGGTTGGTTTGAGGCACGCGCAGTTGCATTTCAACCCGTCGCGGCATCCCTTGTGCGGCATTTCCTTCATCTCGCAGTTCTAAGACATCACCCTGCTGCTGGCTCAAAATGCTGCCGATTTCATCGACAGCAGCATCAACGTCCTCAAGGCTGAGGGTGAGTGAGGCTCGTTTGATCAGTTGAGACTTAACCTGGGGAGGGCTGGTGTCGCCAACCAGTTGGGCGGTGCTATCCCCTGGGCTGGGAGCACTGCCTGCCTCAGCTGCCTCAGTTGGCAGAGCGGCATCGGCTTCAATCTCGGCGCTGGAGTAACTCTCTGGGGCTGCACCGCAACTCACCAGGAGGCATAGGCTAAGGGGACCGATGATCCGATAGGCGGTTTTCCAGGGTTTGAGATGGTGTTGAAGCATGATATCCCTCACATCAAAGGCGATTTGCTGCTAGTATGGCTGGCTAATCTGAGCGAGGTGAGTGGGTTTCAGATTTAGTAACGGATATAGCAGTCGCCAGTCTGATTAAGACAAGACTGCGAGCCACTTGGCTTGTGCGCCACAAAACAGGACGATCCGAGGTGTCTTAAGCCAAGTGGCCAGCGCTATAGAACAGAAAAAACGACTCCACCCAAACGGTGAGGAGTCGTTTTCAGGAGATATTGTTGAGCGCTGCTGAAACCACATCCCACTTGAAAACTTGAGTTTTTACCGTGGGGCGAACTCCGGGTTTGGATGTGGCCAAGGTTTTAGTACGCCAGGGTTTCCAGGGTTTCGCGTAAGTAGCGGCGCACCAGCGGATCGGCAGTTGCCTCGTTCACGGGGGCGAGTTGCTGCTCCGAGGTCCAGCGCTTAAACCCAGAGCTATTGGCGATCGCAATCTTCAAATGAGTCCAGATCTGAGTATCGGCAGCAGCACTGCGGAGTGTCGTGGGTGAGGAGGGTGCCATATTCTGTTTCCTTAAGAAATGTGAATGCATTTAGGCGACTCAAAAAAACTGTTCTCAAATCGACCCTGGGAATAGGGGCCTACAAAACTTGAGACCACAAGCCGCTTAGGAACTGACATGGGTCAGCCACAAAACGAAAACTTGTTTTAAGATAACGCAGCCCAGCAGCAGTCGTTGTGTAGACCGCCACAGTTTTCGGAGCCGCTATACCCCTAACTGGCATCCTCGCTGGCCAGAGGTGTCTGGTCCTCTTGGTCCTCTGTCTGGCCCTCCATCTGGTCCTCAATAGCCAGCGCTTCTGGCTCCGTCTGGAAGATAGGCGCAGCATCAGGGCCATCAGCCTCTACATCAGGCCCCCTGGCTGGGACTGCCGTAGAAGCTAGGTCTACTTGCGAGATCGGGTTACTTTCAGTGACCTCCAGAGCAGCCTCACTACGCTCGCGAGTGGCGATTTCTGCGGGGCTCTCAGCAACCGACTCGGACTGGGTAGCGTCACGAGATGCAGCCGAGTCGAGGGTTGTAGCCGCCGCTGCTAGCGGACTCAGCCAGCGCTGGGGAAAAATTTGGCCGATTTGTATCCCTAACCCTGAAAAGTCATGAGCGATCGCCGTCACCGCATAGGGCTGCGTACGATCTAACGTACGTTCACGCGCTAACAGTAAGCCCAAAGCGGCTAGGGCCGTTTGCCCAAACCAATTGGCACAGAAAAAACAACCGGCACAAAGCCACCAACCCGCAGCCCGACCGATACCCGCAAAGGGTGTAATCGCGGCGGCGATCGGAGCCATTTGGTACAGGGCAATGAGTAGGCTCGCTAGCCCGATGCTGGCCAGTAAAGCAACCACTTTTTGCCGCCAGCCCTGTTGGCAGGTGAGTAACCGCAACTGCGGACCGGTGAGGTTACCCGGACGCAAGCTGAGGGGACCCACTCGGAACAGGTAGACCGGTCGAAACCACTGCAACCCTAAGGTCGGCAACACGCCCAACAAGAGCAGGAGACCCAGCTCTAGCCCAACTGAGATCGCCGGATCACCCACCGCCAGACCCGCCAGACAACCATCGAGCCAAATCGGCAGGGTGGCTACCCCAGCGAGATGCCACCAGAGATAAGGGTCTTGACGCAGGGTGATCATGCCATCCCCTAGGCGTGGGTCAGGGTGCGGCGTTGCGTGACCAACTTAAAGGCTTCGATCACATCGCCCTCTTTCCAGCCATTGAAGTTATCAACCCCGATACCGCACTCAAAGCCCGCTGCCACTTCTTTGACATCATCTTTCATGCGTTTCAAGGAATCTAGGGTGCCTTCGTAAACTGTTTCGCCGCCGCGCTGTAGGCGAATCCGGCAGTTACGGGTGACCTTACCGGAGCTGATGTAGCAACCCGCCACAGTCCCTTTACGAACGGCAAAGACCGCCCGCACTTCGACTTGACCCAAGGGTTCTTCCACCAGCTCTGGCTCTAAGAGACCTTCCATCGCCCCTTGGATATCATCCAGAAGGTTATAGATAATGTCGTAGTCGCGCACGTCTACCCCTTGGCGATCGGCGGCCTGTCGGGCACCTGAAGCCAGGGTGGTATTGAAACCGACGAGGACAGCCCCACTGGCTGCCGCCAGATCGACATCTGTTTCGCTGATTTCTCCGGGGGCAGCTAACAAGACCCGGACTTGCACTTCGCCCTGGGGCAATTGTTGTAGTGCCGCCAAAATCGCTTCAATCGAGCCCTGTACGTCTGCCTTGAGGATCAGCGCCAGCTCTTTGAGATCGCCTTCTTGAGCCTTAGCAGAGAGGCTGCTGAGGGTAACGCGACGCGAGGCCATCGCCTGCTGCAAGCGAGACTGGCGCTGATCGACAGCACGGGAGTCTGCAACCGCTCTGGCCGTTTTCTCATCGGCGAAGACATCAAACTCGTCTCCGGCTGCCGGTACATCACTGAGCCCTAGCACCTCAACGGCAAAGGATGGGGTGGCGACTTTGACGCGATCGCCGCGATCGTCGATCATCGCCCGCACCTTCCCAAAGACGGACCCAGCGACTAAAGATTCTCCCACCCGTAAAGAGCCATTTTGAACCAGTAGGGTCGCGACTGGGCCTCGGGCCTTATCCAAGTGAGCCTCAATCACGGTGCCTTTGGCAAGGCGGTCAGGGTTGGCATGGAGATCTTCAATTTCAGAAACCAGCAACAACATCTCCAGCAGATTGTCGAGATTATCCCCATTGATGGCACTGACAGGGACCATGATGGTATCTCCGCCCCATTCTTCAGAGACGAGCCCATGCTCCGTCAGTTCTTGCTTAACCCGATCCGGCTGAGCCGTCTCCTTATCGATTTTGTTAATGGCAACGACAATCGGGACCCCTGCTGCTTTAGCGTGGCTAATTGCCTCAATGGTTTGAGGACGAACCCCATCATCAGCCGCGACCACCAAAATGGCGATGTCCGTGACCCGCGCGCCGCGCGCCCGCATCGCCGTGAAGGCTTCGTGACCCGGCGTATCTAAGAAGACAATCTGTTGACTTTGACCTTTGTGCTCTAAATCAACGTGGTAAGCACCGATATGCTGGGTGATGCCGCCAGCCTCACCCTGAGCGACCTTAGTTTCTCGAATGGCATCCAGCAAGGTGGTTTTGCCGTGGTCAACGTGCCCCATAATCGTGATCACAGGAGGCCGCTGCACCAAATTATCGAGATCGTCGGCATCCAGCATCTCGGTGACTTTCTTAGCTTCCGATTCTACCTCGGCAGTTTCGACGAGAATTTCAAACTCCTCGGCCACCATTTGAGCCGTTTCACGGTCAAGGGTTTGGTTGATATTGGTCGCAATCCCCTTGAAAAACAGCGATTTAATAATGTCTGTCTCTGGGACCTTGATCACTTCAGCGAGTTCATGGACAGAGAGACCACCGGTCAAGGTGATCATCTCAGGGCGGTCATCCTGGACTTCTTGATTGCGACGATTACGGCGCTGCTGCTGACTATCCTCTCCTCGCCGAGGGGGTTTATGGGACCTAGGGGTACTCGTGGGTTTTGGAGTCGCTCCCGGAGATTTAGGCTTGGGGGGTCTCGCCAGAGATAGGCTGAGATTAGAAGATGAGCCATCACTGGCATCCCCCAATCCCTCACCGATTTCCTCTAGGGGATCGTCCTCATCTAATAGGTTGTGAGGCCGACGCTTACCCTTAATGGCAGCTTTGTTAGGCTTACGCAGCTCTTGCTGCTCGTCTTCCTCACGGCTGCTACCGCCCCGTGCCTTCTTACGCTGCCTGGGCGGCGTCGGCATACGCAAAGCAGTTTCAGGATCGGGCGTGTCCAATCCTGGCGTAGCTTCGTCATCGTCGGTTGAAGCGCTTTTTTCGGAATCAGGCTGGCGACCTTTAGTCGGGCGGCGCAGCTCAGGCTTAGGCTTAAGTTGCAGGTTCTCTTCATCCACTTCACGGATGGGAATCAGACCCGCCGATTGCTGATCACCCTCTCCCCTGGTACGACTGCGATCGCGCTTCAGCAGCGGCTTCACCGTCTTAGTCGGCTTGGTCGGGCGACTCGGCGGCTGCACCAATTCAACATTAGGCGCACTGACTTTAGCCGCGAGGTTAGGGGGTGCCTCCAGCGGCTCTGTAGAGCGAACCGGCTTAGTCCTAGCAGGACCGGTCGGTGATGGACCCTCACCCGACTCAACCCGAGGGCGGTTCACCGGTGAGGGGGATGAGGGACTACGCGTCGGGCGACTGGGGGGAGCAGTGGGCTCCGTCACAGCATCTGCCGTCTGGGTCACAGATGAACTCTGCACCTCATCGCGATTCGGCGATTCAGTTGGCTTGACGGGAGGCTTAGGGCGATGGCGGCGGATTTCCAGAATCTGCTGTTTCCGCACCGGCTTATCAGCACCGCCGCTGCTTTTAGCCGATTGATCACCAGATGTGCGAGGTCGAGGGGGATTGAGCTTGGTAGGCGTTGTCAAAGCTGGTTTGGGAGCAATTGCAGTTTTTGTGAAATTTTTCAATTCTGAGCGAATTCGAACAGCATCTTCATCCGTAATCGTGCTGCTATGGCTTTTAACCGCAATATTGAGCCGTTCACAGGCTGCCAGAATATCTTTATTCTCCAAACTGAGTTCCCGTGACAACTCATATATTCTGACTTTGCCGTTATTCATCCACATCTCCCTTGTTCAAGACCGTTATGCCATAAGACAGACCCGCTTTGCTAGACGAAACTTACAGCAACCCAACTATGACGATGATAAGTCATCGCAAACGAAGGCGACATTATGTAAATCTGTCACCAGTTCTTCAGTGTAGCTTGATTTCTAAGTGTCTGGCTGATTAGTCGGGCAGATTAGATAAATCCTTTAAACGTTGGGCTAACGCCATATAAATACCCCCATTAACAGGGGCACGTAGGGCGCGGCTGAGCTGTTTCTTTTTTTGTGCCGTTTGTAAACAAGTGCGCTGCGGACACAGGTAGGCGGAGCGCCCCATACCGGCATCCAGTTGAATGGCCTGAGTATCGTGGACCCTGACAATCCGCCACAGGTCTCGCTTATGGGCAATCTCCCGACAGCTCACGCAACGACGATAATTTGGTTGCATCACTAAGCGGTCTCTTCCACTTCAGTGTCTGATCGGGCAGCAGCCGGATTAGCAGTGTCATCCTCACTCGCCCCCTGGGCAGGATCGACTTCCGGGTTAGCGACGCTCTCTTCACTAACTTCTAGATCCATTGCTTCTGGATCCATGGCCTCTGGGTCCATGGTATCTGGATCAGCATCGTGATCGGCTAAGACCGCTACGGACTCCGAAGTTGAGACCCCCTGCTCCTCCGACTCAGGGATTTCTACTGCTTCCTCGTACTCTTCATAATCTTCGTATTCCTCTGCCTCAAGGGCGGCTTGAGCTTCAGCGGCCTCTAAGGCCGCTTGTCGGTTAGCGAGGATTTCAGCAAACCTTTGGTCTTCTTCCCCGTAATCGTATTTAGCCGAGTCTTTAATATCTAGCTTCCAGCCAGTCAACCGGGCTGCCAAACGGACATTCTGGCCTTCCTTGCCGATCGCCAAACTGAGCTGATCTTCTGGCACCAAAATATGGGCCTGCCGTTCATCGGGATCCATCAACCGCACTTCATCCACCCGCGCTGGGCTGAGGGCATTGGAAATGTAGGTGGCAGGATCTAAGGAATAGCGAATCACATCAATTTTTTCGCCCTTCAGCTCATTTACCACCACCTGAATGCGGGAGCCCCTGGCCCCAATACAAGCACCCACCGGATCAACATCCCGCTCAACCGTATCGACTGCGATTTTGGTCCGAGGTCCAACGGAACGAGAAGGCGGATTGGCCTCCCTGGCCACCGCTCGAACCACCACGATTTCATCTTCGATCTCGGGGACTTCGTTAGAAAACAGCTCCACCACTAAGGCGGCATCGGCACGAGAAGCGAGGAGTTGAGGACCCCGGTGTGACCCTTCTGAGACCCGCTTCAGCACAATCCGAAACTTAGCGTTGGGCCGGTAGTTGTCGTTGGGCAACTGATCGCGTTTCAACAGTTCTGCCTCGACCTCAGGCTGCCTGGGCCACTATTGACCGTCATAATCACCGACTGGCGCTCAAAGCGCTGGACTGTGCCCATCAAGATGGTGCCTTCCAAATCCTGGAACTCTTCTTGAATCAGCTTGCGTTGTTGATCCCGAAGTTTTTGAGCCAGCACTTGCTTGGTCTGAATCGCCGCCATGCGGCCAAAGTCTTTTTGCTCTGGCGTGACATCCAGTACCACGGTGTCTCCCACCTGGGCTTCAGGGGCCACTTCCAGCACCTCGGCTAGGGCGATTTGGTGATCCGGGCTCTCGACCTCTTCCACAATCGTCTTGGTCGCGAGCACTCGAAAGCCTTGGTCATCGTCGTCCTCAATATCTAGTTCCACATCGAAGTTATCAAAATAGTCTTCTTCAAAGTGGGTACCATCGGCTAGTCTTTGGGTCCGTCGAAACCGCTCATATCCTTTGAAGAGAGCCTCTCTCAGAGCGTTTTCAACAGCGTGTTTGGGGAGATTGCGCTCACGACTAATATTGTCAATCAGGTCCCGTAGATTTGGCAGACTAACCAAAGACATTGCACTTCTCCTTACAAACAAAAACTGAATTAAAGACAGATGGGGTAGCGGCGCGGGACTCGGTGGCGGCAGTTCCGCACGATGGCTGCGGGGCTTGATGATTATGGGGCTTGATTGCTTAGACGCACGACAGACACTAAAGACCGAGGAATTTTGATGGGTCGTCCCTTTTGGCTGAGGGTGATGCTGTGCTCATCTCTCGATATCAATTGACCAATCCAGGTAATTTTATTTTTGTAGGTTTCTTGGAGATCGGCCTCCACCATAAATCCCTTAAAGGTGCTGAAGTCCCGATCCGTTGAGAGGATCGGGCTAACCCCTGGGCTCGAAACCTCCAGGACGTAAGCACCCGGCATGAGGCCAGAAGCCTCTAGAGCTTCGTCTAGAGCATGACTCATCTGTTCACAATCATCCAAGCCCGTATCCGCTTGATGACGGTTACGGATATCGACTCTCAACACTGGAGGCGATTGATTGGTTTGAAAAACCGCCTCAACAATATCTAAATTGAGTTGATCAGCAATCGGTTTAGCCAGATCCAGCAGGTCAGGAATGAGTGGATGGGTCATATCGGTGCCCAATAAAAAAAGTGGGGGTTGCCCACTTCCCTTGAGTCTCAGAATCACGGGAGAAACCAGCAAAAGGGTAGCTCCGTTGAGATAGTTTAGCGTATGTTCCTACAAACGTCCCCATCAGCCTCCCCTGGCACGACTCAGCCCAGCTCAGCTTTTTTGCTGCGTAATGTTGTAGATGCGGTAGTTTTCTTCCATGAGCTGCGCTACATCTTCTGCGTCGAGTTGTTTAACGTAGTTAATCTTGACCTCATCGAGCAAATCGATGATCAGGGTTTGGATTTCTTCCAGGGTTTTGCCGGTTTGGAGTTCTGCCCTGAAGCTTTCACTAAATTGATTCACTAGCGATTGGGTGAGTTCTGCCCCCTTTTGATCGTTGAGAGCTCCCGTCAAGCTGCCATAGAGCTGGGCCGAGGCTTGAGACACCAGTTGCTGCGCGATCTGATCCGGCAAGGTGCCCAGTCCAGGAATTTGCCGAAAACTCTGATAGCCAGGGGCGTCATTCAACGCATTGGTGAGGGTGTGCTGTAGAACGGCATCAAGCTCGGGCTTGATTTTGGGGAGAATGCGATAAACCAAGAGCGCGCCAACTTGGGTCGAAATCGCCTGAACTTCGTCAACGCCATTGAGATCCACATAGCGGCGTCCGGAGCCGGTGGCGAGTAGCCACTGGCTGACATTGCCTTCTCGGATCAGGTTTTGGATCTGATCGATAATGCGTAGCACCACCACTTCGGTGAGTTCTACCGCAAAGTTGGTGATAAAGACGCGATTGATCCGGTTGCGGAGCGGGATCAGGTTGACGATCTGGGATTGATTCAGGCGAATCAGCACAGGAATAGCCCGCAACCAGCGCCAAAAGGGCAGGAAGAACAGAAGGTCATACCAGCGCAGCAGCAGGGCATCGAGCCAGTTGGTATTTTTGTAGCGGCGGCTAATGTAAAAGGTGCGGGCTAGCAACTCTAAGCCAAATAGGGCCACAAACCATCCATCCAGAAGCACAAACAAGTCAAGTGGGCCACCATCTTCGCCAATTTTGCGAAAGTAGTTGGTTGCCATCAAGGGAATAATATATTCATCGAAATATCTGATTTCCTGGGACCACCCCTGCTGGGTGAGATAACCAACGCTCCAAAATTCTTGAAAGGCTTGTTTTGAAGAGTCGCGACGGGTGCGATCGCGCATTTGGTTCTTGATGCGCTCTAACGTGCCGGATTTTCCGGCGATTTGGAAAGGATTTTCATCAACCAGTGCCTGACTTTGCTCCCGCAAGTCGGCCAGCAAGGTTTCTGCTTGAATCGAGGTCAACCCGGTTTGGGCCACCTGCTCCTTGAGTTTATCGACCGTTTCTAGATAGGTGACCGTTGCCCGCTCGGGCTCAATGCCCTTCAGCGTTTCGCCATACCAAACCGTCACTTCTGGGATGAACTGCAAGTAAATATCCCGAAAGCGAATGTAGCTGGCATCGAAGAGCACCAGCAGCAGGTTCACTAAACCGATCAAAGCAAAGATGCGCTCGAACCAAAGGACGGTTAGCTTGGTTGGTGGACGACGCCGACGGGGGCGGGAAAGGGCAGGCATAGGGGGTATTAGGGAAGACTCAACTTAAGTGTAAAGATGCCTTGTCCCCGCAGGACTGTCATCTATAGATCGTCTATATTCGCTACCATTGACTTTATATTCCTTTACAAAGCTAGGTTAATGACCGCCAAAACCCTGTCGGGTCCCAGCAGGAACCCGATATCCACGCCACCCCTGCTTTTGCGGGTCAGTATTGGCAGTGGCAAGATCATGCCATTCACTATGTGCAGGCGGGTGCGCCTCAGCCGGATCGCCCTCCCCTGCTGCTGGTCCATGGCTTCGGGGCTTCGACCGATCATTGGCGTAAAAATATTGCCGCCCTCCAGACCGATTTCGAGGTTTGGGCCATTGACTTGTTGGGGTTTGGGCGATCGGCTAAGCCTGACCGAGCCTACAGTGGTGCCCTCTGGCGGGAACAGCTCCATGACTTTATTCAGGCCAAAATTGGTCGGCCCGCTGTGCTGGCAGGGAATTCCTTAGGAGGATATGCCTGCTTGTGTGTCGCGGCGGCTCACCCAGAGACGGTGGCAGGAGTGATTTTACTCAATAGTGCTGGACCCTTTACCGACACCCTATCGCCACCGGCCAGTCCGGTGCGCCGGTTTGTCGCCAAAATGACGCAGGCGCTATTGCTGTCCCCCTTACCCAGTTGGCTATTATTTCAATATGTGCGGCAGCGATCGATGATTCGCAGGACCCTCGCGAAGGTCTATGTTGATCAGACGGCAATCACCCCCCAACTGGTGGAAGAGATTCGGCGTCCAGCCGACGATCCTGGCGCAGCAGCGGTGTTTGCTGCGGTTTTTAAATCACCGCAAGGTGATCCGGTGGATACCCTGCTAGCTCAGATGAAAACACCGCTATTGCTGCTGTGGGGAGAGGGGGATCCTTGGATGGATACCCGGCAGCGCCACGCGGCTTTTATAAAACATTACCCTGCCTTGGAGGCCCATTTCCTGGCCGCAGGACATTGCCCCCATGATGAGGTGCCTGAGCAAGTTAATTCCTTGATGCGTGATTGGGTGCTGGGGCTCGGCTCGACTTAATCCCTATTCACACTGCATCCCTAGTCATAATCGTAGACATCTTGGGCCTGAACCCGTCGAGGCCGCTTGGGCAGGGGTAAAAATTCCTGCTGGTAATAGGGGATAGGAAGGGGGGGGGATATCGGCTGAATACACGATGGAATTGGGTGGTGTCTGGCGGTGGCGGGATTGAAAGGCGACGAGTACCACCAAGATCAAGACCACCACGGCTCCCCCGATCAAAACCACTAAAACTAAACCCGCACCGACCCACAGCAGTGAGGTTTGAGTTTGATCGGTGTCTTGTTGGACCCCTGCCAACTGTTGCTGCTGGGTGGTCAAGCTATTAACGGATTGCTCGTAGTTATTGAGGCGCGTAGCGAGGGCCTGGGTCTCAACCGTTTGGGTCTGTAATTGCGTTTCTAAATCTTGGATAACATCCTGCTGTTGAGAGAGCTGCTCGTCTAGCTTTTTAGTCAAGACCTGCTGCTGTTCCAAAATATCGAGCAGTTCTTCTTGCGCCGCCAAGGGTGGGCTAGTGGCATCAAGTGGGGGGGGAGAGGGAACCGGAATGACGGCTTCTGGGCTGCTGAGAGACCCAGCGTCTAGATTGACGTTGGCTGGCGATTCGCTCAGGCTGATGCGAGCCAGCAGCAGCATGAGCGCCGCAGCGCCTGTGGTGGCACAGCCTGCAATAAATGCTGAGGTATCGCTCATACCAGACGAGGGCAACAGGTTGGCGGGATGGCGTTTATACCATCGCAGCAAGATAGTTTTACGGTAGCGTCTTTGAGGATAGCGTAGACTGCCTCAGTCCGCGTAAGTCTTTGCCATGATTGCGGGCGCTTTATGGTGGAACCCTCAAAAAATCATCCCTGTTTAGGCTCGTGAGGTCATCCTCATATCAGCGCTCTGGCATGGTGAAACCCCGGAGAGAAGGAGCTGCATGGAAGTTGGGCAGCCTTTTGCCCTGCAAAAGCACTTGGAATTGCCCCAGACCGATGGGGTTAATCAGACTTTGTAGGTAATTGCGGTGTTGAATCGCGGCTTGCAGGGTCGGACCATCAGTGGCTGTGATGGTGCGGAGCGCCGCGAGGCGATCGCCAACCCCAGCGCCATGAGAAATAGCGCTTGGGGTACCTGGCCGAGATATTGCAGACCATGGCGCTCACCGTGGTGAATCAGGGCGGTGAAATCGACATGGGCGGTGATGTCTTGATCACCCACGTCGTAAAACGGATCGCTGTGGTGGCGGTGGCGGTTATAGCACTGCAAGGTGCCCCCAATCCGCTGGGGATTGTAGTATTGCTGGGCCGGGTAACCATAATCAATGGTGAGGACATAGCCTCGCTTGAGCCGCTCAGCGATCGCCGCCAGCCAAGTCAAGGCCGCCAAGTTCACCTCGGTGGTATACCCGAGCGGGTAACGAGGCGACGCGAGGGCAATATCCACTTGGTCAAAGTAGTCAGCCAGAGCTGGAGTCGATAAAGGACCCAGCACGGTTTCAAAGCAGCGATCCCCTGACTTGAGGGCCACATACTGCTCTTGTAAGCCAGTCTCCGTCAGCGTCACCCGATGCACCGGCAAGGCATCGACCAGCTCATTAGAAAACAAACAGCCCGTCCAACCATTGGGCGGAATATCCGCTAAGGCTTGCCAGGTGATCGAGACACCTCGCGCTTGCCAAGCACTTAGGGCAGATTTTTGGGCCGTTTGTAAGGCTGGGGAAGTCTCGATCAGGGTATAGCTGAGGGCCTGAAAGCAGTCGGGGTGAGCCGCTGCTAATCGGCCTAAAACCTGGTGCGTGAGCTGCCCTTGGCCTGCCCCCATCTCGATCACATCAAACGGATCGGGATAGTCCAGGCCAGACCACATTTCCACCAGCTGATCCGCTAGCAGCTCGCCAAAGTCGCTGCCTAAGTGGCTAGCCGTAATGAAGTCTCCCTGGGGACCCAGTTGCTGACTGCCAGCAGCGTAATACCCTTGCTCGGGGTGATAGAGGGCTAACGCCATAAAGGTCGCAAAGGGAATACGGCCTTGGGGCGTAGCTTCGATTTGTTGGGAAATCACCTCAGCGAGAGGCTGAACGGATCCAGACACTGGCACCAAAAGAAGGAGTTTAGAGCTGAACGAGAATCGCTTGTACAGCAGGCACCGCAAAGAAGGTGTCGGTGTCAACCATCAGGGCCTGCCCCCAGAGGTTTTGGATCAAAAAGTCGCGATCCGCATAGCGGCTATCACGCTCTAGGGCAGCGATACCCAGGGCTATTGCTTCTTGACGTTGGCCTAGGGCATATTTGGCCACGGCGATCGCCAACTGGGGCTCCGGTTCTTCCGGCGAGATGTCGAGGGAGGCATCCCACTTCGCAATTGCGGCTTGGCGATCCCCCTGCTCATAAAGCACCAGACCAATATTATTGACCGAGGGCCAGAACTCGGGATCTAGCTCAACGGAAGCCTCATATTGGGCGATCGCCTGCTCAAAGCGTCCGAGCTGAAAATAGGTATTGCCTAAATCAAACCGAGCCCCTGGGTTATCGGGCTCCAACTGTAACCCAGATTCCAAATAGCGCACCGCCTCCGAATACTGCTGCTTGCGCAGATGAGCCGTCCCTAGTGCAAAGAGTACCGCTGAGTTATCGCCCTCTAACTGCTGTGCCCTCTGCAAAGCAGTAATGGCCTCGTCTAAATCATCAAGCTGTAAGTAAAGACTGCCCAGCAGCCCCCAGACGGGTGCCTCGTTGGGGGCCAGTTGCGCCGCTAGCTGGGCTTGAGCAAGGGCCTCTTGGTATTGCTGAAACTGAGCTAATCGAGCCGCTTCCTGCGCCCAAAATAAGCCCTGTGCTTCTAAACGATCCTGGTCAAGCGGCAAAACATAGGGGAGTAAAGCCTGCCCATTCGCTGGCAGACCACTTCCCCACAGTCCGGCGATCGCCAGAACAGACAGCAGCAATTTGCGATTCAACACAAGATATAAACCCTTTCTATGGTTACTCATCGATTAACACTAGCGTCACCCTAACTCACGACTCAGATCATGGCCGTTCAAAACATAATTGCTCAAAAAATCGCGGATATAAGAGCCCTCTCGCCAATTATCCTAATCCAGCCATAACGCCTCCTGACCCGCACAACGGTGTAGCTAATCGATCAAGGCGGCGGCAACCGACTCAAGAATTTGGGTGAGTGGATGGTCGGGAAAACGAATGCAGAAAATATCACTGCTGCCTAACTGCATCATTTCTTCAGTGAGCGGCAAAATCGCTGCCACGGTAGCCCCATAAGTACTTTCTACTTCCGTTTTAAGCGCAGGAAAATCAAAGGAAGACAGGGCTTTGTTGACCATCATCAACATTTTGGGGACTTCCAGTCGTCGGGCGATATCCACCGTGACGGCAGTTCCCTGAAAATCTTGACGATCAGGGCGCATAATTAAGAGCAGGATGTCGGAAATCGTAATCGACAACAAGGTCTCTTCGTTCAGGCCCGGATGGGTGTCAATAAATAGGTAGTCTAGGTCTAAGCGATGGATGAGTTCCTGAAAACCGTCGTTTAACAGGCCCACATCATAGCCTTCACGAAGCACCCTAGCGATTTCGCCTGCTTTTAAGCTAGAGGGAATGAGATAGACAGCACTGCGCTCAGTCCCCGTATTTTTAAGAGTCGAGGTCACATCGTAAGCGGTTTCTTCCACCGAGCAACGACCCCAGAGGTAGTCGTTTAAAGACAACGACATCTTGCTCTCATCAAAGCCGAATAAAACGTGAATACCAGGAGACTGGATGTCTGTATCCACAATACCGACCCGCTGGCCTTGACGGGCAATGACAGCAGCTAGGTTAGCAGTGGTGTTTGATTTGCCGGTCCCACCACGAAAGGAATGGACGGATACCACTTTTACCATAGTTCACCTGCCGATCTATCGGGTGATTGTCTCATTAGGGGGGGCACAACACAGTCTGATTTAGAGGACATTTGGGCTGACTGCCTTTGTTTTAACACGGTGACTAGAGACAGCAGCGATTGTGTTAGCCTCTGTCATCGGAAGAATTTCGGTAACGCCAAATCTGAGTCTCAGCGTCATAGTCTAGCCATCCGTCTGTCCTTAACGCCTTGAGGGCAGGTAAGAGCACCTCCAGGTTTTCTAAACCCTGTTTAACGAGATCGTCTGTAGAGGCTCCCCCTTGCCGAATAATTGCCGTCAGCGTCCGGCGATGCAGGAGAGGTAGATCTAATATCCCCAGTAATGCTTGACCCCGACGCGCTTGTCGAGGTGGCTCAGGGCTGACAGGCTCAGGGGGATGAGAAAGCTTTTGAGCAAAGCCCATCATAACTTTTGTCAGGTCATGTTGGGGATAATGTAGGCAAAATAGCCCCCACTGGCTAAGCGCACCATGTCTTCGTCAAGGGGTAACACAGCACCAATGGGTAGCTGATAAGTGTCGGTGAGCTTAGCCACCACCGCTTCAATATCAATCATTGGCAGCACTTGACTGAGTACCAGCCAGATATCTGGGATATTCAGCTTCTGGACAATCCCCAACAACACGGCAATTCTTTGGAAGTCGTAGGCATCGAGTTGCAGCAGCACGACAATCGTATCGGCCAAAGCCAGACCAAGGAGGTTTTCATCATCTAATGTGGGCTGCGTATCTAGAAGTAGATAGTCCAACTGGAGGTCTTGACTGAGATGGGTCAGTGCATCGCTGGGGGTGGTACCGCCGTAATACCGTTGGAAACTGGCAAGCTGTTGACTAATCTGGCCTGCATTGTGTTCAGGGGGTAGATAAATGCCGCTTTGGGGGTAGGGATGTGGCATACCGTAGGCATAGGCTTGAGATCGCAATTGCTGCGGATTTTGAGGATCGAAACTGAGCCACCAGTAGCTATGGGGATCGACGATAGCCTCATTTTCCAAGTCGAAAAGCGTCCGAATGCCGCCCCCCACCGGATCCGTATCCAGGAGACCCACGCGGTACCCAGCTTGCATTAAGAGCACGGCTAGATTGGCAACTAGATGAGAGCACCCAGTGCCATGGCGGCAAGCTTGAAACGCGATAATCCTGAACATGGTGGCAGGAACATGCCCTCCGAAAGCGGGGCTATGAGCCGAGACTGACCCATCGAGATCCAAAGAATGGCCTCAGTGTATCTTTAATCCACGGGCGATCGCTGCTTTGGGTGTCGTGATTGTTCATGACTATCCGCTGTCAGCCCAGGGTGCGCCCACCAGATTTACACCATTCATATCTCACCCCTTTTATACCCATCTCCCTTTCACACCTATATTTTTTGCACTTATATATAGATGTCTGCTGCCGCTACGCGACTGGCGCGCTGACCCTGGCACCGGATCCGTAGGCCAAACCTGATCCGGAGTTAAACCTAGACTTGGAACCGATACCATGGGTAAAGTCACTTCTTGAGGGAAACCGTGCTGCTATCGAAGGGCTTTGAGGTCGAGATGTACACCGGGACTCCTGACGGCAACATCGTTGGATTTTCCGATCGCATCGTTGCCGCCTTGGATGGATTTGTCCGCGAACCGGATAGCCGGAATGTCGAGTACACGACCCCTCCCCTGCATCAGTACGAGCAGTTACTGTGTGAGCTGGTGCGCCCCCGTCAATCCTTACGCACCTACTTGCAAACCCTCGGAGATTACACCATCGTTCCTGGCAGCACTCTATCCCTGGGGGATACGACGCGTTTTTGCCGCTCTGACCCCAATAATCCTTATCACAGCTACATTGAGCAGACCTATGGCACGGATGTCGTTACCGCCAGCATTCACATCAATGTAGGCATCGCCGATCCAGAAATCCTGATGCGGGCCTGCCGCCTGCTGCGGGTCGAAGCACCGCTGTATCTAGCGTTAACAGCCTCCTCGCCGTTTTTGGATGGTCAGGCGACGGGTTATCATTCCACCCGTTGGCATCTATTCCCGCAGACGCCGGAGTTTGTGCCCCTATTCGAGAGCCATGGTCACCACATCCAATGGACCGAATCACAACTTGAGCAAAAAACCATGCAAAATGTGCGGCATCTTTGGAGTTCTGTGCGGCCTAATGGCGATCGCCGCCCCTACAGCCTGAACCGTCTAGAGCTACGGATTTGCGATCTCGTCATTAACCCTTTAAATCTTTTAGCGGTCACAGCTCTGTTAGAAGCACGTTTGTTACAGCTTTTTCAGGATCCAGGGTTAGATCCGCTAGTGCAGAGCCACCTGCCCGCTGCTACCCGAGCAACAGATCTCGTCACCCTGGCCCACCACAATGAAATTGCCGTGGCTAAGGCTTCACTCGGGGCGACCGTCAGGCATTGGCAAGATGGGCAAGAACTCACCGCCCATGCTTGGCTAGAAGCGCAATATCATTCCCTTTGGCCCATCGCCCACCGCCATGGGTTTAGCTGCTTTCTGACACCGATCAAGCGTCTGCTGCAAACCGGCAACGAGGCTCAGCAGTGGCTCGCACTCCATGAACGAGGCTATACCGTAGCTGAGATTATGGCCCAAGCCATTAAAGTTGCCCAACAGCAGGATCAAGCCCTAATTGAGGAACTTTGCCTGCCCTGTGCAGCTTAAGCTCACTGAACCTTGAATCTGTCAACCGCAATTCCCAAGACCTGCTGCGGGTCAGCCCTGGTTAATAAACAACTTCTATCAATGGTGCCAGCGCCATTGAGTCACCTGGACCGCTAAGGGTAGCCACAATCGTTCGGTGACGCCCTGCTCCCTCATCTTTTCACCCAAGTTCTAGACTGATCGACATATGGTCAAAGTGGTTCTGGTTAACCCTGAGATTCCTCCCAATACCGGCAATATCGCTCGGACCTGTGCCGCCACCGGGACCGAACTCCACCTGGTTAAACCACTGGGGTTTGAACTCAGCGATCGCCAGCTCAAGCGAGCCGGCCTCGATTACTGGCCCCACGTTAACCTACAGATCCACGAATCATGGTCTGCCTTTACGGGAGTGAGCCTGAAGCAGGGGGGTCGGTTGATTGGCTTTAGTACCAAAGGCACCGTACGGTACAGCGACATCACCTACCAGCACACAGACTGGTTGCTATTTGGCCGAGAAACCCAGGGTCTGCCGCCAGAAATATTGAGCCATTGCCCGATCACCGCATATATCCCCATGAAAGGCGACGGGGTTCGGAGCCTCAACCTGTCAGTGAGCGTCGCGGTTGGCCTCTTTGAAAGTCTGCGTCAGCAGGGCGCATCTTTTTAAACCGCCCTTTCATCACTCCCCTCGCAAATATGCCTGAGTCCAAGCTCATGTTTTCTAGCTGCAACCAGGCTGGTATAAGGGCTTGTCCAAGGTGTCGGTATGCCAGGGCATTATTTAATCAATGATTCATCACTTTTCGGTAATCCCAAGCGCACTCTCGTCCCTTGCCAGCACCGGACCTCTGCATTCTTGCTGATCGCATCAATCCTGACAATTCAGATCCAGAGGATCACGCGACTAATCGTTTTGTGGGATACCAATTTATAGGTTGTAGTATCAGAAATTTCTATGGTTTGATCACAGCTGCTGAGAAAATGGGCAGGATTAAAACATCATCTTGCACGGTGTGTCTCCATCCACAAATTCTGACCGCCATCTCTGCTAAAGCCCTTGAGGAGAGGGCTGCCAACAATTTTCATAATCAATCAGGGCTGATTTCAGGAGCACCCCCCTTAAATTAAGACCGATTCAGACCCGATCAAAATCTCGTCTGCCCCATGGAAGCCGCTGCCATCAAGAGGGTCAAGAAGCGCCTGTAGCCCAGTTCCAAGCATTACCTGGGCTGGATCAACCGGAGAGGATTGCTTTTTTGATTAACTCATGTAAACTTGCTTAAGTTGCGTGACTTTAAGTTCTGAGTCACATCGAGTTACTAAAACCAAGAGTTTAAATCAGCGCTATTGGTTTGCCATGTGCCGGTCTACATCAAGAATGACTTACAATTCCGCGTTATTCGTGATAGGCTCCTTTGCCATGGTTACTCACATGCTGGTCACAGGGAGGAAGTTCCTTTGAAACCTGCTATTTCTAGGGAGTCTACTCACAACTCTCAATGTCGTTCTGACGAGATGACAGTGATAAAGACTTCTCAAGTTCGTGCTTGTGGGCCTCGCGCCTCTGTAGCCATGTTTGGCTTGGCGTTGTCCGTGGGTGCATCAGGTGCCATTCTAACTTCCCCAGGGGAAGCGTTCGCGGCCAACTCAACGGCACTCGGCACCTTGCCGAGTAAGGCATCTGGACAGCCACTCGGCTCGGTTGGTTCTAGCCATCTTTCACCGGCTGCCCTTGCCTATCACACGGTTGTTGAAGGTGAAACCCTTTGGGACATTGCTGCCGATCACGGCGTTGATGTGGCCGTAATTAAGCACGCTAATGGCTTAGCGGAAGACGCCGTCATTAAGTCGGGCCAAGTTTTGAAGATCCCCGCAGGCGATTCTGGGGGCGCTGCGATTCAACCCACTCCTGAAGCCTTGCGCACTCCTAATGAGGGGTTAAAAACGATCTCTCCTGAAGAGTCATCGTTGGTTCCCAATGCTGTTACTTCGACTGCGGTTGGACCACAAGATTCCGTAGCCCAGTTAAGCGCTACGGTTAATACCTCTACTGTTCTGCCTGGTTCTGAGTCTGGCACTTTAGCAACCACTCCCAATTCTGCCGATGAGCTATCCACTGCACTCAGTGGGGATGGAACTTGGTTCTCAGCTTCAAACAATACGCTGGTAGCCGTAGGACGATCTCCCTTACCGTCTCTGACGGTGACACCGACCTCATCCATCGGTACCACCTACGAAGTCCAATTGGGTGACACGCTCTGGTCAATTGCAAGGGATTATCAAATCTCTCCAGAGGTACTGGCATCCGCTAATGGCATTCGGAATCCAGAGCGCATTTTCGTCGGCAGAAGTTTGGTCATTCCGACAGGCTCTGCTGAGAAGGCAGAAACCCTTGCTGATGCCTCTTCTACCACTCCGGTTGAGCTCGAGCAGCTCAAAACATTAACCTCGGTCTACCGCTGCAAAACGATTCCCGGAATCCGGTCACCGTTCATCCGGCTGAAGCGGCTGGGAATGAAGCTGTTGAAACAGTTGCTCCCTCTGCTGAAGCGGTTGACCCCGTTGACCCCTATGTTGCTAGTCTGCTCACGGAGGTGCGTGAAGCACAAGGCAGCCATGGGTCTTCTGAGGCAACTGCCATTTCACCCGCAGCACCTTTAGACATTGCTTCTGGTTCGACCACTGTTGATTACAGTGCTGACTTAGAAGCCTCTCTCCCCGTCAATCCGCAGTTTTCTAGCCCGGTCAGCCCCCAATCGGACAGTGTTGACGAACCAGGCGGTAATCATCTCCTGGCGGCAGCTCCGCTAGGGTCTGAGGTGTATGCGCCAATCACTGAGGATCCAACGGGACGCGTGGTCTCTCCAGGGATGCCCATTTTGCCCGACTCCAGTGAGTACCTGCCGGAGGCACCTTCGCACTTTAGCGGCTATGTCTGGCCTGCCCAAGGTGTCTTGACCTCAGGATATGGCTGGCGCTGGGGCCGTATGCACCAGGGCATTGATGTTGCCGGTCCAGTCGGTACGCCCATTTATGCAGCAGCACCCGGCGTTGTTCAGCGTTCAGGCTGGAACTCAGGGGGCTATGGCAACATGGTTGAAGTACGCCATCCAGATGGCAGCATGACCCGTTATGCCCATAACAGCCGCCTGTTGGTGGAGTCAGGCCAGCAGGTTCGTCAAGGACAGCAGATTGCTGAGATGGGTAGCACAGGATTTAGCACAGGTCCTCACTTGCACTTTGAGATTCACTTGCCTGAGCATGGCCCAGTGAATCCAATTGCTCACCTACCTGGTCGGTAAGTCCATTGACTAGCACCGTAGGCAAGAGAGTTTTCTGAGCAGCAAAGCTAGCTCTCTTGCCTATGTTTAGCGACTTTCAATGCGTTCTAATTGGCTTGAATTTCGTGATAACCTTGTTAAGCTGAAAGGCTAACATAGGGCTCAGTAGCTCAGTGGTAGAGCAGGGGACTCATAAGCCCTTGGTCGCGTGTTCAAATCACGCCTGAGCCATTTTTTGCATCGGTTGCTTTTATTAGTGCCGCTCCAATTAAGGCAGACTCCGGTTTCTTCACCATGAGATTGCTGACAGAGCGTGTAGGGACAATCCATCATGTCATCCCTTAGCTGTAATTAAGGGGAGAGGACGGAGGGTTTTGGGATGGGGTAAAAGACCTGATTCGTAAGTATTGCAGAGAAAAATAAAAGATGTAGAGGGGATTAAAGAGTAGATATCGACGCCAGAGCCGTTGGGGTTCTTGGCTGAGTCGAAATAACCACTCTAAACCGCGTTTCTGCATCCAAGCAGGAGCTTGGGCGGTGAGTCCAGCATGGAAGTCAAAGGCTGCGCCCACGGCGATCGCGGGCATCCCTAAGCGATCGCGGTTTTCGTAAACCCAGACCTCTTGGCGAGGACAGCCCAAGCCGACAAAGACTAAGCGCGCCCCACTGGCCCGAATAGCGGTAATGATTGCGGCTTGTTCTGCATCAGAGACCTGCTGGAACTGGGAGGGTTTGACTCCGGCAATCATCAAGTCCGGAAATTGCTGCTGGAGGCGTTGCTGTAAGGCATTCAGCACTTCTGGACGGCTGCCGTATAGGTAGATGGGCAGGTTTGCTTGGGCGGCTTGCGCGCACAGTTTCAGCATTAAGGTCGGGCCATAGACGCGATCGGTTAGCCCGGTTTTGTACAGCAGGTTTAAGGCCCAGCGTACGGGCTGGCCGTCGGGGAGAATCAGATCAAGATGGTTGAGACGATAGCTGTGCGCGACATCTAGGGCACCGGTCATCACCCATGGACGGCTAAGGCCGAAACGCTGCAAGGGTGCTGATGCATCGCAGCACCGATGATCTGCGCCACTGCACTTTCATAGTCGATGGCATTGACCTGGATACCCAGGATGTTAAATCGTCCTAAGTCAATCACGCGCCCCCCTCCTGCTGCCAGCGATCGCAGTTCATGTCATAGATTTCCTGCAAAATCGCCTCCACGTTGTACTGTTGTTGCCACTGTGGGTAGTGCTTTTTAAATTTTCGGAGGTCACTAATCCACCAAATATGGTCACCGACTCGGTTGGTATCGAGGTAGGTCCAACTTAAAGTGCGTCCGGCAATCGATTCACAGAGGGTGATTGCTTCTAGCATTGAGCAGTTGCTGAAACGCCCGCCGCCAAGGTTATAGACCGCTGCGGGCTGTGGTGCTTGCAAAAAGGCATGAAAGGCAGCAATTAAGTCGGCGCTGTGGATGTTGTCGCGCACTTGTTTGCCTTGGTAGCCATAAACGGTGTAGGGGCGACCGGTGGCGGTACAGCGCATCAAATACGCCAAAAATCCATGGAGTTCAGTGCCGGCATGACTGGGACCGGTCAGACAGCCCCCCCGAAAGCACACGGTTTTGAGGCCGAAATAGCGGCCATATTCTTGGACTAAAACATCTGCCGCAACCTTAGAAGCCCCGAACACGCTGTGGAGGGTTTGATCGATGGACATCTCCTCTGGAATCCCAATTTGATAGGGATGATCGGGGGCAATTTCCCAACGGGTCGCCTGCTCGATCAGGGGCAAAGCGTTGGGGGCAGCGCCGTAGACCTTATTGGTCGAGGTAAAAATAAACACCGCTTCAGGGCACCATTGGCGGGTGGCTTCCAGCAAATTTAGGGTGCCATTGGCATTGACAGCAAAGTCAATTTGGGGGGCGCGGGCCGCCCAATCATGGGAGGGTTGGGCAGCGGTATGAATCACCAAATGAATGGCCGCGCCGTAATGCTGAAATACCGCATCAATTGCAGGCTGATCGCGAATATCGAGACTATGGTGGCGGTAATGGGTACCCAACTGCGCCTGTAGTCGCTGACAATTCCAACTGGTCGAGGCTTCTGACCCAAAAAAACGCGCCGCATGTCATTATCGATACCCACCACGGTAAATCCTTGGCGGGCAAAAATAGCGTGGCCTCAGAACCGATGAGTCCCGCTGAACCCGTAACAATAACAACGCTCACCGGATGCCCCTCAGGAATGGCTGTAACGGCTGATCGGGTTCTTGAAGACGGCTAACGCTATGATTACGATTTATCTCAAACTTAGCCTGCAAACCGGTCTCCTCGGGCCAGGGTGTGCATTCCTGACGGTTACTGCTCCAGACTTAGGTATGGGTAGGCTCCATACTATCCAATCAGGATGGGTAAACCCCGTGCCATCCCATCAGTTTGCAACATTTACTCGCATAAATGGATAAATTGCGCCATCGCTCTCGCCCCCAGAGCCTTGCTGATATCCGTGCCCCTCGTC
Organism: Leptolyngbya sp. RL_3_1; assembly: GCA_012032425.1. Classification (GTDB taxonomy): domain Bacteria; phylum Cyanobacteriota; class Cyanobacteriia; order Phormidesmidales; family Phormidesmidaceae; genus PCC-6406. The sequence continues at coordinate 14,246 of JAAUQE010000002.1, read as the reverse complement.
AAGGAACTTTGGCTCATTTCCTGAGTTGGCGGGGCTATCGGGCATTGATTTTGTTAGGCACTGACACGATTGCTCTGGGATTAGCTTGGCAGATAGCCCGCCATCTCAATCAATTCTATTCGCCGATTCCACCCCAGTTGGTGTGGTGGGTCTGGCTGGATTTACCGAGCCTTTTCTGGGTCTTTGCGATCGCCACCCTGATGCTCTTTGCTTGCCATGGTCTTTACAGCCAATCCCACCGAGTCCGAGACTATGGTCGGGCCTGCCAACTGGTGACCGCAGTCTTTTTATTCTCACTAGTGCTGTCTTATTTTTATGACCCGACGGTCGATCCGCCGCGATCATTGTTTTTAGTGGCTTGGGTTGGCAGTATGGGGCTGGTCCTCCTATTGCGCTTGGTAATGATGGTGGTGCTGCAATCCTTAGCGCATCGCTATGCTGCATCCCGTTTATTTTTAATCGCCCCAGCGCCGGAACTCAAGGCCCTCTCAGAAGTGCTGACGCGCCGGGGCAACTATCAAGTCGTCGGGGCAGCGCTGTCCTCTGCGGCCATGGCAGAATCGACTTTTCAGGCATTACAAGCCTCAGCGGCGCAAGTGGTTTTGGCCCGAGGCTTACCGAATTTAGACCTCGCTTCCAGCCTCTACTGGCGGCTGAAGCGGGCGGGGGTGGCGCTGCATTTACTCCCCTCTAGCCGAGAAATGCTCTATCGGCGCGGGGTACCAGAAGTAATCGCGGGGATTCCGACTCTGCGGCTTGATGCCCCCCTGATCGATGGCCTCGATTATCGGATCAAGCGCTGCCTAGACTATCTGGGCGCTGGGTTAGGCTTGCTGATGTTTAGTCCCCTTTTGGCCATGATTGCGGTGGCTATCCGCCTAGATTCACCCGGCCCTGCCTTTTTTAAACAGCAGCGGATGGGACTGAACGGCCACGTTTTCCGCGTGTGGAAATTTCGCACCATGCGGGTGGATGCCGCCCAGTTACAGGCGCAACTAGAAGTTCACAATCTCGCCCCAGATGGAATTTTGTTCAAACTCAAACGGGATCCGAGGGTGACGGCGGTGGGACAGTTTTTGCGGCGCACCAGTTTGGACGAGCTCCCTCAACTCTTTAATGTGCTGCGGGGGGAAATGAGTTTGGTTGGCCCTCGGCCCCTACCGTTGAGGGATGTGGCCCAGTTTGACCCTTGGCATCACATTCGCCATCAAGTGCTGCCAGGGATTACCGGGCTATGGCAGATTTCGGGGCGATCGGACATTGAGAGCTTTGATGACACGGCCCGACTGGATCTGCATTACATCGATAATTGGTCCTTAAATCTAGACTTAGAAATCTTGGTAGAGACCCTATGGATTGTTTTCAGGGGCCAAGGCGCATACTGAAGGTACTGCCTCGGTCCCTTTGCCCCTGCATCTGACGAGACCTATGTTTTTCAAAGACCACACCCTCCCCCAGGCTTGGGGACAACTCATGGGCCAGAAAAGCGCCTTAATTGCTGGCTTGGGACTTGTGCTACTAGCGCTTTTTGCCTGGTTACCCTTCAGCTATTACCGGATGGTGCAGTGGCCCCTGATTCTGCTGTGGCAGGTGGGATTTCTGCTCTGGGGCGGCTGGGTCATCCTTCAGCTCCGCCGGTTTAAGCAACCGTTTTTACCCCTCGGTCATGGCCTGGATGGGATGGTCGGGATCACCCTAGTGGGCATCGTTCTCTCTAGTTTGGCAGCTCCCTTTCGGGGGGTGGCGCTGTGGAATGTGGTCTTAGTCCTGGGCTACGGTTTGGTGCTCTACGGTCTGCGCAATGGCATCAAGCTAGAGGGTAGCTCTGTGCGGCAGGTCTGGTGGAGCGTCGCGGCCATGGCGATCGCCAATGCGGGCCTCAGTCTGGCCTATTGGCGACCCAGCGCCGATATGTGGCAAGCTGGCAACTTTGCCAGCGCCATCCGCAATGCTCAGCCCTTAGGGCATCACAACTTTGAAGGGGGCTATTTGGTGCTGAGCTTGCCCTTGGTGGTGGCTTTGGCCCTGGCTGAGCAAGGGTGGCAACGCTGGCTCGCCAGTGGCGGAGCCCTGCTGATTGCGATCGCGACTTATATCAGCGGTTCCCGAGGGGCAGCACTGGGGCTGATCGTCTGGCTGACCCTGACCTTAGCCTTACGCATCTTTACCCATTCCGGAAAACATCGTCGTCGCCAAGGCATCGTCAGTGCGGCCATCCTGGTGTTAGCCCTGGGAGCCATGGCCAGTAATCCCCGCATCCGCACCACGGTGCAGGTGATTTTGGGCGGACAAGGGCTGGATTTGAGTCGGCTTTCTGCGGCGGATAGCCCCTTAATTGACCGGTTGTTTATGGCTCAAGCTGGCCTGAATATTTTTGGCGATCGCCCTTGGCTGGGGGCGGGTCCCGGCAATATTTCACGGCTGTTTAACCTCTACCGCCCGATTGACATGGGCACAGGGTTGGATCATGTGCAGCAATTGCACAATACCCCGATCCATCTGTTGGCAGAGTTGGGGATCGTGGGAATCGGCCTGTATTTGGCTTGGGGCATCTGGGTAGGACGGCTCTGGTGGCGACTGGCGCGACAGCTACCACCGGGCCGCGATGGTCGAAGACCGGTCCCCAAGGACCATCGCACGCTGCTAATGGGCATCAGCGGCAGCTTCTGCGCCTACGGCGTTTCTAGCCTGACCGATTACCAACTCGAAAATATCCCCATTGCCCTGACCTTAATCACGAATCTGATTTTGATGGCGTGCTTAGCCGATACCCTGGCCCCACCCCCTCCGTTGTCGGCCCTTTTTCGCCGTTGCACCAGCTTGGCAACCTTAGCGCTACTGGCCCTCTGTTTACAGGTGTGGCTGCCCTTTAATTTCGCCCTCGCCTTAGGACAGCAGGCGGTAATCGCGACCGACCAACGGCAAGATCTGCCCACGGCCCACCGTAAGTGGCTGAAGGCGTCTCAGTTGATTCCCTGGGACCCCACCTATTCAGCCCTGGCAGCGCAACAACTGGTGCTGATTGAGCAGGGCATTTCCCTTCCGGATGATCAGGCCGCCATTCGGGAAGGGGTGATCGAGAATTTGGTCGCCGCTTACCAGGCCGCACCGTATGATGCTTGGTTCAACAATAATCTGGCCATTCGGCTTTTGCCCGAGGCCGCCGATCAAGCGGAAGTTTTTGCCATCCGGACGGTCGAACTGCTGCCCCGCACACAGAACTACACCTACTACATCCTGGGTCTCACCTATTTGGCCCAGCAGAAAACTGCCGCCGCCATCACGGCGTTTGCCCTCGAAGGCTTAGTCACGCCCCGATTTAGCACCCTGCCGATTTGGCAGATAGAGCCCCTGCGATCGATCTATCCTGATGTGGTGGCTCAGACCCTGGACCTCTACGATGCCCTTCTAGCCAATCTGTCCCCGGACCAATCGCCCTATCCCATTTTGTATGAGCAAGCCCAACTGCTGCGCTGGTGGCATCAACGCCCCCCCTTACCAGATCTGGACATGGGCCAACCGGTGATCCGAGCCCTGATCCAAGCGGATCAAAATCCGGCGGCAGCCTTAGCCCTTTTGAATGAGGCGATCGCCGTCGAGCCCCAAAACATTGGGTTGCAGATGCTGCGGGCCTGGATTGACCCCGACACCTACTTGGATGAGGTGATTGCCTTATCCAATGACGGTCAAGAAACCGAAGCCCTGCGGGCTCACCTGCGGGCTCACCGCCAAGCCCGCGCCTGGATCACCTCCCTAACTGAACGTAAAGGCATTCGCCAACGCCAAGGGCTCACCTTTGCCTATCGCAACTGGGGCGCTAACGCGATCGACATGATTTTGCCCCCGGCTCCCCTAGAGTTTTATGCATTGGCCGAGCTGCTAGCGGTATACCGGGAGTGGCCCCGAGAATTTCCCGCCCTCGATCAATTGGTAGAAACGGTGAAGGCAGACCAATTGGGTCTGGTGCATCCCACCCGCAACGGCTATCAACTGCCGACCCCAGACTTGTCTCAGTTGTCATGACGGACTCGCCCTCATCGGCCTCATCAGACTCACCAACCCCAGCCGCCAATGGAGCATTGCTAGCGGGGTTAACGTTTTTTTTCTATGGACTGTGGACGCTGCTGCCCAACAGCAATAGCTGGATGGTGGCTTGGCCATGGGTGATCCTGTGGCAGGCCGCTGTCCTCCTGCCGGTAATCGGGTTGCTCTGGCAGGGCTGGCATCTACCGGGGCGATCTTTGCACCTGAGCTATGGCTGGAATCTCTGGTGCGGCTGCGCCCTATTGGTGGTGTGTGGGTCTTGCTGGGGGGCCGAATTCCCAGTTCAGGCCCGCTGGTATGGGGTTGCCGCCCTGGGCGGGATCGCCACCCTCTATGGGTTGAAGGGTTGGCTAGGGGGGGAGCCGAAGCCAGCCCATCAGCGATGGCACCGCCTGCTCCAGTGCCAAACGGTCTTGGTGGTTGCCTTCATCTTGCTCAGTCTGAGCCTGTGGGTGGGTCAAACTTACCTGCCCGAACTGTCTCGGCTACAAACCCTGGCCCAGTACAGCACCCACCGGACTTTTGACCTGAATATTTTAGAGCTACGCAATTGGTACCCGCTCGGCCACCAAAATTATGTGGCGGGGTTCTTAGTGTTAAATCTGCCCCTTTTAGTGGGCTGGGGCTACAGCCAACGGTGGCCTTGGCGGTGGCTCTGCTGGGGCGGGGCAGCGCTTGGCTTGGCAGATCTCTACACCACGGGGTCCCGAGCGGGCGGCGGCGGCTTGGGGCTGGCTGTGCTGGCAGCGCTGGTGCTGGTGGGACTCCAGCGACGGCCCAAGCTCTGGCAGTGGGGGATGGGGGGCGGGATCGGGGGATTGACTATAGCCCTACTGGTCCTCAGTAATGACCGCCTCCGCACCTCGCTCCGGGCGATCGCCCAGGGCAACTTGAGCCAAGGCGAACTCGCCTACCGGTGGATCACCACCGTGACCGGCTGGGCTATGGGGGCAGCCCAACCGTGGACCGGACTGGGGCTGGGCAGTGTGCCACTGGCCTATCAGCGCTATCGTCCCGGCTGGGCAGGGCGGGAGGCGGAGCTGATCCACCAGTTGCACAACACCCCCATCCAGCTTTGGGCGGAGTTGGGGATCGGCGGGCTGGGATTATTTGTGAGCGCGATCGCCCTCTTACTCTGGACGGCCTATCGGGTTTGGGTAGATCCGACCCGATCAACCCCGCGTCCCCTGCTGATCGGCACCCTGGCCGGACTGGTGGGCTACGGTTTTGTTGCCCTCACCGACTACCAACTGGATAACATTGCCATCAGCGGCAGCTTAATACTCGCGGCGCTGCTGATCATGACCGCAGCCCCAGAATCGACCCAGTTCATGGACGCGCAGTCTGATGCCCAGTCTTCCGATGCCCAGGCCCCGCCCCGGCGCTGGCAAAGGCGGCTAGTGCTGTTGGGCCTGGGCGGCTTGGCCGCAGTCGTAATCACCTTGGTGCCCCTCTATCGGGCCTGGGGCATTGCCAGTCAGGGGTTTATTGCCCTTGAAAACAGGGATATTGCCGCCTTTGAGCAAAAGCTAGAACAGGCCCATTCCCTTGCCCCTTGGCAGCCCTATTATCCCTATCAGTTGGGCTGGAAGTTGGGGGATCTGAGCCTTGACCCAAATCTGGCAGCCAATCAACGACAGCAATTGCGGGCAGCGGCGATCGCTTGGTTTGAGCAAGCGATCGCGGTCTCCCCCGATCTGGAGTTTGGCTACTCCAGTCTGGGTTGGCTACAGGGAGATGTAGAGCCCATGGCAGCGGCGATCGCCTTCACCGCAGCCGCCCAATTGGTGCCCGCCAAAGCTGGGGTATTTTTTGGACTGGGCATCCAGTTTTTGCGGCTCAACCAGCCCGAGGCAGGCGTCTCGGCCTTTGTGCTGGAATGCGCCCGCCATCCCATCCTGCTCACCAGTCCCCTCTGGCAGCAACCCAATTTTCAGGAATTTTATCCTGCGATTCTCGCGGGCGTGGAGACGTTGTACAGCCAGTGGTTGGCTGATCCCAATAGCTCCGATCAGCTCCGCGCCCAGGCTTATCAGGTACGGGGTGCTATGCGGTGGTGGCGGGGAAACTGGACCGAGGCTGAGGCAGATTGGACCGCGATCAGTCAGGCTCTCGGGCTGGCATTGGTCGCAGAGGCCCTGGGCCAAACAACGGCTCCCATTGGCGGACCAGGTGGGCTGGCTCTCCAGGCTTGGCAGCAGCCGGATCAACGACAAGCGCTTTTAACCCAAGCCTGGACCCAAGGCACGGAGGGGAACGAGGATCTTAGGGCTGCGATCCCCCCCCCAGAACTGATCACTGCTTTAGTGAGCACCATGGGTCAATCACAGACATTCCTACAATGGCTACAGAATCCTGATCTGGCGGTATCCAACCGCTATGAACGCCTCGGCTTTGGGGTGCTGAGCCGTGCCATTGATGGCCCCCCGCCGGTGGATTACTGGGTGCGCCTGGAGCAATTGGCGGTGCATCGATTTTTCGCGTCACTGTTCCCGTCCCCAAGCTTTTTACCGGATTTAGATCAACGGTTACAGCCGTTGCGATCGCGCTTAATCGAACAGGTCCGGGATCAGAGTCAACCCTAGCGGTACCCACACCGCGTTCCTACCATTCGTCATACAGCATTTCCTTGCGACAAATCTTGGGTTCAGAACTTTGCCAAGGGCAAGCCATCAACACCGCAATAATCGTCTCAATCGAGGGCAAGCAGAGAGCATTGGCCAATGACCCGTAAAAGCACTGACGCAACATTACCAACCAAGCCGCAAGGTTGCGTAAAACTCTCGATGGCTACTTTTAAGGTTTACGGCACGATAGGAATCAAGGAATGCTTAGCAATCTGCACATCAAGCCGGAGTCTCATCGTTGTGATGTTTTACTATCTTTTACCCGCAACATTAACCCTAGGGATCGTCCTTGAAGCATTCTTTCGGGACTTAGATGAGACGAAGGCTAATGATCAATCGTTGCTGTTAATCGGTTTAGTCGTCTTACTCTGGCCGATTACGCTCCCGTCCATTCTGCTGCATCAATATCGTAAGCGGCAGCGTAAAGTGCAGAATGTCATCAAAGCACCCTCTGAGTCTTATGTTTAGGAGTTCTCATCCTGAGCGCGCTGGTCACAACAGCATCCTTCAGATATTGATAGCAACCTACAATCAGCCCGCAGCCGTTATGAAATGCGGTAATAAATAAGCACAAATATCCTAGATAAAAATTTCAAAAAATGCCCTGTCGCGAAAGGTTAGGGCATTTTTTTGTTTAGTCAACCCCATCCAACTTGACAACTTGAGTTCTTACCGTGGGGCGAACTACAGGTTTGGGTGTGGTCAAGGTTTTATATCAGCATCAACCGACCACTTTGGGACGAAGCCATTGCAGCGGGCCACAGTCACGTCATAATGAAGCCTTGTGGATGAGATTGCGCCCCATGTTGCCCTGCATTCGCCCCGACTTGGCCGAATTTGCGGCCTATAGCGCCCACCCAGCCGCCAGCCTTGATCCAGAACCGGCGATCATTGACAGCCTCGATACCAACGAATGCGCCTACGACCTGCCCGAAGCCCTCAAGGATAAACTCGCCTTCGCCTATCAGCAGGCGATTGCCTCGAATCGCTACCCCGATGGGAGCCATGGGGCGCTGAAAGCCGCGATCGCCATCTACGTCAACGAATCCGCTGCTCTGAGGGACATCACCGCCGCCCATATCTCCGTGGGCAACGGCTCTGATGAGTTGATCCGGTCGCTGTTGATTGCCACCTGCGTGGGGCGATCGGGAGCCATCCTCGTCGCTGACCCCACCTTTTCGATGTACGGCATTTTGGCCACAACCCTGGGTATTCCTGTGGTGCATGTGCCCCGCGATGACAACACCTTCGCGGTGGATGTGGACGCCGCCCAAGCGGCGATCCAAGCCAGTGAGCAACCGGTGCGAGTGGTGTTTATGGTCCACCCCAACTCCCCCACCGCCAATGCCCTCACCGATACCGAGCTGGCTTGGCTGAAGCAGTTACCCACGGATGTATTGGTGGTGATTGACGAAGCCTATTTTGAGTTCAGCCAGCAAACCACTGTTTCGGAAATGCTGACCCGGCCCAATTGGGTGGTGACTCGCACCTTTTCTAAAGCCTTTCGTCTCGCCGCCCATCGGGTGGGCTACAGCATTGCCTCCCCAGAGGTCACCCAAGTGCTCGAAAAGGTGCGGCTGCCCTACAACCTACCCAGCCTGTCTTACCGCGCCGCCCAAATTGCCCTGGCCCACCGTCAGGATTTGCTCGCGATCATCACGGAGGTACTAGGGGAGCGCGATCGCCTCCACACTGCCATGGCCCAACTGCCCCATTTCCGGTTGTGGCCCAGTGATGCCAACTTTGTCTATGGCCGTCCCGCTGGCGATCCGGCAGTTCTCTTCCAAGCCCTACGCCGCCTGGGCACAAACGTGCGCCATACCGGTGGCGGTCTACGGATCACCATCGGCACCCCGGCGGAAAATCAGCGCACCCTCGACCATTTGCAACAAGCTCTGCAACAAACCCTTACTGCTGCTGGGCCATTAGGTTCCTAAACCGGGTGTACTGGGGCTCGAAGAGCAGCTTGATGGTGCCGGTGGGGCCGTTGCGGTGTTTGTTGATAATGATTTCGGTGATGCCGCGATCGGGGGTATCGGGATCGTAATACTCTTCGCGATAGAGCATCATGATTAAATCTGCATCCTGCTCGATCGAGCCCGAGTTATGGGAAACCAGGCCATCCGCCATCCATGACGCTGGACCCGGTACCGTGAGGTCGTAGACCGTTTCTTCCCCAGCCGGTTCAATAGCAACGATTTCATCCCAGAAGAGATCAGTAGCCGCAATTTCCTTTGAATCTGGCCATCGCGGTGCCGGTTGGCCCATCATGGGCATGTGATCAGCCGTGGCAAGGCGATCGCCCACCTTTAGATCCTGAAGCCGTTGCCAACCTTCAAAGGTATAGAGGCGGTGCTTGCCCGTTGCTCGAATGGTTTTGCCATTTGAGGTTTTTAATACATAAATCGGTTTTGTGCCAACCTCCCAGATTAGATCTGCCTTGGCCTTGACGAGACGATTTTGAGCATCCAGGCTGATCACTTCAGGAGTAGTTCCGACTAAATCTTGGATAGGTAAGCGCCTGCCGTCTGCCAACCAGACCAGGGTGTCTCCAGTGACGCATTCACGCAGGTCGGACATCATGGGGCGCTTGTTGGTGCGGGACTCGACCCCCCGGCTGAGCTGGGAGAGGGAGATGATCGGTACATTGAGCTCACGGGCCAGACCTTTGAGCGATCGCGTGATTTTTGACAATTCCTGCACCCGGTTATCGCTGGTGCCCTCCATCAGTTGCAGATAGTCAATCAGGATCAACCCCAAAGCGCCCCCCTGCTCCGCCTGGAGCCGCCGCGCCTTTGAGCGCATCTCAGCCACCGAGATATTGGGGGTATCGTCAATGAAAATCGGGAATTGGGAGAGGGTGCTGATTGCCTGCCCCAGCATTTCCCACTCGTGTTGGGCGATGCGCCCGGTGCGGAGGCGACTGGTTTCCATGGCCACCTCCCCCGACAGCAATCGATAGATCAACTGCTGTTTCGACATCTCCAAACTAAATACCGCCACCGGCAGCTTTTGCACCTGGGCAATGTTGCGCGCCACTTGAATGGTGAAAGCGGTGTTGTGGACACAGATATCGTTGGCGACAAAATTGTGGGTGTGTGGAATCGTCAGGTCATAGACCTGTTTCAACCCCTGGGGGGCGATTTCAACAATGTCATCCCAATAGATATCGCTGGTGGCTAGGGCCTGTAACTCTGGATGGTCTAAAGCGGTGGCTAGGGCAAATAGGCGATCGCGGGTGGGAGCCCGTTTGCCCGCATGGATGTTGCTGGTGCCCTGTAACCCGGCACGGGTCGCGAGGGACTGCCAGGACTCTGATCCTTTGGCTGCCCGTAAGCTCTCCCAAATATCCAGCGGAATCAGATCACGGTTGGTTTGATAGCGGCGGTTAGCAAGGGCGGTGGCAGCCTGTTCCAGGGCCAATTCTTTGCCAAAAATGCCAATGTCATGGATGAAAGTTTTGATCGACTGGGCATCGGTCATATCCAGTTGCCAAGCTGGGCGGCGGCTGTCCTGATATTTCACAGAGCGGGCTTTGAGGCGGGCAATAATCCCAAACCGCAGCAGCAAATGTTGAACCTGTCGGGCCAGCGCCTCGCTCACCGTGGCAAAACCCAGTTGCACTTGCCCTGTGGCCAGCACCGTCGCCCAACCGTCAGTGGCAAAGAGGCGATTGAGGAATAGGGAAACCTGTCCCCGCTCCAGCCTAAAAATGATCTCGGGCACCGTTTTGTCATGGGCTGATTTACCCCATAGTCCCAAGCGCTGTAGCCACAGCGTCACCGGATTTTGACTGCTCCAGCGAATCGTGGCCAAGCCCTCTGGGGCAAGTGCCTCAGGGTGAATCTTGAGCAGGCGACATAACCGTTCAAAGGTTTCTAGATCAGGGGCACAAGCCCCTTTTTGCCATTGGCCCACCAGCCTAGGGCTGACCTGCAACTGCTGAGCAAAGGCAGACGCTGACCAAGGGGAGGCTTGCAGTAACGCCGTCAACCTTTGACCAAAGTACTGTCGTTGCTGCTGCACTTTTTCTAGATCAGCAGTGACATGAAATGTCGGGGTGCGCTGTCCTTGAGACGTTTCTTTGCGGACTTTAACCCCCGGAAACTGTAGGACCGCTTCGGTAAACTCGCTTTGCAGGCGAGGGTTCTCATTGGTGAATTGCGGCGCAGTTTGGGTCAAGCAGCCATCCCCAATCAAGTAAGCCAGCAGCTTGACCTGGTGTAGTGGCAGCGTCTCAGTTCCAAAAATGGGTAAGCAACGGGGGACTGCGATTTTGTGACCGACCTGTAGTTCTGACAACGGTTGCCAGCCTTGGAGGGTCAAGTAGGGATGGGTCAATGTTGTCTCAATCACCCGACCCGAACTCGTTCTGACCTGAAAGACCGGTTTCAAGCCATCGTCAATGTAAGCACTGGGTTCTGTGAGCTGAAATCGCCAATCGGTGGCTAAGGTGAGGAGCTGGGCATCTCGATCCTGATAGATCTGCGCCATGGTCTTGAGACTGCCGTCTGCCAACACAATTTGGGCACCAGCACTCAGGCATTTTCCCATGGACGGTCTGCCCGCCACGATGATCAGGTCCGATCGCTGAAAGCCCTGGGTCATGGCATCCAGGTCATAAAACCCGCAGGGGATTCCCGGCAAAATCATCCCGAGAGAGCGCTGCTCAATATCCGAGAAGGTGTCGATCAGGATATCGGCGGTAGAGGTCAGCGCCTGCTGAGGTCGATCCTGAGTAATGGCAAACAATCGCTGTTCCGCTTGATCCAGGCTTTGCTCTAGGGGTTCACTGGTTTCAAAACCCAATTGGGAAATTTCTCCCCCAACGTGGATCAGCCGCCGCCGCATGAACTTGTCCATGACCAGGGTGGCGTACTGATCAATGTTGGCGGCGCTGAGGGTGCGATCTACCAGTTGGGCCAAGCGGCTCTGCCCCCCCATTTTCTCCAAGAGGTCGCGATCCTTCAGCCAAGCGGTCACCGACATCAGGTCCGTAGGTTGACCCTTAGCGTTCAAATCCACTGCCGCTTGGTAAATCAGCTTATGGGCGCTGATGTAAAAGGCATCGGGGTTCAACACCTCCATTACCCGGCCAATCGCCTCTGGATCCAACAAAACTCCCCCAAGAATGGCCTCTTCGGCTTCAACGTTTTGGGGAGGCAGGCGATCGCTATAGGGCTGAAAATCGAGGTTCTGAACCATGGAAAACCCGGCAAGAGAACAAGCTGTCACTACCGTAGCGGATGGAGCTAACTGAATGGCGGAGCCAAGCAGCAGCGCCGCGAGGGTCCGTAATCTGCTTACAACAAAACAGGCTGGGAGCTTGATCATGGCTTGCACATTGGTGCTTCCCAGCCTGCTTGAGTAAAGCGTTCGAGCGATTTGGCTTGGCCCTATTCGGCGGCGACCCGCAAGTTGATGAGCGCCGTCACCTCAGCATGGAGCTTAATGGTGGCTTGGTACTCGCCCAGCTTATTAATGTCGGGGACGGTAATTTCGCGGCGATCCACTTCTTTAGCGGTGTTGGTCTCGATCACCTCAGCCACATCCGCAGAGGTAACGGTACCAAAAATGGCGTCGTTCTCGCCCACGGGCTTTTTGATGGTAAATAGCCCGATGGTTTCCAAGGCTGTTTTCATCGTCTCAGCATCGGCCTTAATCTGCGCTAGCCGCTGCCGCTCTTCCTCACGGCGTCGCTCCACCTGCTTCAGGACCCCAGGGGTGGTCCGTACTGCCATACCCCGAGGGAACAAAAAGTTGCGGGCATATCCAGGGGCGACCTCAACGAGATCCCCCACGTTACCCAGTTTCCGAATCTCTTCTCGCAATACCACTTGAACTCGCTTGGCCATAATCTCTCTCAAACGCCCGGTCTATCATCCTATCGGAGGAGGACGGGCGATCGCAAGTCCTCTATTGAGCATTGCCAATGGCACAATGGCCCCATAGCCCTTGGAAGCCAACGATGAATAAGGTTCTGTTGACGCTAGTTCCGGCGGTGTGGGTGGTGGCCATGGCGGTGATTTCGGTCCAAAATGCTACCCCCATTAGCCTCAAATTCTTGACGTTTGAATCGGTGGAACTGCCCTTTGGGGTGGTGCTCAGCTTTTGTGCAGCGGCGGGGATGGTGATGGGTGGGGTGGCGATCGCCCTCTGGCAGGGAAGACAACCGTCCAAGTCTTAGACGATTTCCGACAACGCATACACCGGTTTTGTAGGGGCGGGTTTAGCCCGGTGCCTGGTTATGCCAATGGATACTGAGGAAGCAGGGAAACAGGGGCGCACCCTGAGAGTCATCGCGTTTCAGGAGTCATGCCATCATGTCTGGGAAAAACTGGATCACCTTGTTTGCCGTTGGGGGACTCGGGCTACTGCTGGGAGCTGTCATTGGGCGGCAAATTGGCGTCACGGTACAGCCAGAGCAACCGAGTCAGCCCGCTGAGGAACCAGCCCAAGTGGCGAATGGCCTCACCCTCTATGGGGGAAATGCTGACGCAACGGATATTGAGACGCGCCTGATGGTGACTCTGCCCAATGACCTAGCGCCAGCGGCAGCGCTAGAACAACTGGCCACGGTCATGTCTCGCTTAGAATTTTGTGGTTTGCCGATTGAATTGGTAGAAATCGACGGAGACACCGCCACCATCAATCTGGCCGAACATCCTTGGCAGCAAGACACAGCAACCCCAGAAACGTTACCGGGCTGCGCTGGGGCCAGTTGGCGATCTTGGTATTTCCAGGGCAGTGCCGGTGGGCTGATCACCTCAAAGACGTTGACCCACACCTTGCTGCAACCTGACGCCTCAGGGGAATGGATCGACAGCATCACCTTTCAATACGAAGGGCAACCGATCGCAGCCGACGATTGGGATCATCTCACCTTATCTGGCGTGATCAGCCGAGACCGCTTGCCGTAGCAGAGCCCCGCACCATGCATCAACAAAGGTAACGCCAAAGTATCAATTGCTTGCCAATCCTAAAGATCAAGGATGGGTCAAGCGGATAATAGAGAGGTGAGGAGTTGACGCTGTGCTCAGTCGATAGGGTCAGAATCATGCTGACAACGATGGAATCACGAAATTTAGACGAGTACTGGCTGTTTGAACATGGCTATCCCAGCAATCGCCGAGAAGCGATCGCCTATCCCCATCAGGCCGCTAGAGCCTTGCAAAATCCTGCGGCGAGAGAACGGTTGTTTAACCTTGGGTTGATGCATCTCTTTGAAGAGATTGCCGCCAACCTGTCGGTCTAACCGTTTAGGTCTTGCTGCCCGAGCCATCCTGGCTGAGGCGATCGCCCCTAGTACTTGCTCACGTTAGACTCGAATTAGCGATAAGTCAGGGAAAGAGCCTGTTGCTCATGCCCTTCATCAACCCCAAAACAGACTTCGCCTTCAAAAAAATCTTTGGCTCCCCCCAAAGCCAACCCGTACTGATTAGCTTTCTCAACGGCTTGCTTTATGACGGCACCGACACCATTCAAGCTTTAGACATCCTCAATCCTTACCAAGCCCCCCGGATTCGGGGCATGAAGGACACTTATTTGGATGTCAAAGCCCAACTCGCCGATGGC
>JAAUQE010000087.1 GCA_012032425.1 Leptolyngbya sp. RL_3_1 | reverse complement strand
CCAGCCGCAACCTGACGGTCTTTGCCCTCAACTCTCTGGATACCTTTTTGCCTGGGGAATGGGAGAACCTCGTGGGCTTTGAGAAAACCATTCAGGTGGTCACTCGGGAAAAGGACGATGCCCTAATTCAGCAAATTGGGGAGCGGGCCATCCAACTGTTTAATGACAAATCGGAAGGGTACCAACGGGCGCTGTGGCTCTATCAGACCATCGATAGTACGGGTAGTGCCCTAGGGACCGCTGCCCTAGCCAATAAGGTGGGCGAAAAAGTACCGCTGCTGGGATTTCTGAATAAGATCACCCCCAAGCCAGAAAAGGCCCAAACCATTGATCTCTCCCTCAAACTCGTGACCGAGGTGGTGGCCTTCTGCTCGATTAACGGTTTGCCGGGAGATAGCCTGCGCGACTTTGTCCGGGCCTTGGGGGATTACGGCGGTGAATCCTTAGTGCGGATGACGGCATTGGTCTGCTTCGATGGGGTGGTGCCCCTGGGACCTAATTTTATTAAGGCGGCCCAGGGGGCTATTTCGAATCTCACCCCCAAAGATTTGGAGAAAAATGGCACCTTTAAACGCATCCAAAAGTTGCTGCCAGGGAATTCCAGCCGCGAGAAGCTCAGCTTTATCGAAGCCAGCTTTAACTCCACCAAGGACTGGATGGGGGATTTGGTGGCCTCTAAAGGGATTACGCCTCAAAAGGTCAGCAAAAACCTCCAGGGCTTTATCGATTTTGCCGATGACAAAGCCGACTACCTGGGAGCCTTCCTGGATATGTCCACCAACTACTATGAGCACACCGGCATCCAAACCTTAGCCCGACGACTGATTGAGCGCGCCGTAGCCGAAATCTAGGGTTTTGCCCTGCTCGCTGCTAGACAGGTGCTAGGCTGACTGACCTGCAAAAATTGCTCTTGTAGGTTGGGTGAAACGGAGTGAAACCCAACACCCGTAACGGTTTCGTTGGGTTTTGCTATCGCGCCACCCAACCTACGAAAGCATGAGCGTTTCAAGGGTTTTGTCACCCAACCAGGGTGCTAGGACTCAAGGGCGTAAATTGAACGACCGGTTTCTAGCCCCCCCGCCCCTGATGCCCCCTGCCCCTTCCATAGGGTTTGAACCGATGCCAGATGATACTACGACGCTTAAGTGACGATGGCCTTCATCGCCTCGGTGACCTGCGGGTACTGATAGGTAAATCCAGTGGCTTGGGTGCGCTTGGGCAAGACCTTTTGCCCCTTGAGCACCACCACTGACGCGTCCCCCAGTAAGGTTTCAATCACAAAATCAGGCACCGGTAGCCAAGAAGGGCGGTTTAAAGCTTGTCCCAGGGCCTCGCAAGCAGTGGCCATGGTGACCGGATGGGGGGCCGTGGCGTTGTAGACCCCCTGCATCTGCGGATCGGTCAGGGCCTTGATGAACAGACTGGCCAGATCCTCAAGGGCAATCCAGGAAAACCATTGCCGTCCGCTGCCGATCGGCCCCCCGGCAAACATGCGGAATGGGGGCAGCATACGTCCCAAGGCCCCACCATTACCCAAGACAATCCCAATTCGCGTAATTACCAGACGAGCCCCAGCGGTCTCAACGGCTTTGGCCGCCGCTTCCCAGTCTTGGCAGAGTTGTGAGAGGAAGTCGGTGGCAATGGGGGTACTGGTCTCATTAAATTCAGCGGTTTCGCTGGTGCCGTAGTAGCCGATCGCCGACGCACTCACCATCACGGGCGGTTGGGGATTAGTGGCAGCGATCGCCGCCACTAAGGCATGAGTCGTAGCAATCCGGCTCTCGCACAACAGCCGTTTGTAGGCCGGGGTCCATCGCTCAGCAATGGGCGCACCAGCTAAGTTCACCACCCCATCGCACCCCTGGAGAGACTGCTGCCAGTCGCCGAGAACTAAGGGGGTATAGGGAACGATCTCAACCTGAGGAAAGGCAACCTCAGGGAAGCATTGCTGGGCTTTTGGCCCATTGCGAGCCAAGACCACAACCGTATGCCCGTCTTGCTGCAACCGTTGGACTAGATAACGCCCAATAAACCCCGTGCCGCCGGTGATCGCAACTTTCATCATCTCTGCTCCTGACTGATCGGGACGGCAACCGGTTGATCATTGCGGATAACCACCGATCACCCCAGCACCGTCCTCTTCAGCCTATCGCCCCAAGCGGTATCCCTTGCCATAAATGGTGTGAATCATCGGCGGCGTCTGGGGGGGTTCGAGCTTGCGGCGGAGGAGACGAATTTGGGCGGCTAAAACGTTACTGCTGGGGGGTTCAGCCTCGCCCCAAACCGCCTGATAAATCTGTTCATGGGATAAGACTTGGTTGCTATGGCGCATTAAGTAGGCCAGCAGTCGGGTCTCTTTGTCTGAGAGTTCGATGGTTTGCCCCTGGCGGTAGGTCCGCTGATTGGCCTCATCTAGCTCCAGATCTTCAAACCGCAGCCGATCGGTCTCCTCCGGGGGCTCTAGGGTGAGGGGCCGCCGCAGTAAGGCTCGCACCCGCGCTAGCAGCTCCCGCAGCTCAAAGGGTTTGATCAAATAGTCATCGGCCCCCGCATCCAGGCCGGCCACCCGATCATCGACGGTATCTTTCGCGGTTAAGAACAGCACCGGGGTGGCATCCCCGTGGGAGCGTACATGGCGGCAGATCTCTAGCCCGCTGATCTGGGGCAACATCCAGTCGAGGATGAGCAGATCATAGGTGCCCTGCTGGGCGAGGCGATCGCCGCGATCCCCCGTCGTGGCCACATCCACGGCATAGCCTTCACGTCTCAGTAAACGGCCCAAGGGTTCAGCCAATTCAACTTCGTCATCCACTAGCAGTATGCGCATGGGGCGATCACAGAGAGCAGAGCCATTCGGGCAAAGCCGTTCGACCCGCACCGTTCGAACGGATTAGTAAGACGCTTCCAACTGTTGCAACACTTTGGCTTTGAGGTTGGTGTTGAGTTCGTTTTTGAGAATGTCTTTACTGCTCGTCGAACTGCCCACCGAGGGATGGGTTCTAGCCGTCATCACCCACTCCTGTAGGAGTTTCCGCTGGGGTAAGGCCACCGTACAGGGAACCACATGGGCACAGCGGCGCGGATTTTCAATCGTGAAAAATAAAATCTTGTACTGACCGCTCTTCCCAATCAGAAAAGCCATTTCTTGGCCCGCCTGGGTTTTTAAATCCAAGTAGCAGGGCAGCCAGCGAGGGCCATATTGGGCGTTATACAACACCGTTAGCCACAGCACCATCGGGTGGGGAGACATGGTGCAAATAAAATTGTTGTAGCGGCTACCCAGTAATCGCTTCTCCACCTCCACCTGAGGCAACATCACCCACAAGGTGGCCAGGGTACGCTGGCTCGTGGGGAGGGCATGGGGAAAAACAATTTCTGCGATCGGTTTGTTTTTGGGCCAAGAGGTGAGGCGGCAGAGGTCTTCTTCAGACTCAGGAGCCTTTTCTTCAGAGGCGGGCTTCTTGACAACGGGCAATCGAGACAGGGTGGCCCCGATGCGTTGACCAATCCGAAAGCCCGTGCCAAAGCGCTGATCGAGGGGGTCAAGGGCGGCAAGAATGTCGGTCACCGTTTGCGGTCGGTTTTCTGGCTGCTTCGCCAGACAATCCATCACCAGCGCTTCTAATGCTTTGGGAACTTTGAGAGAGGGATCGACCTCACTAATGGTTTTCGGGGGTTGGGAGTGGTGGGCTTTATACCAGCCCCCAAAGGTATGGCTACTGGCCCGCAGCGGTAACTTGCCGGTCAGCATCTGAAACATCATCATGCCAAAGCTATAGATGTCAGAGCGATTGTCTAGATCGCGGCCTTCCATTTGCTCTGGCGAAGCATAGGCCAAGGTGCCCATAAAGGAGCTGGTCTGATCGCTGTCCGCTTGAATCAGCTTGGCAATGCCGAAGTCTAGAATTTTGGCCAGCTCTCCTAAGGTGGGGTCTTGGGTCACCAAGATGTTGCTGGGTTTGATGTCGCGATGGATAATCGGCACCGGTTGATCCTGGCCCTTAACGCGAATGCCGTCATGGGCACACTTTAGCCCCAAGCCAATCTGGCGGGTGATGCCCAAAAACCGAGGCACTGGCAAGGGCTGTTGATGAATCATTTTGCTGAGGCTATCCCCCCGCAAGTACTCCATCACATAAAAGGGCACCTCGTCTTCGCTAACGCCGTAGTCGGTGACCCGAACCACATGAATACTCCGCTGCCCAAGCTGTGCGCAGGTGGTGGCCTCGACCACGAAGCGATCGCGCATCTTATTGTTTAGCAGCGTTTGGGATAAAAACTTTACCGCGACCATTACCCCACCCAGCAGGGTATCTTCTGCCAGATACACCCGCCCCATTGCCCCTTGCCCCAGCATTTCGGCTAGCTCATAGCGGTTTGCTAGTTTTCGTCCGATATTGGCATCTGACATTACGGCAAAGATTGGCCTCAGAAATCAATCAAGCTCAGCAATCGCTCAGAAAACGGGCTGATTAACCTGTCGCTGGCGGGCCGCGTTGGGAACCCCCAGTTGGATTCCCTCCCTCTCATATCAGGGCAGTCGGCGAGAAACCCAATAGAAAAAAGTCTGATGAGTTCCCTTAAACCCCAGCCACATCCAAATCAGCCGTTCGCTTGACGGTAAAAATTCAAGTTTTCAAGTTGAATCAGTTTGCCAGGGAACAGGGTTTAGACTGCTGGCGGCAATGCTTCAGCGCTTCAGCTGTAACGCATTGTCCTGATCAGATTGCAATCGCTGGGGCAATCGAACCGGTTAATGGGCGACCCAACCTACCTCAGCCGTCAGTTTACCCAACCGTGATGCCGTTATACCGTCCCAAGGGCATTACCCTTGACGGACCAGGGTCGCTTCCATAGCCGTGGTGAGATAATGGCCGGCCATAATGCCGCTAGAGAGATGGTAGTGATCGCTATCGATGCGGTGCAGTGTCTCAAACCCAGTGCGCCGCTGCCGATCATTTAAGGCCCAATACCGTTGAACAATGGACTCGGGAGCCACCCAGCCTTCTCCCTCAACCCGACCGAGCTGACTGTGCTGTAGCACAAACGTGTACTGGCGATCGCTACTGGTTAAACGGCCCCGATACTGCAACGCAATCGTTTCCGCATCACTGGCCTTGGGAAATCCCAACTTCATGACCATCGTGAACCAATCATCATTACTCCAGGCCACTAAAATCGCGCCCCTGACCGATAGGGGAGGCGTGCTGACATCACGCGCCAGCCAGGTTCCCTCTAGGGTCCAGCGACCTGGCTCAATTAGGAATGTATGCTCCACCCAGTACTCCCCCCATGCTCCCCTCAAGTCCCTACAAGGTGTTACTTCAACTGTAGGCACAGTTTTCCTGGCCCATGGAACCCTAGTCTGCTTTGCCCCAGCCCAGCATCGACTCCATTACACCATATCGGTCGAGGGTTTATAGACCAAGGCTGGCCGCATGATCTCGTTTTTTGGGCCAAGCCAATTCTCCTAAGACAACGGGCCACTGCGCACCCGTCACGGTGGTCAAATTACCGGGCCATCCCTGATGATGCCAAAACCCCAAAACCGCAAAGGCGATCGCTTCCTTGAGATCGCTCGGCACCCCAGCGTGATCGGTGGGGTTAACCGGAATCTGAGGCCATTGCTGCTGCAAGCGCCCCATCAAATAATCGTTTCGACTGCCCCCCCACACACCAAGACTTGATCCGGTAACCGGGGCAAAACCGCTCATAGCTCTGGGCGATCGACGCCACCGTCAACTCGGTGAAGGTGGCCAAGAGGTCGGCTGGACTCAACCCATAGGCTTCAGCCTGAGGCAGACAGTGCTGAAAAAAGTCCCACCCAAAGGTTTCTCGACCGGTAGACTTAGGCGGCGGTTGTTGAAAGTAAGGGTGCGTTAACCAGGTGGCTAAAAGCGGCTCACAGATTTGCCCTTGGGCGGCCCACTGCCCCCCTCGATCAAAGGTTTGAGCGCCCTGGGAGAAATGATGCACCGCAATATCAATCAAGCTATTGCCCGGTCCCGTATCCCAGCCCAATAGGGGGGTCGGTGCCTCGGATATCTGGGGCGTTCCTGGGCTCAACTGGGTTGCGGTAGACCGGGGTGGTAAAGCCGTAACGTTGCCGATGCCGCCAATATTTTGCACACAGCGATAGTCGTGTTCATGGCTCAATAAGGCCAGATCGACCGGTGGTACCAGGGGAGCCCCTTCGCCCCCCGCCGCCACATCAGCGGCCCGAAAATTGCTGACGGTAGGGCAATCGGTTAAGCCCGCCAGCAGCGCCCCGCGCCCCAGTTGCAGCGTATAGGCGAGGGGCACCGCCGCATTGGTCGAAGCCGAACAAGGTCGGTGAAAGACCGTTTGGCCGTGGGAAGCAATCAGATCCACCGGTCCATGGGCCTTGATCAGGGTTTGGGCGCGATCGCAAACTGCTGGGCAATTTGATCATCTAAGTCAGCCAGGGCGGCCAGGGGTAAAGGCTGCCCCCCACACACCTGGAGAATCTGATCTCGCAACTGCTCTGGATAGTCCAGCGTGGTGCTGGCCAACACCTGCACAGTGAGGTCATAACCTTGGCCGTGAATATCCACTAGGGCCGCATCAATGCTATCCACCGAGGTGCCACTCATGAGTCCAACGATACGCATATCGGTCCTGAATGCAATGTCCTAAGTGCAATTAATATGGCCCACCGTTATTCCGGCGGCGTGATCGGCAAGCGATCGATGCCCTTGTTGCTGCCAATCATCACCATCACGGCCCCTTTTCGCAGTCGGGTTACCGGGCTGGGATTGATTTCAAATTTATCGTCGCTTTCCCGGTGGCTGAGGGCTAACAGGGTGACCCCAAAGTTATTGCGCAAATCCAGCTCCACGATGGTTTTCTGATCAAACGCTGCGGGCACCCGGACTTCCACAATGCTGTGGTCTGGGTCCAACTCAAACCGATCCAAAATGCCGGGACGGGTGAGCGATCGGGCCAGGAACAGCCCATTCATGCTCCGGGAAACTACGTGATCGGCCCCCACCCGGTCCAAGAGTTTACCGTGGATCTCAGAGGAAGCTTTGGCAACCACATAGGACACCCCTAACTCCTTGACATTGAGGGTAGTGATTACGCTTTCTTCGACATAGTTGCCGATGGCCACAATCACCGTATCAAAATCTGGAATCCCCGCTTCCTTGAGGGCAATGGGCTGAGTGGAATCCAGTTGCAGCGCATGGGCCGCAATTTCATCGGTTAAGGCTTGCACCACCCGTTGCTCATTGGTATCAATCCCCAGAACCTCGTAACCCAGGCTATTTAGCGTGGCGCAAACCGCCCGACCAAAACGACCCAGACCAATCACCGCAAATTGACGGTTGGGGGGCCGGAGATTTCGAAAGAAACCAAGGGAAGACAAGTTCACAGGGCACTCCTGGGCAGATAGCTTGACACAGCGCTGCGATGTTGATGAGCAGTTGATAAACCACATCCAACTTGAAAACTTGAGTTTTTCCGTAGGTCAAACTATGGGTTTGGATGTGGCCAGGGTTTAAACAATTGTGCCCTAGAGTGTACAGGCCCTAGAGCGTACAGAATCATCGCCATGCTCAGCGCTGATCGGCGATCGCGATCCTCGCCCGCCCATACCGCCCTTAGAACTGTAGATGCTAGGCTAGCTAGATGATCGTGGGGCTAGGACTTTAAAGGACGTGAACATTCAACTGGGACGTGGCAAAACTGCTCGCAGAGCGTACGGTATCGATGAAATTGCGCTGGTGCCAGGGCCACGGACACTGGACCCACAACTGGCTGATACCCGCTGGCAAATCGGAGGGATTGAACGTGACATTCCCATCATTGCTAGCGCGATGGATGGGGTGATTGATGTGCCCATGGCCGTCAAGCTCTCTCAACTCGGGGCCTTGGGCGTTCTCAATTTAGAAGGCATCCAAACCCGCTACGCCGATCCCAACCCCATCCTCGATCAGATTGCTGCGGTGGGCAAAGATGAATTTGTGGGCTTGATGCAAAAGCTCTACGCGCAGCCGGTGCAGCCTGAGTTGATCCGACAGCGCATTCAAGAAATCAAAACCGCCGGTGGGATCGCGGCGGTCAGCGTCACCCCGGTCGGCGCAGTGCGATACCGCGAAGCCATCATTGCGGCTGATTTAGTCTTTGTACAGGCCACCGTCGTCTCGACAGCGCACCTGTCGCCAGACTCGATCACCCCTTTGGATTTAGCTGATTTTTGCCAGTCTATGCCCATGCCGGTTTTATTGGGGAATTGTGTCACCTACGAAGTTGCCCTCAATCTAATGAAAGCGGGCGCTGCCGGGGTGTTAGTGGGCATTGGCCCCGGCGCAGCCTGCACCTCTCGGGGGGTGCTAGGCGTGGGCATTCCCCAGGCCACAGCAGTGGCGGACTGTGCTGCTGCTCGGGATGAGTACTATCAGGCATCTGGCCGTTATGTCCCCATCATTGCGGATGGCGGTTTGGTGACTGGGGGCGATATCTGTAAATGTATTGCCTCAGGGGCCGATGGGGTGATGATTGGCTCGCCCTTTGCCCGAGCGGCTGAAGCCCCCGGACGAGGTTACCACTGGGGCATGGCCACCCCTAGCCCCATCCTGCCTCGGGGGACGCGGATCAAAGTGGGCACCACCGGCACCCTAGAGCAAATCTTGTGCGGCCCCGCCCAACTGGATGATGGTACCCATAATCTTTTAGGAGCCCTTAAAACCAGCATGGGCACCTTGGGGGCAAAAGACCTGAAGGAAATGCAGCAGGTGGATATCGTGATTGCTCCCTCGCTGCTGACGGAAGGTAAGGTCTATCAAAAGGCCCAGCAATTGGGCATGGGCAAATAGGCAAGTCGCCACCGGCATCCTAGGGCTGTGATAGATGAATATGCTTAAGTTTATTTGTCGTTAAAGTAAAGTTTAAAACTTTGATGGAAATCAGTGGTGCAATCAAAACTGCCCAACCTACAATAGTTGTAGCGGAGACGAAAGTTTCCGTTCACTCCTCACACCACATGTTGCCCGAATGGTTAGATTTCGGGCCTTTCCTAATCCAGCTAACTTCAATGAACTAGGCTTGCCCAGCTGACGCCGACCAAGCTCTGAATGGTTTGGCTGCTGGCGTTGCCTAGGCGCAATGCTCTAGGTATTCGCGTAAACATGGCTAACGCTATAGAGAGCCCGACATATGTCTGAATACTAAACTCGTCTCTAAATATGGCAAACCTTGGCTATGGTAAGATCTCGTTAACTAAGGTAAGGACATCGATGGGCATGGCAGCCGAACAAGTTACGGATTCTACTTTTAAGATAGAAGTACTGGAGAGCAAAGTTCCAGTGCTAGTCGATTTTTGGGCACCGTGGTGTGGTCCTTGTCGTATGGTTGCCCCGGTTGTCGAAGAAATTTCCGACCAATACGATGGTCAAGTTAAGGTCGTGAAAGTCAACACGGACGAAAATCCTAACGTTGCCAGTCAGTACGGCATCCGCAGCATCCCTACGCTGATGATTTTCAAAGACGGGCAGCGGGTTGATATGGTGGTTGGCGCAGTCCCCAAAACCACCCTGGCGAACACTCTGGAAAAGTACCTTTAAAGACTTGACGCGTTAACGCATTGAATCTTTTCCATCAAAAAGCCTGCCTCATCTGACGGCAGGCTTTTTGATGGGTGTGGGCTCAGTGTGTTTAGTCTTCCAAATCGGTAAGGGCTTTGGGGACACCAGCCGTCAACACCTCTGGGCCTGCAATGGTGATCAACACATCATCTTCAATGCGAATGCCAATGCCCTTCCAGCGATCGGGCACCTGGGGTTGCCCTTCGACCGGCTCATAGTCTGGCGAGATATAAATGCCCGGTTCCACGGTCACCACGTTGCCCACTTGAAAGGGTTTCCAGGTTTTGTCAGGGTTCCGCAAAATCCCGCTGTCGTGGACATCAAGCCCCAGAAAATGACCGGTACCATGCATGAAAAAGGCTTTGTGCTTCTTTTCTTCGATCAGGGTGTCGATATCGCCAACGAGTAGACCCAGATCGACTAGGCCGGTCGTAATCGTGCGCGTGGCGGCATCGTGAAATGTATTAAAAGGATTTCCAGGCTGAACGGCGGCGATCGCCTTTAATTGCGCCTCCAGCACCAGCTCATAGAGGATGCGCTGCTCTGCCGAGAACCGCCCACCGACGGGAAAGGTGCGGGTAATGTCAGCGTTGTAATACTGGTAGCAGCACCCCGCGTCGATCAAAAGCAAATCACCGGCCTGCATTTGTCGCTGATTCTCGACGTAGTGCAGAATGCAGGCGTTGTCACCCGCCGCCACAATCGAAGGGTAGGCGGGGCTGCCCCCCGCCAGCCGAAACAGGTGTTCCATTTCCGCCTGCACTTCGTATTCATATCGTCCGGGTCGAGCGATCTCCCGAGCATGGTTGTGGGCTTTAACGGAGATGGCGATCGCCTCTCGAATGAGCGTTAGCTCCTCCGGCTGCTTGACGCGCCGCCAAGGTTGCAGCAAAAGATGAGCATCTTCGATAGCAACGGGGCCGGTGCCGCGCTTGGCATAGGTGGCTAGCAGTTTTTGCCAATGCTTAAGCAGAGTGGCATTCAGGGATTGGTTAGGGCCAAAGTGATAGTACAGACGATCAGCGGCCTTGAGATAATCGTCGAGTTTTGCATCGAGTTCTTGAATTGGGAAAACGGCATCGACTCCCAAGCGGGCTTTGGCGGCATCGACCCCTAACCGGCGTCCTGACCAGGTTTCTTTCTCTTTATCCTTAGGGCGCACAAACAGGATCACCCGATGCTCTTCGTGGTGCGGAGCCAATATCAGCACGGCCCCCGGTTCATCAAAACCCGTTAGATAATAGAAGTCGCTGTCTTGGCGAAAGACATGATCGACATCGTGGTGCATCAGGGCCGTTGGGGCACTAGCAAAATGGCTGTGCTGTGGCCAATTGCCGCCATCACAGCCTCGCGGCGTTGAGCGTAAACCGTTTGCATCACAAAGACTAGAACTCGCGTCAGCTCGAAATGGGAGGGTCGGTAAACCGTTGCACAATCATGCCATCGCCACCGGGGAGGCTGGCTGTGGTTAATGTAACGGAATTTCCCGAAGCCTGACGGGTAGCAACAGCGGGAATCAAGTCTAGAAAGCGCTGTAGGGTTTCGATATCGCAACGGTCTGGATCGGCAGCAGCAGTGCGATACTGCATGGGAATGACGATGCGGGGACTGAGGGCACCCATGGCGGCGATCGCCTCCTCGGCATCGTAAGCCTTCGGGCCGCCACCGACGGGGACGATCAAGACATCGGGACGACCTAACAAAATTTGCTCTTCTAGCTCAATGGGGCTGTTGATGCCGCCAAGATAGACTACGTTCAGGCCACCCTGCCGCCAAGACCAGATCAGATTCGGGGGGAACTGCCGACCCGCTTCCCGCTCCCGTGGAGTCTCGATTGCCTGGAGCTGAATCGGCGACAAATCGTAGACGCCCGCTTCAGAGAGAATATCGGGGTCACCCGCTAAACCCTGGAGGGTGCCGCCCTCATCAAAGAGGCGACTGCTAATCAAGGCGACATCGGCAGTCACATTGGGGACGGCATAGCCCGCAGCGCAGCCTAAAGCCCGAAATGGATTGACCAGAATCTGGCGTCCGCTGCCCGAGAAGAGAAAACACATATGCCCCAACCAACGGATTTGAAGGCCACTGGTTTGTGCTTGGGCCGACTGCCAGTTGCTGGCCAACCCCACACCCAGGACGGACAAAAAGCTTGCCCCAAATTGCTGTACAAACCGTCGTCGCTGCATCGTTAAGTTACGCTCCCGTTCAATCCCGTCCAATGGTGGCTGTAGGTCTATGCACAAGCTCGATATGCACAAGCCCAATTATCCTATCGTGTTGACGCGATCGCCGGATACTGGGGTTCCAACCAACTGAGCCCATCGAGACTTTAAGCATTTTAGTCTGACTCCCTTCGTCAAGGTGATACTATTGATAGGTTGTCAAGAATTTAGCAGCGGTGAGCCATGGCGGTTCCTAAGAAGAAAAAATCTAAATCAAAGCGCAATATGCGTAAGTCCTACTGGAAGAAAACCGCAGCGCTACAGGCTCAGAAGGCATTGTCCCTCGGCAAATCTGTATTGACGGGCCGCTCAGAAGGCTTTGTCTACCCCTCTGATGAAGACGAGGACGACGACGAGTAATTGGGGCCTAAGCTCTGGGTTTACCCTCAAAAACAGAGGCAGGATGCATTTCATCCTGCCTCTGTTTTTGTCTGGGCTTTTCGAGGCTTGCCGGGATTTTTCGACCCAGCGTTGCATGGCTCTGGGCTGGGAACCCTAATTGGGGAGAACGGTCAATGGGGTTATTGCGGGATGGCAATGGCTGCTCGCCATCTAACGCCTGGGGTTTCCGTAGGATTGTGGACAATATTGCGCCACGGAAAACGGCACCATAAGGCAGTAGATCCCTACAGATCCTTCATTTTCTTTCCCATGGCGAAGACTCAACCCTGCCCAGAATGTGGCCACCCTCACTTAAAGCGCATTGGTGTCCGGGGCATCAAGCAATGTGCGGCCTGCAAAACCTATGTCGATGTCCGCAAAGGCACCTGGTGGCAAAAGCTGCTATCGGCATAGTCACACCGTTTGGTCTGAACGGTACCGCTCGGTCTGATCGGCTTGATGAACTCTTCTGGGTACAGCGCTATGATCGGCTCACAGCCATTGCACTGCTGATAGAGCCAACGAGAGATAGGCGACTCGCACCATGAAGTTTTTTCAAAAGCCGGGGCCTGATCAAGCGGATCGGGTGCCACCGGGTCAACATTTAGCCAAGGGGTTTCCGGTTCTAACCTATGGGGAAACGCCGCAAGTTGCGCCTGAAACATGGACCCTAGAGCTGTTTGGGTGTGGCGCTAACCAGACGCTGACCTGGGAAGATTTGATGGCGCTACCTCAGCAAGATTTCACTGCTGATTTTCATTGTGTGACCACTTGGTCGAAGCTGGATGTCTCATGGACTGGGGTCTCGATCCCAGATCTGCTTGCCCAGGTTCAGTTAGATGCCGCTGCTACCCACGTCATGGCCCATTGCTACGGCGACTACACCACGAATTTAGCCGTGAGCGATCTGCTGCGGCCTGAAAACTTTTTGGCCCATACGCTTTTGGGTGAACCGTTACCCGCTGACCATGGGGGACCGGTGCGACTCGTGGTGCCCCATCTCTATGCCTGGAAAAGTGCCAAGTGGTTAAAGGGCTTAGAATTTATGTCAGAAGAAGCCCTGGGGTTCTGGGAGCGCAATGGTTATCATCGTCGGGGCGAGCCGTGGGCAGAGGAACGCTATAGCGATCGCGGCTAGTCCCACAGCAACGATTTACCGTGAACTTTTCTGCTACCTTGATACCCCTTGCCGTTGAGCGGGAAGCCTAGGGCCTAGGAAAATTAACGGTCCTAAATGACAATGGTCTTTGTGCAACCGGACAATGACCCCATCTTTGGTTCTTTACCCACGGAAGCAAAAGCCTGGTTAGAGGGATTGCCATGGGAACAGCGACGGTATGTGCTCTCCCTCTGTCATTTAATGTCAGCGTCGCCTCCTGAGATACAGGCCGACTTTTTAGATGACTACACTGCTGATGGCCTTGTCTATCGAGTAATCCAAGATCAGGACACCACCCAAAAAGTCAGTGGCTATCTCCAGAAATTTCACATCGCCACAAAACTTACTGAGGCGGTCTTGCGGGGCTATATCCGTCAGTTTTATATTCACACCGCCCAAGACGCCCGACAGCAACCGGATTTATATCTAGAGTCAGCTTTGCGCCTAATGATCAGCAGCCAAGAGCGCAAGAGTGTTTTCAGCTATGTACTGGGCTTTGAGCTGGCCAAGGCCATGTTCCAGATGAGTTGGGCTCAGCAGGAGCGGCTATACCGGCTCCAGGTGAGCCAAGAAGACTTTATTCGCAGCTATATCAAGCCGATTCGCCATGCCCATCGGTTGAATAACATTATTGTGCCGAAGGATGAGGAACAGTTCTTTGCCCGTCGGGCCTACTACATCCATCGCCCTAAGATCAGGGCAAAGCGTTTGCTAGAACTGGTGATGGTGACCTTCACCTCAGAAGCCGTCAGTAATTTGGGGTTTGATATTATTCGCACCCCAATGCCTTCCAGTTTGACTACAGCTATATCTATGCGCCGGAGTCCAGTGACGCTATTTTCGATTGACGGAGCTTGGACAT
>JAAUQE010000086.1 GCA_012032425.1 Leptolyngbya sp. RL_3_1 | reverse complement strand
GTATTAGGGCAGGCTTTAAAAGACTTTGAGACCGCTTTTGCTAAGGCTTGTGGCGTGACCTACGGGGTCGGGGTCGCCTGCGGTACTGATGCCATCGCTTTAGGGCTACAAGCTTGCGGGGTTGGGGTCGGCGATGAAGTGATTTTGCCGGCAAACACGTTTGTGGCGACGCTGATTGGCATCGTGCGCACTGGCGCGACCCCCGTGTTTGTAGACTGTGATCCGACCACCGCTCTGATGGACTTGGCGGCAGCCGCAGCAGCGATTACTGAGCGGACTCGGGCCATTATTCCCGTACATTTATACGGCCAAATGGTTTCCCCTCAGGGCCTTCACGCCTTAGCCAAACGCCATGATCTGTTGATTTTTGAGGATGCGGCTCAAGCCCATCTCGCTGAACGGGAAGGCTATCGAGCGGGCTCTGTGGGGATGGCCGCCGCCTTTAGCTTTTACCCCAGCAAAAATCTGGGTTGTCTGGGCGATGGGGGCATGTTGGTGACCCAGCAGGAGCTGATTGCCCAAACCGGGCGATCGCTGCGTAACTACGGGGCCGTGCGCAAGTACTTCCATACGGAAACGGGCGGCACCAATAGCCGTCTCGACACCCTGCAAGCGGCTATTTTAAATCTCAAGCTGCCGCACCTTCTGGAGTGGAACCAGGCCCGCAACCAGTTGGCCCAGTACTACGACCAACAGCTCATGGGGCTGCAAGACCAGGGAATTATCCCCATGGGCAACCAAAGTGGCACGGGGCACGTATACCATTTGTATGTCATCCGCATCACCCCTGCCTGTCCTGTAGACCGGACGACTTTACAGCTTGCCCTCTCTGAACAAGGGATCCAAACGGGCATCCATTATCCGGTGCCCTGCCATCTCCAGCCCGCTTTCCAGTATTTGAGCTATCAAGCTGGAGCCTTCCCAGCGACGGAAGCCCTCAGCCAAGAAATTCTCTCGCTACCGATGTATCCCGGTATGACCTTAGATCAAGTGGATCAAGTGATTGCTGCGCTAGCGCAGTCTGTCACTGTCGTTCGCCAGCCGATGGATGCCTTGCCATAACTGTTGATCCAACACTTTGTATCCAACCCTGTTTACCTACCCTTGAATCTTGACTCAAGCCACCCATGACTACCGCCATTAGTACCCTCAAAACCCGCCTCCCGGCCCCGTTATCGACGGCATTACTGGCGCTGTTGGCCCTGCTGTATGGCCCCTTGCTGCTGCACTGGGTGGACGGCTGGTTAAACAAATCGATCAGTATTCAGCATGAGTATTTTAGCCACGGCCTCTTGGGGATTCCCTTTGCGGCTTATCTCACTTGGACCTTGCGCGATCGCTGGCAGCGGCTCTCGGCCCAAGTCCACCCGGCTGGACTGGCCTTGCTGCGATCGCGGCGGTGTTTTACCTCAGTGGCTTAACGGACTGGATGAACCTCTCTTTTCCGCTGATGCTAGCGGGACTCTGCCTCAGCCTCAAAGGGTTACCTGGTCTCAAGCTGCTGGGATTTCCCCTGGCTCTGGTGGTCTTTGCCACCCCCAGCCAACTGCCTTACCTGATCGAGCCCTATGCCCTGCCCCTGCAAAAATTCATTGCTAGCGTGGCTGGATTTATTCTGCTGCAAGGGGGCATTGATGTAACGGTGCAGGAAATTTACCTCCAGGTGAATGATCAGATGGTGGAGGTCGCTCCCCACTGTGCGGGGCTGAAGATGCTGTTCACCAGTTTGTATGTGGCCTTGATGCTGACCTATTGGACGGGTTGTGGCGATCGCGCCTCCAGACCGGCCTGTTTGTTGTCAGCACCGTTGCCGTCAGCGTCACCGCCAATATCATCCGCAATGCCCTGCTCAGCTACTTCCACGGCGTTGAGAACAAAGCCGCCTTTGACTGGCTCCACGAGAGCTGGGGGGGAGATATGTACTCGGCGATCATGCTGCTGATGTTGATTGTGATTATTCGCCTGATTCAAAACCATGTCCCCCAATCCATCAATTGGAAGGCGGCTGGGTCTTCTAGCGTCTAGACCATAGACGCTAGAAGACCACCCCCATTAGGACGAATCGCACCCTAGGAAAGGAACCATGGCCGATATCTCACTACCAGGCTGGAAATCGAAACGGGGTTGGAAAAGCATCTTGGTGGCACTGCTGGCCGTACTGGTGGCGATCGCGGCCCTGCCCAGCTATTTCAGTGGGTCTTGGCCCTGGAGTGAGCCGCTACAAGTGCCTCAGCTCAATCAGATCAAAGACATTAGCGAGACCAGTCTGTCCCTGCCGGGATGGCAACTCAATGTTCACCAAGAAGTCAACATCAGCGGTAACGATTGGTCCCTAGCGGAATATGAAAACCTGGGGTCCGACGGAACGCCACCGGTTGAGCAGCTTCCTACTCTGGTGCTATTGCTGCGGGCTCAAACCTGGCATAGCAACCAACCTGAAGTCGAGTGGGTTGATCTGAGGGGCTCCCAAGGGTGGCAGGTCGATAATCAAAGTAACCTCCGCTTTACCGTCCCTGGTCAGGGGGATCAGCCGATTCAGGTGACGACCCAATATTTCCGGGCCATCAGCGAGCAGAGTACCTTTGCGGTGATGCAGTGGTATGCATGGCCTCAGGGCGGGCATCCTGCGCCTAGTCATTGGTTTTGGGCAGACCAGCGGCGTCAATGGCAGCAGCAGCAGCGCAAACCCTGGATTGCCGTCAGCTTGCTGCTGCCGATTGAGCCAGTGGGGGATGTTCGTCCCTATCAAGAAGCGGCCATTGCTGCCGCCCAAGCAGTGCAAACCGCGTTGATTGAAGGTCCCTTTGCAGGGCTGTCCTAGGCACCAGAGGGCTCATGGAGGCGTCCTAAGGTCATGGACATCATGGAGATTAACCGTAAGATGGGACCATGCAGGGGTGTTGAATGCTGGGCTCAGCAAAAATTGTTTCTTGTGCCACCTGTAACGCCTTCCATGGATTTAAACCCTGGCCATATCCAAACCTGTAGTTCGCCCTACGGTAAAAGCTCAAGTCTTCAAGTTGGATGTGTATCCGGTACTCAATCCCCGCTGCGACTCGTGGCTCGCTCTGGGATGTTGGCGATCGCCCTGGCCTTAACGACGATCCTGGTGTCCCCATCGGCTCAGGCCCAGGACATCTTCAGCGATGCCAGCAGCGATCCAGTACTTGAACCGTTTCCGCCCGACGCTGAACCGAGCCCGCCCTCTGAAGCACCGGAGACCGATTCCAACCTAGAACCTGAATTTGTCCCCTTTGACCAACTGCCCCCAGTGGAGGTGACTCCAGGGCCGGATTCGGTGCTGATTCCGCCCCAGCCCCAGAACCGAGCGCCGTTTTTCTTTGACCCCGCCAACAGCGATCGCATTCCCGGCATTCCCAATGCCCGCGAGTTTGACACCTATCGTCTGGGGCCAGGGGACGGC
The DNA here is from genome assembly GCA_012032425.1 of Leptolyngbya sp. RL_3_1. Lineage (GTDB taxonomy): Bacteria > Cyanobacteriota > Cyanobacteriia > Phormidesmidales > Phormidesmidaceae > PCC-6406. Next base: position 10,905 of record JAAUQE010000086.1, on the reverse strand, counting down.
ATCTTTGTGAGTTCCAGCTTTCCAGACCTGAGCTTTCAGGCGGCCCTAGATATTCAAGGGAATGTGGTGGTTCCCATTGAAGGCACCATTAACTTCAACGGCCTGACGCTGGCCGAGTCAGAAGCACTCATTGCCGAAATCTACGACCAATATGTTTATGACTCCGAGGTCAGCATTACCCTGATTGCCCAGCGAGGCGTCGAAGTCACGATCCTGGGCGAGGTGGTCCGACCGGGCTTCTACCCCTTGGCATCCCCTGAAGTCACGGCGGCGTTGCTGACCGCAGGGGGCACCACCGCCGATGCGGATCTACGAACGGTGCGGATTCAACGGCAACTGCCCAACGGAGAACTGCTAGAAGGCACCTTGACCTTTTTACCCCCCTGAAAGTGGGCTCGGCGCTGCCAGACATTCCGCTCCAAGATGGTGACGTGCTCCTAGTGGAGCGTCTAGATCCAGGTGAACGCAGCGACTACGACTCTGAGCTGGTGTCTCGCACCACCCTCGCCCAGCCCCAAATCGTGGTCAGAGTGTTGAACTACGGCAGCGGCGGCGCGTTAGGGGCGATTAATTTACCCAACGGTAGCCGCTTTGTAGATGCCATTCTCGGGGTCAATCCTGATCTCACCAACGTGGGTGAAGTGGCCTTGGTACGCTTTGATCCTGAAGCGGGAGAGGCCGTAACCGCTATCCTAGACGGGGGGGCTGCTTTTCGAGGGGACCCGACCCAAAATCCGCCGCTACAGCATAATGATGTAATCATCATGGAACGGACCTTACTCGCCCGGATTACCTACGGCCTCAGCACCTTTACGCAGCCTTTTCGCGATGTACTGGGCTTCCTCCTCTTTTTCGACTCCATCGCCGAATCGGCAACGAATTTGTTCGGCCCAGGAGCAAACTAATGAGGCTTAGTACCTGTCTGGAGGCAACGTTATGGCTTCGTCACTGATCAAGCGTTATTCAATTGCCTTACAACGGTACAAGTGGTTTGGCCTGGGCGGTTTTGTTGGCATCCTCGGCGCAGCCACTGTCGCCGCCGTGGCTGTCGTTGTTTTCAAGCCCCCGGCTCCGCCAGATGAGTATGTCTCTGAAGGGATCTTGGTGCAAAATGCCCCGTTGGTTTCCCTCACCAACACGGGATTGAGACTCCAGCAAGAGGGACAGGGCATCATCACCGAAGACTTTTTGTTAGCGGATGTGTTGCTGGAGCAGGTGGTGCAGCTCTTGGCTCAGCAGGGCATCACCGTTAGTCCCGGTGATCTGAGGCGGATCACTGAGGTCGAAATTAAGGCCAATGAAGATAATCAGCTCCAGCGGGTTCTGATCAAGCTGACCTGGGATGATGGCGAAGAGGCAGAGCTGATCCTCTCGACCATGTTTGAGGGCATGATCGAGCTTAGTCGGATCACCAATAAGGCCCGACTCACCGCCCTGATCGAAGCGTTGGATGAGCGGATTCCAGCGGTAGAAAGCGAGCTGCGGGAAGCAGAATCGGCCCTAGAAACCTACGATCGCACCGAATTGCCAGCAGTGCAAGCCGCTTTAGACGGCAGCCTATTGGAGGGCATTACCAGTAGCCAATCCCAGCGTCGTCAAAATCAGGTGACCTTGGCGGGCATTGAGGCGCAAATGCGAAGCCTGCAAAATCGGCTCGGCATGACCCCTGAGCAGGCTTATGCTTCGTCTGCCCTGAGTGCTGATCCGATCATTGCCCAACTACGGACCCAAATCTATCAAGCCGAAACCCAGCTCGCCGCCCTCGCTCAGGACCTGCGACCGGCTCACCCCACCATGGTGGATCTGCAATATAGCCTAGACAGCTATGAACAACTGCTGCGGGAAAGAGCAAGGGAAGTGCTGGATGGGGCTGACTTAGATACGGTCCGGCAGCGCAGCAGCCTTGACCCCGCCCGTGCCCAGTTGGCCAATCAACTGGTGGCGTTGAGCACCCAGCGGGACACCCTGATTCAGCAACAGCAGCTCTTGGCCCAGTCCGATGCCCAAATGCGGCAGCAGTATGCGAGTGTGCCCAATATCGAGCTAGAGCGACAGCGGCTGGCCCAACAGGTGGCCTTTAAGCAGTCCCTATTTGAGCAATTACAGGCCCGCCGCCTCGATGCTGAAGCAGCCGATGCCGAGACGGTCAGCAGCTTGACCGTTGCCAATCCCCCTGCGACGCAAAGGGTTGAGTCCGCTGCCGCCGCTGCGACGAATCCGCTGGTGATTTTGGTGGGGGGCGCGGGCTTGGGGCTGGTGGTGGGTGCAGCCTTAATCTTCCTACTGGATATGGTGGACAGCACCATCCGCACCTACGAAGATTTAGAGAAGCTGTTTAAGGGGCAAGATGTGCCGATCTTAGGGATTGTGCCTTCCCTACTCATGCCTGCGGCGAATCTCCCTCCCCTGATTAAGGATATGGACTCCCCCTACGGCGATCTTTACGAGCGGCTACGCAGCAACCTCTATCTCTCTGGGATTGAGCTGAACGAAGGGAAAGCACCTCGCACCGTCCTGATCACCAGTACCGGCCCTCAGGAAGGCAAAACGATTACGGCGTTTAACCTCGGGATTGCAGCGGCGCGGGCCGGTAAGCGCACCCTCGTGATTGAGGCGGACCTGCGATCGCCCTCCCAGGCGGCCCAACTCGGGGTAACGGTTGATGAGCAAGCCGCCCTAGAGCCGCTGCGGTATTACGGCGGCTACCTCTCGGAACCGGTGAAAATGGTGCCTGGGGTCGAAAACTTGTTTGTCGCCCCCAGTGTTGGCCCCCAGCGCAACGCTGCCATGGTGATTGACTCCAGCGAAATGGATCGGTTTATTGCCGATGCCCAAGTCCGCTTTGACTTCGTGATTTTGGATGCGCCGCACCTGAGTGGCAGTAATGACGCCATGCTGTGGGAGCCCCGCACCGATGGTTTGGTCTTAGTGACTCGTCCCAACCACACCGAAAAGCCCATCCTAATTGCCGCCATGGAACAACTGGAAGAGGCAGAAGAGATTCAGCTCTTGGGTGCGGTTATTAACGATACGGATGGCGGCATGACGGCTACGATCGCAGCTGGCCCCACCGCCGAGGATGCGCCACCCATCGATAACGGTGTAGCCCCGCCCAATGCAGCGCCCAAAAAGGTACCGGCCATGACCCCGATCGACTTTTAGCCAACCGATTCAACACGGGTATCCCACTGCGGCCAGCAGATTGAGCGGACCGATTTTCTGGAGGTGCTCAAGTCCGGCTGCTGTTTTCACCAGTAAGGACCCCGCATAGCCGAGGGCATTGACCGGAATACCTTGGTAGTCTTCGCGCGATCGCGGTACCGCCAACATCCATTGCCGCGTCACCAAGAGGTTGTAGGGCCGGTCGGGCTGGTTTGCTTTCAGGTCAATGCCGATATGGGCTGCAAGTCGCTGGTAATGCGCCCACAGGATCGGGGCGATCGCCGTGGCGGTTTGATCCCAATCCAAATCCAGATCCACAATGCCATGGTGGAAGGGCAGCGGTAGTCGCTCTACGCCCTGCGCGTTAGTCGATCCGCTGGCTGGGATCAGCACCGCGATCGGCACCGTGGCCTCATTCCCATAGAAGGGAAATGGCACCACCTGGAGATGTTTATGGTGCTGGCTTGCCCCCGCTATCCGCCCGCCGTTATAAAAGCCTAGACCGTCAATTTCTTTGAGGGTGCTGGCCAGGGCGGTAAAGTCAGCCTGGGTCAGCCAGTCATCCTGGGATTCATAGGCGCGGGTTACCACGAGCAAATGGTGATCCACCACGTTAAATTTATTCAGCAGGCACAGGTGAGTGGGGGACAGATGCCCCACAAACAGCGCTTCCTCATAGGGCAAAAACGGATTGGTGGGTTTGCCCTGACTCGCCGCCTGACGCTGCTGGGCCGTGGCCTTTTCTTTACGGGCCAGATTTTTGACGATGCGTACCAAAAACGAATATCCCGATCCGCTAGTACGGTGAATTCGGTGGGAATGGGCTGGAGCGCACCGCAGGCCAAAGCCGTTGCCGTGCGGTGCCGCAACTTTTCCCAGAGGGTGCCGGGTGTCAAGTCCGATGGAACCGTCATGGATGACCTATGGAATGGAACCACTGGAGGTGATTTTACCCGGACCCTGACAATTGGCCCAACTGGGGGATGGGAGAGAGGCGGCTTGGAGATTGACCGCCAGCATCAATTCGGCGCAGCCGCAACCGGTCTCGCTTGATCGACCTCAATCGTACTCGCTTCCAGCGGTGCCAGATCGAAAAAGATAGCGGTTGCCAAGCTGATGAATGAAAGGGCGATCGCGCTGACCACCAAGCCGATGATTTTGCCTTGGCCCAGTTGCGTGACGCGGTGGAGTTCTAGAGCGACAACTTTTTCAGTCAAGTTATGAATCATGCGCTCTTGTTGCTCGATTTGATAGCTTTTCAGTCGATAGTCAGAGATCAATTCCTGACAGATGCCATGGTTGCTATCGCTGGTGCTACTAGGTCGAGTCGGCGAGCTGTACTGTAAATCCTTATCAGCCAGATTTTGCTTTACATATTCGCTAAAGGTCATACCGTTCATGGTTTCGAGCTCCCTGATATGCGTAAACCCACCGAAGCGGGTGTTGAATCTAGCGTAGGGTTGAGCCTAAGAAAATCACATCCGTGGAAAAAAGCAATTAAAAGCCAACATTTTCTCAGTAAACGCCACATTAGGGGTCTTACCCCTAAGGATGGGGGCGAGACCCCTTCTCTAAAGCCGTCCTCATCACTGTAGTGAATTGACGATTGACCCAAAATTCATTCAGGGCAAGGATTCCAGCCGTCACATTTCGATCGACTCAAACTGTTGATGAGGGGGCTATAAAAGTGACGCTTAAAAACACTCAGAATTTTTATTGAAATGTGAAGGTTCACTTATTTCCTAAACACCCTCATATTTGCTGAGAAACCAACTTTTTGCGGAACCTAGCAGTTACGTATTTTCTAGGGGGTTGCAGCTCATCCAACGACACGATTAGGAGATGGCAGCAACTTTGAAGCCATAACTTCCTTGGCTGGCTGGGCTTTTCCAGACGCTGCTGACTGTTGGCGGCAAATATGATCTGGGTGATTTTTACGGTTTTTATCAATATGGTGAGATCCCCAGGCTCTGTAGGCCGACGACTGTGCTAGCTCAGCGCCTTGCTGAGGAGACTAAGACCGGGCGGCATCGGGTTCAACCCCTAATTTTTTCTCCACAAAGGCATAAAAGCCAGTTCCTAGGGCAGATATAGCACTATGACGCGAAGTCTGAGCACGCTGATGTACGGGCCATATACCCTTGGCTCACTTTTCGGCTCACTTTTCGGCTCACTTTCATCCCGGCACCGCCAGTCGAGGCGGGAACGGGGCACAATCACCTCTAACTGAGTGCAAATGGTCATGGCTGAATTGGAGTCCATACCCAGCAAATTACGGCTCTCTACGAAGGGATTGCAGCAGGTCGATGCGCGTCTCAAGCAACTGGGCTGGCGTAAGCAATCCCCTTGCTGGGCGGAGGTGGCCAAGGTTGCGGTCATTACCCTGAAGCGATTTCGAGGGCGCGAGCGCCTTACTACCGATAGCTTTCAAGCCATTTGTCGCGCGTTGGATCTCGATTGGCGATCGCTCTCAGAATCCGGTTATCCCCAGCGGCAGCAAGATCCCCAGCCCCCCCCTAGTCCTACGGAGACAGGCTTTGAGCTGGGAGAAAAATGGGTCCACCGGGACGTGATTTTTCCCGCCCTGGTGGAGCGACTCCAGCAGGGATGCCGAGTGCTGGTGATCATGGGCATTGCCGGAGTGGGTAAAACGGTCCTAGCCGAACAACTGAGCCGCCACCGCCAGCCCACGGTGGGGCGCGCCGTAGCTCTGAACTTTGAGGTGCGGGGCAATGTCGGGTTTGTGGATACTGCCATCCACTGTTTAGAACAGGCGGGGCAACGGGTTAACCCCACCGAGCGGCAAGATCCGCAGCAGATCATGCATCGTTGGTTGGCCTTGCTGGTGCATGAGCCCCAGTGGGTGGTGATGGATTCCCTAGAGGTGCTTTTAGTCGGCGACGAAGAGCAAGGCTGGAGTGTGTTTAAAGATCCCCTCTGGGCTGAGTTTTTCCATCAGCTCTTGGGTTGGGAATCTTGTCAGAGCCAGATCATCGTCACTTCCCAAGATTTGCCTGCTCAAATTCAGATGGCAGGGCTGCGATACCGTCAAGCTTTTTACACTGAGCGGCTGTCGGGTTTGTCTGTCCCCTTACAAGCCCAGCTTTTTGCCCGTTATGGCTTTGAGTCAGGGGACGCCCTGGCTTGGCAATACCTGACCCGCATTGGGGCTGCCTACGAGGGCCATCCCCTAGCTTTGCAGGTGATCATTGGCGAAATTTTGGACTGCTATGACGGCGATGTCCGGCGCTACTGGCAGCGCTATGGCCATGAAATCAAAGCCGCTGAGGCCCAACAGCCCTCTGGCCCAGAGCCCGCTCTACGCCTGGATCGCTACTCTCGCACCTTGCGACGGACGGTCCGCAAGCGCATTGAAGATGCCTTTATCCGCCTACGGCAGGACTTACCCGAGGCGTACCTGCTGTTATGCTTGGCCGCCACCTATCGGGAGCCCGTCACCGAACCCTTTTTGCTGAGTACCCTGCGGCGACGGGACTGCCCGGAGCAGCGCTGTCAGGTGGCGCTGGATACGTTGCTCGACCGAAATTTGTTAGAAATCGGACCCCAGCAACGGCTCAGGCAGCATAATCTAATTCGTAGTGTGGCCCTGGATCATCTGCAAAGTTTGAATTAAGGGGTCAACCTATGGCTGCGATCGCCGAAGACTGGTCTCAAGGGACGATCGACCCTGCTCCGCCCTCGGTGTCTGCTCTGCTGGCAGCGGTGTTGCCGCGATCGCTGGTAACTGCCGACAGCCAATCACTGCTCCAAGGGCATGACGGTCTATCCTTGTCGGCAACCCTGCAATGGCTGGCGCTGGAAAACTGGCTCCATAGCTGCGCCGAAACCCTACCCACGGCCCAAGCTTGGACGATGTGAAAGGTTTGGTGGAAGCCTGCTACCACTGCTGTCGGTTAGCGCAATGGAATATGGTCTATCAACTGGCCTGTTGGCCCGTGGGCACAGACCAGCGGCCCCTCTATGACTGCTTGGAGGTTTGGGGGCAACACCAGAGCCAGATCACGATTTTTGAGGCGTTAAAAGGCAAGCTTAGCCCAGCCGTCGATCTGCTCTGTCTGGATAAGCTTGGCCACGCCCATCGGCATCTAGGGGAATTTCAGCAGGCTCAGAATTATCACGAGACGCATTTAAAACTGGCTCAGGAAAGGGGCGATCGCAAGGCTGAGATGAGCGCCTACTGGGGCCTAAGCACGCTCAATAATCATAGATACGAATATGCAAAAAAATCGGAGCTGTCTAGGCTTTACTGCCAGCACCATTACAGGCTAGCCTGTGATCTCGGAGATCGATATCAACAGTCAAAAGCATTGTGCCAATGGGGGAGAAGCTATCATCAAAATCTCGATTTTAATAGGGGATTACCCCTGCTAAAGAAATCCCTTGAAATTGCCAAAGAAATCAAAAATCAATCTCTAGAAGTACAAGCGCTGGAAGAATTAGGGGCAATTCACTTCTTTGCGGGAAATTACCAAAAATCTCAATTTTACCTCGGACAAGCTATCTCAGAAAAATATAGTGCTCATTTATCTAAAGATCCCATTCTTGAGATTCGAATATTGATGACCCTCTGCTTTAACTATTACTTATCCAATCAAATTAACAAAGGGAATCTAAGTCTTGAAACAGTAACCTCTAGATGCCAGATTATTAATGATGTTTCATTGGAGTTGTTTACATTAAACAATATTGCAGTTTGTTTGAGTCAATATGGAATAGATCGCAACGCCGCGATTGCATACAGTCAAAAGGCATTAGATTTATCGTTGCGGATTGGCTTTTTTAGGGTAGCCATTGCCAATGCCGGTCACCTGGCGGTGCTCTATGGGTTGCAGCAAAGCACCATAGCGGCGAAACACTGGCTGAAAACGGCGATCGCCCTCTATCGTCAGCATCGTCATGTCCTAGACAGCGAAGGCAAGGGTATCTTTTTTGCCTATGTTGCCCATGCCCGATGGCTACAAGGTCAGTATTGGGGGCTATTTAACTTAGTTCGTGCTTTGATATTGCTGCCCCCATGGAGCAGTGCCAATGGGCGGTTGATTTGGCGCAAGGCCGTAGCCACGTTGACGCCGCCCTGGTTGCGATCGCTGAGAAATTCACACAAGCTGTAGGGTGCGGTCAGCGCCGCGACGCACCAATGGCCATTCTTTAAGCCCAAATCCGTTTCAGGTTCAGGGTAAATCCCGGTAGCACCGCTTCCCCGAATAAGGTTGCGGGCTGTTCTAAAACCTCAACCGCCTGACCAGCGCGATAGATTTCCACCCGCTGATTTTGGGGATCGATCAACCAGCCGAGCTGCGCGCCATTGTCTAGATACTCCTGCATCTTGGCTTGCAAATCTTGTAACCGTCCCCTGAGCGGAGTCGTTGGCTTAGCCTGCCCGGAGGGCATAGGGGACATTTCGGCTGGGTTTTGGCTTCGACTTCGCTCAGCCAGCGTAGTTCCTGGGACGGTTACCAAATCTTTTAGGTTGTCTGTTTGGGAACGCAACTCAATCACAAAATCAGGGCAAAGCGGCACAAACCCTTGCCGTTGTGCTGCTGAGAGATCTGCCCAGCGATCGCGCCGCAGCCAAGCCGCACCGGGCGATCGGTTGGCCCCGTTGGGCAGCTCAAACCCAGTGGAGGAATCAAACCCAACGCCCAGGGTGTCATTCGCTTCAAACCACACGCTGAGTTGCCCGGTAATGCTGAAATTACGATGTCCTGTTTCGCCGCCTGTGGGTGGGTTCACAATCAGATATCCTTGCGCGGTGCGCTCCAGCCTGAGCTCCCGATTCGCGATCGCCAGGGCCGCGAATTGTGCGGGCGTCACCTGTAGAGCCACCGCACTAGGCAGGTTGAGTTGAAGGGCTTGAGACTGGGGTGCTTGAACCATTGAGATTACCCAGGGATCTGAGTCGCTGCTCTATTTTACGATTAGTCCGGTTTTGCGCGGGATACTGCATCGACGGTGGGCGATGCTCACCCTGGGGCGTTTGCCAATTCTCGGCAGCTAGGGCTACAAACCTGACATGCTCCCTACACGTTCTGCATCGGGAGAAAAGCTCTGCGCTCCTCTATCTGACTGATGGGTTGTCCTAATGCCCATTGCAAGCGGGTTTCAAAGCGTCGTTGATTCGCCAAGTACCATTCCCTCGCCTGGGTTCCGAGGGTCTGTTTTTGGGCATCATCCATGGCGATGATGGTTTGGATACAGGTTTCTAAGGCATGGCTATCCACAAAATGCCGTTGGTCTAACCCCTGTCGCTGGCTTTGGGCGACTGCAACCAGTAGCCCTCGCTCCTCGGTAATCAATTCATTCATTGGTGCAGCATCGGTGGTCACCACTAGGGCTTGGCAACTCATCGCCTCAACAATGTAATGGCCAAAGCCTTCTGTCTCTGAAAGGCAAAGATGGATGCCACAGCGGTTTTGCTCAACTTGGAGTTGATGATCGTCAATATGACCGACCTGGTAGCAAATATTCGCGGCTGATAGGGGCTTTGCCTGTTTAGCACTTTGAATCACAACCAGTTGGGGCCATTCGGGATGCTGCTGCCACAGCTTGAGCAGCGTGTCTGTGCCCTTGTAGGGACTATTGCCCGCCAGATGAAAAAAGCGGCTGTAGTCTTTAGGCTGGCTGGGATCGAACCGATCTTCACTGGTAAAGCTGATGAAATTGGTTGGGCAACCCAGGGTGGCAAAGATCGTCTGAGCCCTTCGAGTTTTGGCTAAGACGCGATCGATGCCGAATAGGTAGGGGAGCCAGCGGTAATGAAACCACTCTTGATTGGGAATTAAATCGTTCTGGCGGGCTTTTGAAAACCAGCCTGGATCCAAGTCTTCAATAAAAATGTTGATGTCATAGTCGGGGTTTGAGGGGGGTTGCAGCCTGCTGGCCAGGGCGCGATAGAGGTTGCGTAGGTATTGGGGAACGCTGCGATCGCGCTCTGGCCTGGACAGGGTGACGGTATGTCCGGCTCGTGCGGCCACTGCGGCTAGGATGCGTTGGCATCGGGCTAGACCAAAATCAGAGTCTCGACAAATGATGTTGACGGTTGCCATCGTAAGTAATCGGATTTTGAGGGTTTCTACGGCTGCCTATGGCCTGTAGGGAGACTTCTGGAATTGTTTCTACCTGGCTTGCAAGGCAGACCCCTCCTTTCCTCCCCTTGGCTCTAGCGTTAGCGGCGCAAAGCGCGGGAGGTGCCGCAGGCAGTGGGGATAATTTTCTTTCCAGGAAATGTCCTAGGATTTACGCAAAAGGCTTCCGAATCCTCGGTGTGCCGTTAGGGCAAGCAGGATGTTTTTATTCTCGCTATGGAAAAACAATAACCATTGAGATTGCGTAGGGGCGAAGGGCCTTTCGCCCCTACCAGCACGTAAAAATGCCATCCCAAATTTCCTTGCGTGAACATAAAACAACCCTCGGTGTTCCTTTGGGGCAAGGGGCTCAAGCCCCTTGTTCATCAGGGCGACTGCGTCAGTCTTGACCTATAAAAAGCGGCTGGGCACCAGCTTCAGGACTTCCCTGCCGAGGCGTTGGTAGAGGGGAATCCATTGGGAGAAGATTTTGGCGTAGCCGCCGGAGCCGGGGAGCAACTGCTGGTCGCTGTTGTCGATGACGACGCGCACCGTCGCTAGCCGCCGCTGTTGGGTGGCGTCGGGGGCGACATCGTAGAGGATTTTATCCACCACGGCGTCGTAGGGGGCTGAGTTTGGCGGAAGTGGGGCGAAAGGT
>JAAUQE010000285.1 GCA_012032425.1 Leptolyngbya sp. RL_3_1 | reverse complement strand
CCTATATTCAACAGGTGGCGGAAGCGGCGGAGCCATTGCCCTATGGCGAATCAGAATTTGACCATTTGGATCTCGCCATCGCCCCCAGCCAAGCGATCGCTGCCCTCGGGTGGCGGCATCCCCGGTGGCCTTTGAGTGCAAAACCCTCCAAATTGTGCCAGTGGGCAGCTTCAGCGTGGTGATCGGAGAGGTGGTGCATCTGTATGTGCGGGATGATCTGGTGGATGAAAACTATCGGGTAAACACGGACCTTGTTGCCGCCGTCGGGCGCATGGCGGGGTACGACTATTGCCGCACCCGCGATCGCTTCACCATCCCCAACGGCTTCCCTGCTGAGAAAAAAGCAGCTTGGGATGCAACCCAGTCCTGACCAGGGATTAAACCTAGGATTCAGGACGCGGCGGGGTGATGCCGCGCTTGATCAAACCCGTTTCGAGTTCTTTCAAAAAGGCAAAGTCTGCTTGGGTCAAGGGGTTAGCTTCCGCCAGGGTGGATGAGTCCTCGGTTGTCGCTAAAAATCTAAACGCCGCTTGCAATTGGGATGGGGTAAAGGAAAACGGCGCGTCTAAATGGCAGGGAATCACCTGCTCAAACTGCCACCGGGTGACCTGCTCTAGCCAACGGGTAATCGGCTCTGGCCCCCGCGAGAAAATTAGGGTTTGCAGCACCGGTGCCACAAAAGGCCGACCGCCCCCGTGCAGCGCCATAAACGAGTCTTGCCAATCGGCCTGCCATCGAAACGGGTAAAGCCCAAAATAGGCTTGGCGGGAGCGATCGCTAGCTTTCCCCGCTTCCCGAATCGCCTCAATCAGGGTCGGTACCCCCAACGATGCCGGCTGAAAATAGAAGGCAAACAGGGCAATCCGCTGCCAGCCTTTGCGGCGATTTTCGGGGCTATCGATGATCGCGTCAGTGGCGCGATCGCGGCTATGGAACAGCAGCGGATAGGGATCTAGCCCCAGCACCTCGGGGGGATCCAGAGGCACCTTCACCAAGCTGTCCGTCAGCAGCAGGGTGCGGGTGGGGCGATGGAACAGGGCCAGCTCCGCAAACGGGCCGAGGCCCAAGGCAATGGGTCCCAGAATGGCGTAGTCAAACTCAGCCGCCAAGGGGGTTTGACTGGCTTCAAGGGGAAGGATTTGGGTGCGATCGCGCGGCAACCCCAGCCAGGGCAGCGGCAAATTGAGGGGATAGCTCCAGTGATGGGGGGTGGTGTATACCAGGGCCGTCGGAAAGCGGCGGGCAAAAGGACCGACAAAAACTTTGTGCTCAATCCCCGTCGCCGTGGTCAGCAAAATGTAGCGCACCGGGCCATAGCGGGCTTCCAGTTGGCGCATCAACTGCACGCATTCTGGGGTGGGGGCGACGGGGGCGTAGACCAACAGCCCCCCTGGGCCAAGCGCACTACGGTCATGCGAATCGGCACCACCACATAAAAGATCCCCTGCACCTGCTCAAAGGTCCAGATCGTCTCCGGCACCACCTCACGACAAAGGGTACGGCGCTGCCCGTAGGGATAGAGCGGCACGACCGGCCAAAATGGCCAGCGCCAATCACCCAATCGGGCGGGTGCTTTCACAGCGGGGCTGATTGGCGGTCGGGTCATGCAGTCGCTCGCCCTAGGGGTCTTTGAAATTGTAAAGACTTAGGGACAAGCGGGTAAATAGCGTACCGCTTCACCAGGGCGCAACGCCTTGCGCCCCTACCTCAGCAACTTTTGTGTCTGGTATGTTTTCTAATTGCGGATCCCTTAGGGGGACAAGCGCTGCATCGGCTGCCCGCAGAAGTGGGCTAACGCCAATACCCTTAGGCTGGGGCGGCAGTCATGGTCTCAGATGCCTCAGGGGTGGCTTGGGTTACCGTACTGTGGGCGACTAGCACCGAGCAGGGGGCATGGTGCATGACGTAATTGCTGACGCTACCTAAGAACAGCTCACTGAGACCTTTGCGGCCCCGGTGCCCTACCAAAATTAAATCCGCTGGCCAGTTCCCCGCCACCTCACAAATCACCCGGCCCGGATCACCACTGGTCTGGGTAAATTCGGTGGTGACGCCTTGGGCTTCAGCCTGACTGGCCCATTGGCGCAATTCGTTCAGGCAGCCTTGCTCATAGGTTTCCCAACGCTTTTGGTAGGTTTCCCAGGCGACGCTATCTAGGATCGGGTAGTAGGAATGGTAGGTGCGTACCGGCAAGCCAGGGCTGTCGGTGTCATAGGCGGAGAGCACATGCACCAGCATCAGGCTGGCCTTAAGCTGCTGGGCCAAGGAAATCGCCTGCTCAAGCACAACGTTGCGGGCTGAAGAGTGATCAAGGGCAACAAGAATTTTGCGATACATCGGGCCTCCTGGGGTGACATGGGTAGCCCTGGCCCGGTGCCGATCCCGAGAATTGCCCTCAGGGAATGCGATCAAGCCTCAATCGTGGTTCAGCAGCTTACCCTACTAATTTGATTTGAAATGAAACGCAGGGAAAACGGCGCTGAAACCAAAGGCAAACCCTTGGAGCTGACTGGGAATCGTAGCGATGCCAGTGGTAGGTAGAAACACCTTAATTATAGGAAGGAACCATGGGGCAAAAACCGCTGCTTAACATGCGATCGCACTCACCCCATCTCTATCCAATTCAAAATTCAAAACCCTCACACTCGATCACCGTCCCGAGAGCTTCACCAAACCAATGCCGCCAAAATACAAAAACAGCACCGCGCCCCCCAGCAGGCTCTGGGTGACCGGGTCAGTGGAGGGGGTGAGTACGGCCCCTAGGATGGCTGCACCCAACAGCACATAGCGCCAGCCCTTCACCATGGTGTCCGAATCGACAATGCCCAGCAGGGCCAGCAAGAGCTGCAAGACCGGCACCTGAAAAGCCAAACCGGTACTAAACAGCAGCAGCAGCACAAACTCAAAATAGCGATCGATGGACCAGAGCTGCTCCACCACATCGGCCCCATAATTAATAAAAAAGTTGAGGGCCGCCGGAATCAAGGCAATGTAGGCAAACCCTAAACCCGCAAAAAACAAGACGCTGGACCCCAGCACGATCGGGGCCATCAGTCGCCGTTCTCGCCGAGTCAGCCCCGGCGTCACAAACATGATGATTTGGTAGAGGATAAACGGGCTGGCCAGCAGTAAGCCGCTGTAGCCCGCCACCTTCATTGAGACAAAGAAGTATTCCCCTGGGGACAGTTGCAGAAACTTCGCCCCCTGGGCCGGAATCTCCAAGAGTTCCACAATGTGCTTGACCACCACAAAGCAGCCGACAATCCCCACTCCCACCGCGATGACGGAATAGAACAACCGCTGCCGCAATTCATCCAGATGGTCAAACAGCGACATCTCCACATCATTGGGGGCTTCGTCGAGATCATCCTCAGGAGCCACCACCGCATCGGTGGCCGGAAGAGCAGTCTTGGGGGGAGAAGAGGTCATCGCTTCGCAATACTGGGATAAAGGCCAGGTGGTTCTATTCTAAGCAACCTGCTGCTAGGCAACCGGCCCGAATTCTACCGGCCCGAATTTTATTGAGTCTCAACCGGCACGCCATTGGGGGTAAAGGTTTGACTTTGGACTGAGCCCGGATTGCCCATCGGGGTTTCGCCTGCCCCATTAAAGGACACCATGACCGCGCCCGCATTACCCGCCGTAATGGTCAGCTCCGTTTCAGCCGTCCAGGTTTCAGCCGTCCCATTAGCCAGAATCCCTTCATAGGTCACCTCCCCATCGGCGGTCACCCGCATCCAGGCGTCACCGGTGAGATTGACCTCAACCGTAATCGGGGCCGCATCCACCGCTGGTGGGGCTGGAATCGGTTCAGACGGCTCCGCTTCGGCAACGACGGACGGGACATTATCGTCAGGGTCATTCGTCCCCGAGGCGGTCGGAGGACTGGATAAACTCGCGGTCACCAGCGGGGCAATCACCCAGATCCCGACTCCGACGACGGCCACGATCGCCATGCCGCCCAGAGCCAAGGCCACCCCTTTGCCGCGAATGGAAGCGCCACCAGGGGCCTCAGTCACCACCTTGAGGCGATGCTGATCGGCCTTGGCCACAACCCCTTCAACTTGCCCGCTCTGGGCTTGCTCTGGATTCGGCAGCACCGAGACCAAGGTGAGATCAAACTGCTGGGCCAGGGCGCTGCCGTCGAGTCCGAGGGCATCCCCATAGCGCCGGATAAACCCCTGAATAAACACGGGCTCCGGCAGCGAATCGCTATCGGCAAGTTCCAGCGCTGTCAGCAGGGCCGGACGAATGAAAATTTGGGTGGCCACTTCCTCCGCAGTGCGGTTTTGTTCTTCACGCACACTTTGGAGATAGAGCCCTAGGCTCGAAAGCTGTTCCTGTTGGGCGGGGGTCAACTTATTCACAGTGCCTTAGTCTCACAGTGCCTCAATGGGGCGGTTTTGCGAAGTTCTGTAACGGACGCATCAGTAGCCCATTGTAAGGGGAAAGCGCCGCCCCTTGGAAGCGTTTGCCGGGGGGAGGGTGGACTCGTGATGAACCCTATTAGAGATATTAGCGGAGCAGAAGGGGCAAGGGGAGCAGAAGGGGCAAGGGGAGCAGAAGGGGCAAGGGGGCTAGAAACTGGAATAAGT
>JAAUQE010000085.1 GCA_012032425.1 Leptolyngbya sp. RL_3_1 | reverse complement strand
CTTGCCCGAGAAACAAGAGATGACCGTGTTTTGTGGCTTGTCTGGCGAACAGGCCCAGCTCTACCAAGCGGCGGTAGACGAGTCCCTGAAAGCGATCGAAGCCAGTGATGGGGTGCAGCGACGCGGCATGATTTTGGGTTTGTTGACCCGCCTCAAACAGCTCTGCAACCATCCGGCCCAATTACTCAAGGAAGACACTCCGGTGCATCCCAGCCGCTCCGGGAAGCTGCAACGGTTTGACGCCATGGTGGAAGAATTACTGGATGAGGGCGATCGCGCCCTGATTTTCACCCAGTTTGCAGAATGGGGCAAACGGCTCCAAACCCACCTAGAGCAAACCTTTAAGCAAGAGGTGCTGTTTCTATACGGCAGCACGACTAAAGCCAAACGAGAGGAAATGGTAGACCGGTTTCAGCAAGATCCCAATGGTCCCCGGCTGTTCATTTTGTCCCTCAAGGCTGGAGGCGTGGGCCTCAACCTAACCCGCGCCAATCATGTGTTCCACTTCGATCGCTGGTGGAACCCAGCGGTGGAAAACCAAGCCACCGATCGCGCCTTCCGCATCGGCCAAACCCGCAACGTGCAGGTACACAAATTTGTCTGCACCGGCACCCTCGAAGAGCGCATCCACGACATGATCGAATCCAAAAAGACCCTCTCCGAGCAGGTGGTGGGGGCCGGAGAGCAATGGCTAACGGAGTTAGACACCAATCAACTCAGGAATTTACTGCTCCTGGATCGCGCCGCCATTATTGATGAATCCGGGGAGTCATGAGCGATCGCGACTAAACGGGCAGGCGAATCAAAAATGCGGCCCCTTGGCCCTGCTCAGACCTCACCGCCAAACTGCCTTGGTGCTTTTCAGTCACGATTTGGTAGCTGATCGATAAGCCCAGCCCCGTCCCCTTGCCGATGGGTTTGGTGGTGAAAATGGATTGAATAGGCGATCGCGGGTCACCGCATCCATCCCTAGCCCGTTGTCTGCAACCACAATCTCGATGGCTGCCGCCCCGCTCACCAAGCGAGTCTGAACGGTGATGCGGCTCGGGTCTGCCTCCATTTGGGCTAGGGTGCGGTTTTGATCCCGCTCTTCCAGAGCATCAATGGCGTTGCTCAGCAAATTCATAAACACCTGGTTGAGCTGACCCGCATAGCACTTGAGCAGGGGTAAATCGCCATAGTCCTTAATCACTTGAATCTCAGGTCGCCAGTTTTGTGCCCGCAGCCGGGTTTGCAAAATTAACAGCGTGCTATCGATGCCCTCATGGAGATCGACATCCTTGACCTCCGCCTCATCCAGCCGGGAGAAATTGCGCAGGGATTGGACAATCTTTTGAATCCGCTCCGTACCCACATTCATCGACCCGAGCAATTTGCCCAGATCTTCCTGCACAAAGGCCAGATCCATCGCCTCAATGGCTGCTGCGATCTCGGGATGAGGATCCGGATAATGGGCTTGATATTGCTCAATTAGCCGGAGTAAATCTGTCACATATTGGTCGGCATGGACGAGATTGCCGTGGATAAAACTCACCGGGTTATTGATCTCATGGGCCACCCCCGCCACCAATTGCCCCACGCTCGACATCTTTTCGCTCTGCACCAATTGCAACTGGGTGCGCTGCAATTCCCCAAGCGCCTGCGCTAAGGCTTGAGCCTGCTGCTGGCGCTGATGGGACTCGATCACCAATGTCACCAAGTTCGCCACAGACCGGGCAAAGTTCTCTTCCGCCGTCTGCCAATGGCGGATCGCCCCTACGGATTCTAGACAGAGCACGCCAGAGAGCTTGTCCTCGCTCCCCAAGGTGGCATCCAGCATGGAGGTAATGCCTCGGGGGATAAGGTAGGGCTCAGCCAATTCGCGGGTGCGGTCATCGCTGCGGGCATCGTCTATGGCCAAGCTCCCTTGCCGCTCTAGGGCGGCAAAGTAACTGGGGTAGTCTGCCACCCATAAGTCCTGATCAGCGGCATGGCTCTGGGCATTGAGCGCAAACAGATCCTGGCAACACAGTTGGGTGTGGTCTGGGTCAAACAGCCAAATGCTGACCCGCTCGACGGCTAATACATTGGCAGCGCGCGCTGTGATCTCGCGGAAGGCTTCATCTAATCGCCCCTGACTAATCGCTGGGCTTTGGGAGAGTTCTGTGAGTGCTAGGGCCTGGAGGCGGAGGCTAGCCTCGCTTTGCTTGAGATCGGTCTCGGCTTTGATGCGAGCCGTGACGTCTTGGACGATGGAGTAGATGCCAAGAATTTGTTGCTGACTGTCATGCTGACTGTCATAAAGAATGGTGTTGATCCATTCACAGGTAATCCTGCGACCATCTTTGGTGATGTTTTCATTGACGCTATGGTTACCGCCTCGCCCTTCAAGTAGCGCTGTCCTAATGTCGTCAATATTAGGTTGTAATTCAGGGGGGATAATGCCTACCGTGTTTTGCCCCACCATCTCCTCAGCACTGTAGCCAAAAATTTTCTCTGCGGCGGGATTCCAGGCCGTGATCCGAAATTGCGTATCCCATTCCGTCATGCCGAGGGTGGTTTCTTGAATCAGAAACTCCAGTTTTTTCTGGTAAGCCAGCTTTTCTGACTCTGCCTTTTTGACATCGCTGACATCAAAAAACACCCCTTCAATAAATAACAGTTGGTCGGTTGGGTCACAGATGCCTTTGCCTTTTTCGTAGACCCAACGAATACTGCCATCCCGGTGGACGATGCGATATTCCAGGGTAAAGGGTTCTCTGCTTGCTAAGGCCTCGCCCACGGTCTGGTCTACATAGATAGCGTCATCGGGATGGATAATGCTGGCATAGGTGCGGACTCGATTATGAATGAAGTCATTAGCGGGGTAGCCTGAGAGTTCATTAATCGCGTCGCTGATAAATGCCATGGTCCAGTCGGCATCATTTCTACAGCGATAGACTGCCCCGTTGATATTTTCGACCAGGGTGCGAAATTTTGCCTCGCTCTGTTTTAAAGCGTCTTCAGAAGTTTTGCGATCGCGAATGTCTTGAATAACGGCCATGCAGTAGGTGGCTTGCTGATCGGGCGGGTTAACCCGGTAAACGGTGGTCTCCGCCCAAAAATAACCGCCCTCTTTACAGCGATAGCGTTGCTCTAGGGTGAAATGGTCAACCTGGCCGGAAAACAGTTGCTGAATTGCTTGTTGAGACGCCGCCCCATCCTCGGGATAGGTGAGATCGGCAACGGTCATGGTGACGAGTTCGTCGCGGCTATAGCCGGTCATTTCGCAAAAGCGATTATTCACCAAGGTCAACCGCCCCGTCTGTAGATCGGATTCGGCAAAGCCTACGGCGGCTTGCTCAAAGGCGGCGCTCAGGCGGGCTTCACTCAGGCGCAGGCTGGCGGCCATACGATTGCGATCGCTGACGTTTCTGACAATGGCTAAGGCATGGATGGTGCCGTTATATGGGTACGGAATGCCTTTCACCTCGATATCAATCACATGGCCCTGGCGGTGAATATTCTGGGCGTTGCAGATAAAGGGGCGTCCCGCCCGGATTTCTGCAACAAACTGAGTGAGCAGGGGCAAAGAATCAGGATGGACGTGGTGGACCAACGGCACGGCCATAAATTCATCGTAGCTATAGCCATGCATCTGGTAATAAGCCGGGTTAGCTTCCACCAGATCCCCGGTTTCTAGATTAATGATGCCGAGGCCGTCGGTAATGGTTTCAAAAATTTGCTGATATTGAGCGGCTTGTTGGCTTAAGGACGTTGCTGTCCCTTGGCAGGCAAAATGATTTGGCGGTGCCTCGTCCGCCTGTAGGTCATCGAGTCCCTGCACCGGTTGTTGATACCGCTGTTGAGCAGCCAGTAACTGTTGTCGCAACAGTCGATTTTCGGCTTCTAAAGCAGCTACTCGGTTCTGGGCTTGGGTGATGTCTGGGTCCATTCACGCGCTGGGGAAACGGGGAAACGAGTCGGCGGCGCACTTGGCAAAGGCAGCTCACCCCTTGCCTGATCCAGCTCCTTTAATTAGCCTGCCCCATAAGCCTCCATCGGTAAACAGGAGCACATCAGGTTGCGATCGCCATAAGCCTGATCAATCCGATTCACTGCGGGCCAGAACTTGTGGGCTTGAGCGGCTGGCGTGGGGAACACCGCCACTTGGCGTGAGTAGGGGCGCTCCCAATCCGCTACCAAATCTGCGGTGGTGTGGGGGGCGTGCTTGAGGACATTATTCTCGGCATCCGCCTCACCCGCTTCAATGGCGCGAATCTCCTCGCGGATGGCAATCATCGCCTCACAGAAGCGATCCAGCTCCGCTAGGGACTCACTTTCCGTGGGCTCAATCATCAACGTGCCCGCCACCGGCCAAGACATGGTGGGGGGATGGAAGCCGTAGTCAATCATGCGTTTGGCCACATCTTCTACACCTACTTGGGCCGATTTTTTGAAGGGGCGTAAATCCACAATGCATTCGTGGGCCACGAGGCCGTTGGTGCCGGTATAGAGAATGTCGTAATGCCCCTCCAGGCGCTTGGCAATGTAGTTGGCGTTGAGGATGGCCACCTCCGTCGCCCGTTGCAATCCCGCCCTGCCCATCATGGCGATGTACATCCAGGAAATCGGCAGGATGCTCGCACTCCCCCAAGGAGCGGCGGTGACTGCGCCAATCGCTTGGTCGCCGCCAACCGGCACCGTGCAGTGACCGGGCAAAAAGGGCAGGAGATGGGACTGGACCCCGATTGGGCCGACCCCAGGACCGCCCCCGCCGTGGGGGAATGCAGAAGGTTTTGTGCAGATTCAGGTGACACACATCCGCCCCAAAGTCCGCCGGACGGCAGAGCCCCACCTGGGCATTCATGTTCGCCCCGTCCATATAGACCTGACCGCCGTGCTGGTGAATCACGGCGCAAATGTCGCGGATGCCTTCTTCAAATACCCCATGGGTGGAAGGATAGGTGACCATCAGGGCCGCCAGGGTGTCGCTGTGTTTTTCCGCCTTGGCCTGGAGGTCAGCGATGTCGATGTTGCCGTTGCGATCGCACTTCACCGCCACCACTTTCATGCCCGCCATTACCGCACTGGCTGGGTTAGTGCCGTGGGCCGACTCAGGAATCAAACAGACGGTGCGCTGGAGATCGCCGCGATCGTGGTGATAGGCGCGAATCACCAGCAGTCCGGCATATTCCCCTTGGGCACCGGCATTGGGCTGGAGGGAAATCCCGGCAAATCCGGTGATCTCCCCCAGCCATTCCTCTAGATCGGTGAAGAGTTGCTGGTACCCCTGGGTTTGACTGAGGGGGGCAAAGGGATGGATTTGGCCAAATTCCGGCCAGGTGATCGGCATCATTTCCGCCGTGGCGTTCAGCTTCATGGTGCAGGACCCCAGGGGAATCATCGCCGCCGTCAGGGAGAGATCCTTGCTCTGGAGGCGATGCAAATACCGCAGCATCTCGGTTTCAGAATGGTACTGGTTGAAGACCGGGTGGGTGAGGTAGGGGGTGGTGCGGGTCAGGGTAGGGGGAATTTTGAATTCAGAATTTTGAATTTTGAATTTTGAATTTCCGGGAGCTTTGCCCGTAAAGATCGCCACCAGATCCTGTAGGTCGGCCTCGGTGGTGGTTTCGTCGAGGGAGAGGCCGAGGGTTTGGGGGTCGATTATCCGCAGGTTGATTTTCTGGGCGGTGGCGCGCTTGAGGATGGCGGCTTGCTGATCACCCACGGTGACGCGCAGGGTGTCGAAAACGGGCTCGGTGCCGAGGGTGAAACCCGCCTGGGTGAGAGCGGCGGCGAGGCGGGTGGTGGCCTGGTGGATGCGGGTGGCGATCGCCTTGAGCCCCGCCGGACCGTGGTAGACCGCATACATGCTGGCGATGATCGCCAGCAGCACTTGGGCGGTACAAATATTGCTGGTGGCCGCGTCCCGGCGGATATGCTGCTCGCGGGTTTGCAGGGCGAGGCGCAGGGCGGGCTTGCCGGTGCTGTCTTTAGAAACCCCCACCAGTCGTCCCGGTAGCTTGCGGGCAAAGGCTTGGCGGGTGGCAAAGTAGGCGGCGTGGGGGCCACCATAGCCCAGGGGCACCCCGAGTCGCTGGGTATTGCCGATCGCAATGTCGGCCCCAAAGTCACCGGGAGCGGTCAGCAGGGTCAGGCTGAGTAAATCGGCGGCGACGGTGACTAATGCCTTCGCTGCATGGGCCTGCGCCACAAAGGCTTGGTAGTCGTAGATGGCCCCGTCGGACGCGGGGTATTGCAGCAGCGCTCCGAAAATGGCTGCACTGCCCGCTGCGCTGAAATCTGTCGTGGGATGGTCGCCCACCACCACCTCAATGCCCAACGGCAGAGCACGGGTTTTGACCACCGCCAGGGTTTGGGGATGACAAGCATCAGAAACCCAAAAGGTTCTGGCAGCTTTTTGCTGGCGGGCATTGAAGCTCAGGGCCATGGCTTCAGCGGCGGCGGTGGCCTCATCCAGCAAAGAAGCGTTGGCGATATCTAACCCGGTCAAGTCAGTCACCATGGTCTGGAAATTCAGCAGCGCTTCCAAGCGACCCTGGGCAATTTCCGGCTGGTAGGGGGTGTATTGGGTGTACCAACCGGGATTTTCAAGAATGTTTCGCTGAATCACCCCTGGAGTGTGGGTGTTGTAGTAGCCCAAGCCGATGTAAGAGCGCCACACCTGGTTTTGAGCGGCGATCGCCCGCAGCTTTTTCAGGGCCGCCACTTCGTCTAATCCCTTCTCTAACGCCAGGGCCTCCCGACGACGAATCCCAGCGGGGACGGTGGCGGCGATCAGGTCGTCCAGGCTGTCGTAACCGGTTGCCTTAACCATGGCTTCGATATCCGCTGGCTGGGGGCCAATGTGACGGGGCACAAAGTCACTGATTACCGTCGAGGCAGGGCGATCCTGGCCGTTCAACCCCGAAGCTGCCGCTCCCGGCACCGCTGTGGTCTCTGGCACCGACAGGGTCAGGGTGGAATGCGAATCTTGCAGTGACTTGGCCATGCCCTCTTTATCCTGAAACACTAAAATCCTGAAACGCTAAATACAGCCGCGCCATGGGCGGCGAGCCAATCGGCGCTACTCATTTTGTCATTGTGTAACAAAGCTGTAAGGCTTGTCAGGTTTTATTGAGACTACGCCCCTGAATCAACGCCCCATCGGTTTTATCTGCCCCCATTAAGGGTGAATCTACCCGGTCAGATGTCATGTCTCCAGCGCCTCCCCCCAATTGGCACACCCTAGCGATCGAGCCCGTGTTTGCCCGCTGCCAAACCAGCGTTGATGGCCTCACGGCAGCAACCGCAAAACAGCGCCTAGGCCAAACGGGGGGCAACCATCTTCCCCAGGCCAGACCTCCCAGGGTTTGGCGCATTCTCTGGCGACAGTTTCAAAGTCCCTTGATCTATATTCTCGGGTTGGCGGCGCTGGTTTCCGTGGTGATTGGGGATATCAAAGATGCCGAATTTATCCTGGCGGTGCTCGGGCTGAATGCGGCCATCAGTGGCTATCAAGAATGGCGGGCCGAGCAAAGCAGTCGCGCCTTACAACAGCTCCTGAAAATTCGCGCGGCGGTGATGCGCGACGGCGAGGTTTGTGAAATGGATGCGGAGGTGGTGGTGCCCGGAGATGTGGTGTGGCTAGAGTCCGGCAATCGGGTGCCCGCTGATATGCGGCTGTTTCGCACCCATAACCTGGCGATCGACGAATCCCTCCTGACCGGAGAATCTCTGGCTGTCCTGAAGCAGGCGGATTGGCAAGGGCAAGCCGCTACCTCTTTGGCGGATCGCAAAAATATGGTGTATGCGGGCTCCATTGTGTCCCGAGGCCGGGGCCGTGGGGTGGTGGTTGCCACGGGGACCCAAACGGTGGTTGGGCAACTCGCCCTAGACATGATTGCGACTGCTGGCGGCAAGCCCCCGCTGCTCAAACGGATGGAGCAATTTAGTCAGGTGATTGCCATCGCTGTGATCGTGGCGGCGGTTGCCATTGGCGCATTGGGCCTTCAGCAGGGCTATGGTCTGGTGGAGATGATCTTGTTTGGGGTGGCCATGGCGGTGTCGGCGATTCCAGAAGGCTTACCCGTGGCCCTAACGGTGACCCTAGCGATCGCACCCATCGCATGGCCAAGCGCGGGGTAATCGTGCGGCGACTGCCCGCTGTCGAGGGGTTGGGCAGTTGCACCCTGATTGCCAGTGACAAAACCGGTACCCTCACCTGCAATGAACTCACCGTTCGTGAGATTTGCTTGCCCAATGGCGAGACCTTTGAAGTGACCGGAGAGGGATTTACCCCGACGGGCGAAGTCTGTTTTCAAGGGCAGGCCGCCGCCAAAGCCGCGTCATTAGACCCCATTGCCCGAGCCTCGGTGCTCTGCAATGAAGGGGAGCTACGCCATCGCGACCAGCAATGGATTTGGCGAGGGGATCCCACCGATATTGCGCTACTGGCGGTGGCCCATAAGTTGGGCTGGCATCAAGCCACCACCCTCAATTCCCACCCCCAAATCAACGATATTCCCTTCGAGCCAGAGCACCAGTTTGCCGCCACCTATCACCTTGTAGATGAACAGGTGCGGGTGTTTGTGAAAGGCGCGCCAGAGCGGGTGTTGCAAATGTGCGATCGCCCGTCAGAAGACCCCTCCCCCTGGGACTTGGCCCAGCAGATGGCCGAACAAGGCTATCGGGTCTTGGCTTTGGCTGAAGGGGTGGCTCCGGCAAATTTGACTGCCGCCATGGTGCCGCCCGAGCCGGATGATTTAACCCTGCTGGGGTTTATGGGGATGATCGATCCGCTACGACCCGGCGTAAAGTCTGCGATCGCGGCCTGCCATACCGCTGGCATCGCGGTGTGGATGGTAACGGGGGATCATCCGGCCACGGCCTTGGCGATCGCCCGTGATTTAGGACTGGCCCACACCCCTAAGCAAGTCCTCACTGGGCAAGCCCTAGAGGGCCAATCGTCCCAAGCCATTCAGCAAATCATTCAGACGACCCGAGTGTTTGCCCGCATTGCCCCCCACCAAAAATTGCAACTGGTGAATGCGGCCCGCGCTGCCGGTCACTTTGTAGCGGTTACTGGTGATGGCGTCAATGATGCCCCGGCCCTCAAAGCCGCCAATATCGGCATTGCCATGGGCAAAACCGGTACGGATGTGGCCCGCGAAGCTGCCGAACTGGTGCTCAGCGACGATAATTTTGCCTCCATTGTGGCGGGTATCGAAGAAGGCCGGATTGCCTATGCCAACATCCGCAAGGTGATTTACCTGCTGGTGTCAACGGGAGCTGCCGAAATCATCTTGCTGGGGTTAGCCATCCTGACCGGCTTACCCCTACCCTTGCTGCCCGTGCAGCTCCTCTGGCTCAACTTAGTCACCAACGGCATTCAAGATGTGGCCCTTGCCTTTGAACCCGGCCAAGGGGACGGACTTAGGCGGAGACCGCGATCGCCCCGCGAACCGATCTTCAACCGGCTGATGATTGAGCGCACCCTGCTTGGAGCGATGGTGATGGGCGGGGTGGGGTTTAGCACATTTGCTGGGCTGCTCAACAACGGCCAAGACCTGGCCACCGCTCGCAATGCCCTCTTACTGCTGATGGTCCTGTTTGAAAATGTCCACATTGGCAACTGCCGCTCAGAAACCCGATCTGTCTTTCAGATCTCCCCCTTCAGTAGCCCCATCTTGCTGGCGGGCACTCTTACCGCTTTTCTGATTCACATGGCCATGATGTATTGGCCCATGGGCAATGTCTTGCTGTCTATCCAGCCCGTGCCCCTCCCCACCTGGGGACTTCTGATCGCCCTCAGCTTAACCGTTTTAATTACGCTAGAGATCCATAAATTGAGCCGCGCCTTAATTTTCAAACGGCGCAAACAACAACGGGGTTGAATCTAGTGGTCTATCAACTTTCAATTTGTGACTGATGTAGGCTGGGTCAAACGAAATGAGACCCAGCACAGGCAGCGTTTTTGAAGCGCTTGAAGTCCAAAAGTAGCCCCGAAACCCTTGATTTCAGGACATCGGCTGCACCTCGCCAGAGAAGAAAATCTGTACACCTAAAACTCCTTCCTTCAAGCGACTACGTACTCCTTAGCCTAGATCGCCTGAAAGAATCTGTACTTACTACCTTCTAAATAGGATTCGACATTTTCTGAAGCGATCCATAGCCGTTCTAAATTCTCGGCTACTGCCCCTGTAGTATTTGAACCTGCAAAAGGATCTAGGACTAAATCTCCTTCATCAGTTAGCAACTTTATATAAAATTCGGGTAGCGCAGCCGGAAAGCGTGCTGGGTGCCGTTTAATACCAGCCTTTTTGCATCCCTTAGCATAAATGTCGTTAGCTGCATTATTGCCGAAAATCAACATATTCTCGGGCAATTTTTCAGACAATAATTCACTTTCTACAACATTAGATGGAATTGAGCCTCCAGCATCAACCTTACTGAAGCTACTCTTAATATTGTGCCCAGAAGGACGAACCGTCTTTTTTAAACCTTTCTGATTCAAGCGAATCATATCCTTACTATAGGGAGTGAGAACCTTGTGGTTAGATGCCTTTGGCCAGGGTGTTTTTGATAACCACCATATGTACTCAACTGAATCTTTGATACGAATGCGACGCACATTAACCCATTCAGCGGGCATGGGCATTTTTGCTGGATTGTACCAAAAACATTCCTGAGCCAGATAAAAACCAATCTCTTCGACCAAGGCAATAAGCAGCTTAAAGTGATATAAAGATCTGGTCGGCTGGCCTTTGTTGTAGCTACCTCCAATGTTTAAGACAAAACTTCCATCATTAGACAGAACTCTCAAAATCTCCCTTGCAAATTCCGCAAACCAGGAAATGTATTGATCCTTATCTACATTTCCATATTCCTTTTTGAAGTGCAGAGCGTAAGGTGGCGATGTGAGAACTAAGTTTATTGAGTTATCAGGAAGAGATTTTAATAGCTCTAGGGAGTCAATCAAATAAGCGGATCCGTAATTAGTCGTATAGAAAGGTGAGAAACCTTTGACCTGAGTTCTCTCAAAGTCAGCACCTACCAAGTTGAGCTTGGCCTGATTAGCGAAAGAGTCAACCACAGTAGTCAAACCACCTATCAGATCGTAAATTGGATCTATTAACCCACATGATGAAGGTACATCAATTGATTGACAATGTCAACCAATTTTTCCAAAGACTCTGCTTTTAATCCCGAGGATTGGGTGTCTCAAGCCGAAGCCGCTCGCATTCGGGGGGTTTCACGACAAGCAATCAACCGATTGATTCAGAGAGGTAAGTTGTCAGTTTTGGAGGTGGGTGGATATGTCTTTGTTTCTCGCTCCGAAATTGAAAATTTTCAGCCAGGTGAGCCAGGAAGACCTCAGAATTCAAAAGATGAACGATAAATTGCATCAAGTTGAGCAGCTATTAGCTTCATGTACATCATCCCAAAGAAAAGCTATCTTCCAGATGCTCCGCAAGGAATTTCCTATTCATCCCATTGAGGTTGAACTGAATACAGAAGCTGAAATTATCTTAGAAGCATTTGCTAGGGATAAAACAGGTTTAACGTTTCGGATGATGCGTGGAGTTATTGCGCAATCAGCCTTCGAAATAGAAGTGATTCAAAAATTGCTTGGCTGGCAGGATGAGACTCCACAAGGAGACTTGCCTTATGACTTTAGGTTGGCTGATGACATTGGCTCAGTCAGTGTTCAAGTGAAGCTTCAACGCAGTAAGGAATTTCGCCCCATGCTTGCAAATGAAGGATATAGACGATTTCCTTTGAATATGTATGTTGTAGAAACACAAAAAACGCGCAGTGGAACTGATCCAGTTACTGGTGAAGGCACCAGAGCATACCGATTTAGTGAATTTGATATTTTAGCTGTCGCAATGCAGCCATCAACGCAGGATTGGAGTAAATACATGTATACCGTTGGTCGATGGTTGATTCCTGACGATAGAGATCTTGAGAAAATTCTTAAGTTTCAACCGATCCCTATGAGACCCAATCAAGAGTGGACTGACGACTTTGAAACATGTATCAATTGGTTTCGATCAGGGAGGAATAAAACCATATCGGCTAATGCGTGAGATAACACCTAACACTTCCCGCCGATGGACGGAGTAATCATCTTGGTAGAGATGCGGGGGTTACCTGCCGCTGCTGAGTTTCAATGGTGAAGCTGATTTTCTGCTTTCAGCAAAGGTTCGTTCAAGTGGAAGACAATGGAAACTGTCCTTGACTGAAGCCGATACCGCCGTGGATGCCTTGCCGCCTTTAACCGTAGAGACCCTCTGGGCCATCCTCAATCAGGAACTGCCCGACGATACCGTCAATGCCCTGGTGTGGCATTACCTGGGCTACCGTTTCGAGCCCACCACCCAAACCTGGCAGACGGAGCAGGTGGAGGCCGCTTGGCTTGAGAAATATCCTGAACCCCCCAACTTCATCGAGAGCCGTCCCGCTACGGTGCAGCTCACCCGCTCCATCCCCAAGTCAGATAAGCAACTGCTGAAGGAATATCTGGGCTTTAAGGGCTACAGCGTCGATCAGCTGATTCCCCGCCTCACCCGTCGGGCCACCATAGTCAGTTGGCTACTCAGCCACATGCGCCAAAAAGAACTGATTTAAAAGATGGGTTTGGACAGCAACCCACCAGCGGGCTCCCCTGCCCCTCCGCTCCCTTGCTACTCAAGCACTCAGCCCTCTTGTCAGAACGCCCTTAACGACTGACCGTCCGCTCCAGCACATCCATGGCCGGTTCTACCATCGCCCAGGTGCCGTCGGGCTGGCGTCGCATTGCCGCAAACTGCAAGATTTCCCCTCTGCCGATCGCATCCCCCGCCTCCACTGGTCCCAATCGAGGTCGCTTCAGGCCGCACATGCGAAACAAATACCCCGGCACTTCCGGGCTGGTGAAGGCGACACAATCTGGATCAGTTGGCTCGACTTGACCCAGGAAAGGGGCGCGGGCCGATCGCCCCCCCAACTCAATGGAAATATCTCCGAGGCCCCCCACGACCCGATAGCCACTGACTTCGCTGCCCGGTTGCAGCAACCATTCTTGATGGAGGGCGATATTGCGGCGCGGCACCGATGGCGCAGATTGGCAGGCGGTGAGGGCGATCGCGGCTCCCAGCCCCAGACTTCTCAGCCCCAGACTTCTGATCACCCGATGATCCAGCCCCCTACTCCCGCGTGAAGCTAAAGTCATAGCCCGCGTATTCCCCCTCTTCATAGAGAACGATTAACCAGGTTTGTGGATCAAAGGCGAGGGGATAGGCTTCCCGCTCCGCCGGGACTCCGGCGCGAATCTCGGCTGGGTTCAAGACACAAAAAGGCTGGTCAATCACCGCCTGTACCGCTTCCTGGGTCGATCGCTCTGGAATCGCCAGCAGTTCGCTGAGTTCCTCGCGGGACAGTACTGACTGGTCTTCGACCCGTTGCTCGCAGACCGTGGTAGCGGCCACCTCTGGGGACACAAACTGCGGCGTCACCACCAAGGCCGCAAAGGCCACCATGCCCCCGCCAGCCCCAGCCCACAAAAACTGAGGGCGACGCCGCCGTTTTTTCTGAGGCAGTAAGCGGGCTTGCCGAGAGGAGGGATGGGGGCGAGGGGCCATGGCCGATTGTGGGCGAGGCGGCTGAGCCACCCTTGCCTGGGGCTGCATGGTCCCTGGGTGATTCGTCCCTGGGTGACTCGTTCCTGGGTGATTCGTCTCTGGGTAGTTGTAGTAGTAGCTGTACTGCTGGGCTGGGGACTGAGAATAGGCGGTGGGATGGGTCATGGCTTTACCCTCCTGATGGGGCTAATAGGCAAATCAATGGGAACTCAACCCTGGCCAATTCCCAGCTTGTAGTTCGCCCTCAGGCAAAAACTTAAGCTTTCAAGTTGGATGTGCTTTCAAAGCGGTGAGGCCCTGGGAGATTTCCCAGCACTTCTAGACCAGGTATGGGTGACCCAGAAGAGCGCTGTCCATAACTATAGTACAAATGTACTTTTTCGGTGCAACTTTGATTGCATCAATAAATCCAGCAGCCCATAAACCCCAAAGCCCATAAACCCCAAAACCCTAGGCGCGTGAATGACGCGCCTAGGGCTTTGGGATATTCATTCTGACTAGTACTGGTGCGAGAAACGCGAGGTTACTCAGACTAGGTTGGCGATAAGCGCAGCTACGGTGACAATGCCTGCCACCCAGACAACCCACTGAGAACTGACGGTTTCCTCCAGAGGCAATGGCTGGGCGTAAGCGATCGCCTTAGGTTGGGCCTGCAAGTAGCGACGAAACGCTTCAGACTGTTCAGATTGCATAATGAACAATGCCTCTGGTAAATGGGAATCTCATGAAGCTAATGTAACGAATATGTTACGTAATAACAACTTCCTCTCATTCATCTTAAGATTTGCTTCCGATTTACCCCTCGCCTCGGGGTTGCGAGTCACATGGTTTTGTTTCCAGGGGTTTTATGCCCATACAGATCCATGACTGCGGTGAGGGGCAGGCGGGACTGGGCGGCTAGGTCAAGGTTGGAGACATGCCCCCGATTCAGGTGATCCGCTGCTGCAC
>JAAUQE010000084.1 GCA_012032425.1 Leptolyngbya sp. RL_3_1 | reverse complement strand
CTTACACCTCTACCGACCCCGGTATCGGGTGAGTTGAAAGCCTTGGATGCCCTGATGCCAGGGGGGGGCATAGCCTTCGATCAGTACGGGGAAGTCCAGGGATTCAGCCGTCGCCTCCAGGGCGGTGAGCAGATCCACAAAGCTGCGGGCAGAGGCAATCGGCGGCAAAAACACATGCAGGACCCCCTGGCGGGCTTCAATGCAGAGCGCCAGTTGAATGCTGTTGGGGGCCGCTAAGGGGGCGATCGCCGCAGGACGAATGGCCGCATCGGTGAGTTTTGGCAGGGCCTCTGTGGCAAAAGCCTCCGGTTGGGGCAGATCCCCGAGGGGGAGCCGCATTCCAATCGGGGTCTCTCCTGGCACCAGCGGCACATATCCGAGATCATCCCAAAGCGTCCAGCGGCAACTGCTCCAGGTGGGTTGATCTTGGTGGAGCACGGTCAAAAACGGCAGAATATACCCAGCGGGGTGGTCGGTGTCGGCATCCTGGGCAATCAGCACCGCTGTCTCAGGAATGCCCAGGCACCCTAACAGTTCGGCCATAAATTGTTGGGCCTGCTCCCAGGTGTGATGGGGGGCTTGGTCGGGGGTAGCCAGCAGACTGGGGGAGCGCCACAGGGGCTCTCCGTCTAACCGCCAAAAACACCCCAAAGCCCAGCGGGGAATAGGCTCCCCTGGGTAAAGTTTGCCCATGCCGTAATGGCGCAAGCTGCCGGATGGGGTTAAACGCTGCTGGAGTCGCACCAATAGGGCTTCTGCCCGCTGCCGTTTCTCCGTACCCAGCGCCCCGTAGGTCCATTCCAAGGTCGTTGAATCAGTGGCGTCAATATAGGTGGGCTCTCCCCCCAGGGTCAGATCAATGCCCGACCGACGGAAGTAATCGTCGACTTGCTGACCCAGTGCCTGAATCGCTTGCCAAGCTTTAGATGAATAAAATTCGGGCGAGTAAAGCCCCATAGCGCCTGACCGTAATGATTTGTTAAGAAAAGTAAAAATGGGTATACTAAATTTACGCTGCTAGGACAGTTCCCACAAGGTTTGAGGGGGGTGTTCTGACTGTTGCCGTTTTCTTGCTGACGTTTTAGAGCGCCGTTTTCTGTGTTTACCTCTTCCCTTTCCCCATCGGTCTCTGTCGTTGAAGCGGTCAAAATCTTGGCCCATCGCGACCAATATGACACCTGCCACATCACTATTCCAGGGGAGCCTGATCGCTTGCCAGCGGTTGGACTCAACGGTCAGTTTTACAGCTTCTTTCGTTCCTCTGGAGACCTCACCACCACTCTGAAGCTGGTGATGAAGCTCACCCAACGGGGCGATGCTGTGGTGTTAACCCAAACCAAAATCGGCCATGTGATCTGGCTGATTGAGCCAGAGGCGCAGCTATCGGCACCGCGACCGGGCAAGGCTGCCCGCAATGTCACCCCCAGTTTTGGCCCTGCCGACTGTTGGATTTTGAGCGATAGTCAAAAAGGCTATCAGCCCTGTACCCTCAAGGTTCCAGATTTACCGGAAACTGTACCGGGCTTAGCCATGGGCCAAAAATTATTCAGTCTCTATCGCCGCGATCGCGATGGCCTGAATGCCTTAAAGCTGGCGGGTCGCTTAACCCAGCGGGGGGATGAGGTGGTGATCTTACTGACCCAAGAAGCCTACGTCCTTTGTGTGCGAGAACTGACAGCAACGTTGGCAGCTTAGGATCAGAAATCCATTACCTTGGCCACATCCGAACCCGTAGTATCAGGCGGTTCAAGTCCTAAGACTATTTCTGAGAGCAGGGGTGCTTGAGGGGCAAGGGCGCTAGAAATTGGAATAGGTCATGTGAATTCCGCCATTAAGCAGGGGATTGGCAATGCCAATCCCCTATGTACGCTATCTTCTAGCAACTCCCTTAGCTGGCCACCTCACTTAATTACGACCGGTTGCCCCCGGCAAGATCGGCTGTTCTACGGCTTGCCGGAAGGATTCCACACTCTCCTCATAGGCGATAGGTAGCACTGCCACCACGTTTTCATGGGGACGGGGAATAATCACCCAGGTCTCCAAAATTCCGCCAGGAGCGTTCTCTGCTGCGGCCACTCCAGCAGCCATGGCAGCTTTAACCTCCGACACATCACCGCGAATATTCACCACAAACCGCGCACTTCCGGCTCGAATGTAGTTCACCAATGTCACCCGACCCGCTTTGACCATGGCGTCTGCCGCCGCCAGCACGGGCGGGAACCCCCTCGTTTCTAGGGAACCAACTGCCTGTGGCATGAACGATCTCCTCAAATAAAGCCTGTTGTGCAAACCTCATTGTACGGGCCATAGGCGGATTCCCATCCAAAACCCTTGGTTCGTTGCGTTGGCCCCAAAACGTTAGGTTTGTTTAGCCCGGTTCACATTTCCGCTCATATTCCCGTTCATATTTTCCGTTCACACCTAGGGCTGCATTAAGACCCGCATTTCATCGAGCCAAAAGTCCTCTGACTCTTCGCTGAAATAGATCGGCAGCACCACTTCCAAGTTTTCAGGGGGATTAGGAACCACATAATGGGTGGTAACGGTGCCTTCGTTGGGCATGTTGTTGCCCGCCTCAAGGCCCGCCTCCATGGCCCGTTTTACTTCAGACACCGGACCTCGGATCGCCACAAACTGACGCCCACTCTCCGCTCGCTCATATTTCACTAGGGTGACCCGCCCCGCTTTGACCATGGCATCGGCAACAGCCAGCACCGCCGGAAAGCCTTGGGTTTCAATCACGCCAACTGCAAAGGGCATGGACGTTCGCCTCTCGTTGCTAGGCTGCTGTCGCTAACGAGCCCGACAGCAGATTCCATTCTTCAGCCTTTAACTATATCTTGATGGCGCTGGGTTCAGCGATCGCTGCAATGATTTGTTCGCAGCCTGAATCCGGGCGCGCCCAGGCGCGATGGCAGTCTTTAGGGTTTCCCCAGCAGAGGCTCAAATACAGTTCGCTGCGGGTGGCATCTACTTCGGCCCACTCCGTGTCCGCAATTAACGTCTCCACCTGATGACGGTCTACGGGCTCCGGGGGAAAGCCCGGTCGCCAGAGTCGCAACCCTGGGCTGACCGTCCGCCAAAATTCGATCACGGTGGGTTTAGCCTGGAGCAACTGCTGCTTATCCTCAGGAATGGCCGTGAGTTGGGGGTGTACTTCGGGCGATCGCAAGGAGCGCCCCCCAAACCGGCAGGTATGCCAAACCAAGCCAGAGACCTGATACTGCCGCTGATACTGATGAATTTGCTCCCGAAAGTCTTGAACGGCAAACACCTTGCTGAGCTTTTCGGCACCTAAGGCTTTGGCCACCACGGGATGGTTGAGGCGCTCGGCGGATGACAGCACCAACCGCTCTCCTCGCCAGACAGCCCGCAGTTCTTGATCCAAGATGTCAATGAGTTCCTCAGTGGTGTAACTCATAGGGGCAAGCAAATGAGGGCGGAGAGAATGGGCTTATTTTACCAAGGGAAACTAAACAACCCCTAAGGTGCCGCAGCCGGGGTTGTCGCTAGACAGTCTTGCAACAACTGATAGATGCCTGGGGCATTGACGGTGTCGGCCACCTGTACCGGGTGCGCTAGGGCCGCTGCCCTTTGGGGATTAACTACAGTTTGCCCCAAGGTGAGGGGGCTATCGGTTTCAACGGTCACCTGGGCGTCATAGGTGGTGAATAATTCGGGTTGGAGTAAATACGCAATCACGCAGGGATCATGGAGCGGTGCCCCCATTAGCCCCAGTTGCTGGCGATCGCTGGCCCCATAGGGGGTCAACAAATCGGCGGCGACTTGGCTCAGAGGGGTGCCGATCGCCCGAATTTGCCCTAACCGTTCTGGGGTGGTCAACACCTGATGGGTGACATCTAGGCTCAGCATTGTCATTGGCACCCCCGATTCAAACACCACCCGAGCGGCATGGGGATCAACGTAGAGGTTGAACTCCGCGACCGGGGTGATGTTACCTCGGGTGACGGCACCCCCCATGATCACGATTTCGGCCACGGCATCCAGGATTTGGGGGCATTGAATGATCGCCGCAGCGACATTGGTCAGCGGCCCCAGGGTAGCTAGGGTGACGGGGGCCGGGGCCTGCTGAAGGGCCTCAATCAGGTAGCTCACCCCATGCTGCCGTTGTAGAGGCAGTGTCGGTTCCGGCAGGGTGATGCCATTTAAGCCGGTGTGGCCATGGACGGCTTCGGCAGTGACCAGAGCGCGCACTAAGGGCCGGGGACAGCCTCCATACACCGGCACGTCAAAGCGGCCCATGAGCTCACAAATCTGACGGGCATTGCGCTGGGTGAGGGACAGGGGCACATTCCCAGCCACGGTCGTAATCGCCTGGATGGTTAATACCGGCGAACCGAGGGCCAGCATTAGGGCGATCGCATCATCGACCCCAGGGTCGCAGTCAATGATGATGGGGCGATCGGTCATGGCTCTCCCTCAGATTCAAGTTGGGGCACGCTACGCTAGCGTAAATGGCGGCGGTCCTAACCCACGTAGCCTGAACCGATGATAGCGATGACTCAAGATGCCCTGAAAATCAGCAGCCTGAAAACCAGCCAGTGGAAAGTAATGGCTGGAATATTTGTTCTCGCGATCGCGGGCTGTGCCGGTAGCCCTTTGGGGCAGCGCCTAGAGCAATCCCTAGAAGCCGATCCCCAACTCGAAGAGTCTCCAGCCTTTGGCCTGGAAGCGTCTACCCCAACCAATCCCCCTTCAGCGGCTGACAGTACCGCCCGAGATTCCGCTACCCCATCAACCGCCACATCATCATCAACGACCGTATCGGCCTCAAAACCCGATGATGCCGCCCCTCGCCCCGGCGACCCCGACTTTATCGGTCCTGTCCCCCTCGCCCAAGGGCCAAATCCATCGGCTGAACGTCGCCCCTCCGCTTCGACCCCTGACTTGGCGGGGGTCCCGACCGATCTCCATGCCTATGTGAATGATTTGGCCGCGCTGGAGGTTTTACCGCTCCCAGCCGAATTGACAGATTCACCACCGACGGCCAACGGCGACGCCCCCTTCAGTCAACCCATTAGCCGCCGTGAATACGCCCGGTGGCTATTTTTAGCCAATAACACTTTTTACGAAGACGTGGCTAACCAGCGCATCCGCGCCGGCACCCAGGGGGATGAACCGGCGTTTCAAGATGTTGCGCCTGCCGACCCGGATTTTGACGCGATTCAAGGATTGGCCAAGGCGGGGATCATTCCCAGCACCCTATCGGGTAACGGCACGGCAACTAACTTCCGCCCTGACGCCCCGTTAACCCGCGAAACCCTGGTGTTGTGGAAAGTCCCCTTAGATATTCACCGGGGGCTGCCTGCGACCACTCCAGAAGCCGTAGCGGAGCGCTGGGGATTTCAGGATGTTAATCAAGTCGAACCCTTGGCCCTACGGGCGGTGGCGGCAGATTTTGAGCTGGGAGATTTTTCGAATATTCGTCGCGCCTTTGGGTATACGATTCTGCTGCAACCCAAGCAGACCGTGACCCGCGCCGAAGCAGCGGCAGTGCTGTGGCGGTTTGGGTCTCAAACGGAAGGGGTGTCGGCAGCAGACCTGCGCCAAGAGTCTTAAATCTTTGCCGATACAAATCCTTGCCGATACTAAAACCGCCCCCAAGTTTGGAGGCGGTGAGCGGATTGATTGGCAAGGCCAAACTGCCAATGGATAAACCTCCCAGGCCAGCCCTACAGCGCCCCCATGCTGGCCAAGCCCAGAATCACCCCAGCGCCAAGCACATGACCAAAGCTGGTGGTGCCGAGCACGGCACCGAGGCTCATGCCGCCAAACATCTCAGGGGAAGGCATAGCCGGTCCGGTGCTGGGGTTCTGAATCGTAAATTTGCCGATCGCGATCGCCAGAACGTTGCAAAGCACCATCACCACCGCCACCTTGGGGCTCCACTCTAGGGTTGTGGGTACGGCTGCCAGTAAAAATGTATGCATCTGTTGCCTTCTCCTTAAAAAGATCTAAGCGTCTCAACGAGACCGGGATCAGCATTGCCCTAGCGCCCAATTGGGAAAGTCGCAATTCCATCCCTTAGGCAAGATTGTTCATGACGGTGTAAAGCCGCATCACCGGCTTGTTGCAAGACTTAACAAAAACCTTCGCACAGAAACCGGCAATGGCATTCCCTGGCCAGAGTTCTATGGCGATCCATCAGGCCGATACAATCAAAGTTAAACCACATCCAGTTTGAAAACTTGAGTTTTTACCGTGGGGCGAACTACGGATTTGGATGTGGCCAAGGTTTAATTAACTTGCCACCATCTAAAAACACTATGGAACGGGGATTGCTCTGGCTGCCCTTGCTGGGGCTGTTTATCGGTTTAGCCTGGGCGGGCTGGAATGAATATCGCAAAATTGAGGCGTACCGCGTTTGGGGCAAGACCTTTGACCCGGTTAAATACGACATCTACGCCATGGCGGGGCAACGAGACCAGACCCTAATCTGGGGCCGTCCCACGCGCCAAGGCCCCACAAATATACAAACTGTTGATCTGGCCACGGTGCAAGCGGTTGATCTCTATGGGGGCGATCGCCCCGTCCCCAAGGATGCCGAGATCCCCCGAGGCTGCGCCATTTGCTTACGCCTGACGATCAGGCCCGAAATCGATCCAGAGGTCTTAGCAAAGGTCTCACCCAGCCAGTACTACGACATTCCCTTTACCGATCTAGCCTTAGCTCAACAATGGCTGGAACAGTTGTCTGACTCGACCCCAGCCTAGTCCCTGTGCCCCCCGCCCTCTAGCCCCCGCCATCCAAAGACAGGGGATTCAGCCCACAAAACGCACCCATCTCAAAAGGTTCAAGCTATCCTTGCCACCATGGGTTTGACCCGTTTAATCTGTTTGTCTGTTGCTGACCGCACGACCGAGTGACCGCATGACCGAGCTTGTCTCCCCTTCTCCTGAAAATCTCGCTAGCCGCCGTCAAGATTTGCGCCGCCAAAGACGCCGCCGTAACCTCCAAGGTCTGTGGCGCGGCAGCGTTGTCGTGGGGCTGGCGATCGCTGGCCTCTGGGGCTTTCACCACCCGCGCTGGTTTCTCCAGGACCCCACGCAGGTTGCCATTGAAGGTAATCAACACCTCAGCGACGCTGCCATTCAATCCCTACTGCCCTTGGACTATCCACAATCGCTTCTGGCGGTTGAACCCGCCGCCATCGTTCAGGTCTTGCAAGCCCAGGCTCCGATTTCAGATGTGCAGGTGGCGCGGCAGTTGTTTCCCCCCAGTTTGACCGTGACCGTGCAAGAGCGAGCCCCCGTGGCGGTGACCCGTGCCGATCCGGGCAGTGACCAAGCCGATGGATTTTTAGATATCGTCGGTCGCTGGCTCCCCGAAGAGAGTTTCACCCTGTTTGAGGCCGACTGGTCTCCACCGCCCTTGACCGTGGAGGGCTATCGCGACACCTATCGCAGCCAATGGCCGGGGCTTTATGCCACCCTCCAAGCTGCACCGATAGAGGTTTCTAGGGTCGATTGGCGTGATCCCAGCAATCTCATTCTGCATACGGAACTCGGACAAATTTATGTGGGCTCCTACGGCGCGCAGCGACTGCCCAGTCAGCTCCGTACCCTGGCCCAACTTCGCCCCCTAATTACCGCAGACACCCAACTCACGGTGGATTACATTGACTTGCGGGATCCAGACAATCCCATTATTCAAGCCCCAGGGCCGCTGTCTGCCGTTGAGGACTCAGCAACGAGGTAAAGGAAAACTTAAGACAAGCTAAAAATACGATTCACCCCAGGCAAACTCGACCCTGGACAGGGCGCGATTTTCTGGCGGGTTGTCCTAGCCTTGACGCCCGTGGTTGCCTGCTAGAGGCATCCTGCAAAGCCTGATCTGACGGGATTTTTTCCTGGTTTGGCATTTCTACCGAAGTACTTTATAGTTGTCGGAAACTCTTTGAGATTTGACCCCCTCGGAATGGCAACTGCTTGCCGAAACGAAGAGATTACGTCCTAAAAATCCAATGTCATATAACGGCCATTCCGATCGCATTTCTGAGGAGCTACAGCCCATTGATGGCAATCCTGATTCAGTGATTGCTCCTGATGGTAAGGTGGTCGCCTATGCGAACCCGGTCACGAGCCCTGCTCCAACCGATAACGTGTCCAGTGGTCCCAGGGTAAGGACGGGAGAGATGTTTCCAAGCGGTGATACTGTGCCCAGCAACATTGCCAAAATCAAAGTAATTGGTGTCGGTGGCGGCGGCTGTAATGCCGTCAATCGCATGATTGACCGGGGCGTCTCGGGTATTGAGTTTTGGACGGTAAATACCGATGCCCAAGCCTTAGGTAATGTCTCAACTGAGAATGCGTTACCGATTGGTCAAAAGTTGACTCGCGGGTTGGGGGCTGGCGGGAATCCGGCGATCGGCCAGAAGGCTGCCGAAGAATCTCGGGATGAAATTGCCGCCAGCCTAGAAGAGGCGGATTTAGTCTTTATCACCGCTGGCATGGGGGGCGGTACCGGTACCGGCGCGGCCCCGATTGTGGCGGAGGTCGCCAAGGAAGCCGGAGCCCTGACGGTGGGCGTCGTCACCCGTCCCTTTACCTTTGAGGGGCGACGCCGCACCGCCCAAGCTGAGGAGGGAATTGCGGCCCTACAGACCCGCGTCGATACGCTGATTGTGATTCCCAACGACAAGCTGCTGTCGGTGATTTCAGAGCAGACCCCCGTACAAGAAGCCTTCCGGGCAGCGGATGATATTCTCCGTCAAGGGGTCCAAGGCATTGCTGACATTATTACGATTCCAGGGTTGGTGAATGTTGACTTTGCCGATGTCCGGGCAGTGATGGCCGATGCCGGTTCCGCCCTGATGGGGATTGGGGTGGGCTCCGGGAAATCTCGGGCGCGGGAAGCGGCGATCGCGGCAATTTCCTCGCCGCTGCTGGAAGCCTCCATTGATGGGGCCTCTGGGGCGGTCTTTAATATCACCGGTGGCGGTGACCTCACCCTCCATGAGGTGAATGCCGCCGCTGAAATTATTTACGAAGCGGTGGATCCCAACGCCAACATTATTTTTGGTGCGGTGATTGATGATCGCCTCCAAGGGGAAGTCCACATTACGGTGATTGCAACGGGATTCAATATGGATGCCCATGCGGTCAAGCATGAGGCTGCTGCTCGAATTACGCCGTTAAAGCGTAATAACCTCAGTGCGCCGCCGGTGGGTGGTGCCGGGAGTGCGCTTTCTGGGGGTGGCCTCGATATCCCTGAGTTTCTGCAACGTCGGCGACCCGGAGGCCGTTAGTCGAGGCTTATGGCGCAATTGCTTTCTCCCCCCGTCGCCCTGACCATCGCGGGATCAGATAGCGGGGGCGGGGCTGGCGTGCAGGCTGATCTGCGCACCTTTGCCTTCCACCAGGTTCATGGCACCAGTGCCCTCACCTGTATCACCGCTCAAAACACCTGTGAGGTCACCCGAGTGGATGCCCTGCCCCCTGAGGCCGTCACTGCTCAAATCGAGGCGGTGGTCACCGATATTGGTGTGCAGGCGTTAAAAACCGGGATGTTGCTGAATGCGGCGATCATCACCGCCGTGGCTCAAGCGCTGAAGCAGTTTGCCTTGGGGAATCGGGTGATTGATCCAGTGATGGTTTCTCGCACCGGGGCGCAACTGATTGATGATGCCGCGATCGCCAGCCTCCGCACCCAACTCTTACCCTTAGCTCACATTCTCACCCCCAACCGCTACGAAGCCGAGATTCTATCGGGGGTGCCGATCGCATCCCTCCAGGATATGGAGCAAGCGGCCCGACAAATCTACACCCTGGGTCCCCGTGGTGTTCTGGTCAAGGGGGGCGGCATGGTAGGTGATCTCAAGGGCGTCGATGTTTGGTTTGATGGCGCTGAAACCCAAGTGCTGCGAACGGAGGCCGTGGAGACCCCCGATACCCATGGCACCGGCTGCACCTTAGCCGCAGCCATAGCGGCCAATTTAGCCCTGGGTCTCGCCCCCCTTGAGGCCATTCATCGGGCTAAAGACTATGTGACCCAGGCGCTCAAGCATGCCCTACGTCTAGGTAAGGGCCAAGGCCCCGTGGGACATTTTTATCCATTGTTGGGGGGCTGAGGCCAGACGGATTCCCAGTCAGGGCATTGATGCTCCTCGGCACCATAGGGGTGCATGGCACAAATGAGCAAATTGCCCCCGTAAGTTTGGCCGTGGTAATGGCGGCAACCCACGCAGGCAGGATGATCATTCAGCCAAGGATCGACGGTGCGGTTGACGGGTTCCGCGATCGCCTCTAGCCAACGCTCTAATTCGGTGACGAGGGGGGTGACGAGCGGCGTTAATTGCTCAGTCACTGCATCGGCTAGGCGATCGGCTTCGGCCCCGAGAGCAGTTTCCAAAGGCTTCAGGGCTTCATCGACGGTATCTGCCCAGGCATCCAGCGTTGGTGCCACCTGTCGGGCCAAATCTTCGGTGACGGCATCCGCCACCTCTAGGGTGCTGTCAGCGGTGTAGGTCAACCAGGACTCCGTAATCTGAGCGGACACCGTCAGAAACGCACTGATATTTTCGGCCCACTGATGGTCGCTGTTATCCGCACTGCTCATGGCTAACCTTTCAAATCGTTCAGTTGTTGGCGTAACGTCTCAACCTGCTGGCGCAGGGCCGCCGCCTCTTGCGCTTCTGAAGTGGGCTCATCCTCAATAATCTCAATTTTGCGTGGCTCTGACGCGGGTCGCGACGGCGACGGGGCAGGCTGCCCCTTTTCCTGGGCCTGCTGCATCATTGTATTGATCAACTTTTGGGCCTCTTCTGCGGTGAGCTCTCCCCGCTCCACTAGCTCGTTTACAATTTTTTGAGCCTGCTCCCGCGCTTCTTTAAGGGTACCGCCGGTTTTTTCACCCGCATAGGACGCGATCCCCACCCCTAAGTAAAATGCCTTCTGAACCAGATCGCCAAAGCCTGCCATGGTTTTTCTTCAAGATTGAACAGTACTGCCCTCAGGATAGAAGCAAGGTCCATGGGGTGACCACTGCCATTGCAGCAATTTAAGAGGGGGAT
Organism: Leptolyngbya sp. RL_3_1; assembly: GCA_012032425.1. Taxonomy (GTDB): domain Bacteria; phylum Cyanobacteriota; class Cyanobacteriia; order Phormidesmidales; family Phormidesmidaceae; genus PCC-6406. The sequence continues at coordinate 3,585 of JAAUQE010000084.1, read as the reverse complement.
TACCGAATCGACCCTCTCCCTGATGCACAGTCATACAGGGCGACTCCCAGCACCAGGTTGTCATCAAAGGCTTGAAAGCTAGAGGGCTGGGCATTAATGGCATGGACTTGATACTGACGCTGCTGGCTTTCGCCGACAAACCCGACCTGGACGTAGCACTGGTTCTGACCGACGCCCCAATGGTCATAGTCATATCTGCCGTCAAAAGGAACCTCTTGGGGCCAATTGATCATCCCCGCTGGTGGGGTATTGCCATTCACATCGGGCGGGTATTGACCATGTTCAACTAAATATATCTGGGCTTCTTTCGAGATCGTTCCCATCTGTAACTTGACTTCGGCATATCGAGCCCGACGAACCATTGCAGTGTATGCGGGCAGGGCCAGGGCCGCCAAGATACCAATAATAATGACGACTACCATCAACTCAATCAGCGTGAAGCCGCTCTGGCTTTTCCAACGATTTCCCATTTTTTTAAAGCGCTAGGCCAGTCAAGGGTGCTGGCATCCTCTGGATATTTCTTGAATTGCGGGGGGATGCTAGGGTGCTGGCTCCGTCATCCTCCGATGCAACCCTACGAAAACCGCCGATCGCGTATTCGCCTCGACTTGACGATGCTCACCCTGGCTCTATTCCAGGATTTACTGAGGGAGCCGGAACCTGAGCCGCGAGTTCACGAAAACAACATAATCACGGCGTCTGTCTTTATGCGCCCTTCATGGACAGCAGCACAAATCACGGTGAAACCCGCAAGTCCTCCTGCACAGCGATGCTGGAGGCCAAGTTTTCTCAGCGCTCATTCTCTTAGGGCGCAATCGAGCACCCGGTTGCTGTCAAGCCGGATGGCGGGCGATCGCAGCCTGCTACAGAGGGTTGATCAGGCAGAACCCGCAGCGCACCTGAGAGGCTTACCAGTCTCAAGACCTCTATTCAGGCCGTAAGGCCATAACAGCAAAGAATTGGCAGTCAAAATGACTGACTTTTAACGGTGACTGTAATCAAAGGAAATCTGCTGATCTGAAAGGGGAGATTTCGCAGGATTGCAGTCAGATTAAACGCCAAGTGACCCGGAGTCCACGCCTGTGACAAGCATCCCGTGATGCTGCTACCTTCCGGTCCTGACATGGTTTGGGCGTTGTTACCGCATGGGTCCGAGTCACCTCCAGAATAACACCTATTTTCCTGGGATTTAATGTGCCCAGGGGAGCAACAGGTGAGGAGCGCCGCCCTCAACCGCTATAAATCCGCTAATTCCAAGCTTTAGATTGTCTGGCTGGGGGGTAAGGTGTCGGCTCTCATCTCTAGCCAACTGAGGGCTTCAGTCGAGGTCGTGACTTGGCCTTCGGCATGGGCCAACTCCACGGCGGCCAAGAGCACCCCAATCCGGGGACCGGGCCGCAAGTTGAAGTGGGCCATGACCTCACGGCCACTGACTAAGGGCTGGGGATGGGCGACGGGATCAGTTGGGGCGAGGAAGCGATCGCAGAGCAACCGCAGCGGTCCTTGGGGATAGCCCAGGGCACAGGCCAAGAGTGCCAGCCCCACGAAGCTCGGCCCAGTAATTTTGAATAGATGATATTGCTGGCGGGAGGAGAGCCCCTCGCCTGGGTGGGCTTGCAGGTATTGCCATCCCCGTAAAATGGCCAACACCGCTTGCTGCTCAGCCCGGCTGTACTTGAGGCGGGTGAGTTCCGCTTCAGCCGCCGTTGCGGTCTCGGGGATGACCTGGCTGAGCTTAGTGGCCTTCAGCCAACTGCGGTGACATCCCGGCGGCGTGTGTTCCTTCAGCCACTCAGGGAGTTGCTCGGCCATGGCTGGACAAAGCGTTTCAAGGGTCTGGGTCGCCCCATCGATCGCGCCTAAAATCTGAAGCGGTTGGGCCTGGAGTTGGGGGAACCAATCTTGCAGCAGACCATCTTGCCAAGCCAACTGGAGTAAGGGGGTCCCTGCTGACAGGCTGAGGAGACAGTCTAATTCGCCCCGGACCCGTTCCGCCGCCATGCGCCCTAGCAGCGGGGAGAGCTGATGGATGGTTTGCCGGGTTTGGCTGTCTAGGGTAAAGCCCAGTTGCGCCGCCTGACGATAAGCCCGCAGCAGCCGCAACGGATCATCGGCCAGGTTATCGGGGGAGACCATCCGCAGCACCCGGCGGTCTAAATCAGCACAGCCTCTGAGGGGATCGAAAATCTGCTCCGTGTGGGGATGGTAGGCGATCGCGTTGACCGTAAAATCACGCCGATGCAGATCCTCGGCCAGGGTATCCCCCACCTGTTGGGCAAAATCCACCGTCGCCCGGTCAAACACCACGCGGGCAATCTGATGGGTGACATCCAAAACCACAAACCCAGCTTGATGATGGCGGGCAATGGTGCGGGCCGTTTCGACTGCGGCTTCGGGGAGGACAAAATCTAGGTCGAGATAGTCGGCGGTGCGGTCTAGGAGGGCATCGCGGACACTACCGCCCACTAGATGAGCCGAAGGCGGCAGTAGCGATAGGTCAAAGGGCCAAGCCTGGGGTGACAGAGCAGCAGTCACAGAAGGGGCGATGAAGGGAGAGGGATCAGTCGAAACAGCGCGCAATGAATTTTTGAGGGGATAAACAGCAAGGCCTTAGACCATAGAGGATTTCTAGGGCACAGCCTTTCATTTTGCAACATCATCTCCTTTGGCGACAGACCTGAGGAACAAAGTTGCGTTAGATTAGCAAAAAATTAGCCGGTTTGTGGGTCTCAACCTCTGACCGCCTAAACCCTCTGACCCTAGCGGGTGATGCCCCAGGAGGAGCAGTCATGTGTATTTGTATCAATTGTCATTATGTGGACCGTTGTACCACCTATCACGCGGTTGAGGGCCAGCATCAGCAGCCCCACCTGACCCCTGAGCCCGACTTTGAAGCGACGGAGCCTACGATCAACGTCAACATCCGCCAGGATGGCGAGATGATCGAGATGGAATGGGATGTGGTGGGCTGCGCAAGTTTCAGCCAGGAGCTGGGCAAATGGGCCAAGCTGCGGCCTGGTGAGCCCATCCCCACTTAAAGGAGTTCCAAGAAATAAAGCATTCCATTTCCAGAGCCCGAAATTTGCTTCATTCAGAATGGCGCAATCGTAGGGACGTTCCGCTGAACGTCCAGCCAAGCCGAGGCTGAGCTAAGCCGGATGTCGCCCTACACAGCGGTTCATCCCTATCGTCCTTGACCACAATGGGATGATTCAATCTCTGGAAGTCCCTAACTCGCTTCCATGAACCGATTTTGACCACATCCATCCTGACTGCCCCGCCTATCGGTTGAGTCGGAGCGGCATCCTCAAAGGTACGGCATCTAAAAGGGCACGGCATCTAAAAGGGCACGGTATCCTAGACAGCATTACATCCTCCGCGCCATGACCCCAGCCGCTGCCCCAACAGGCTCATTTTCTTCCCCTAACCAGCAGCAGCAGGTTCTGGGCCTAGCGATCCACAGCTCCACTCCCCATCTGGGGCTGGCCCTAGGCCATGACTCCAGTCAGCTCAAGCAGTCAGTTGAATCGCTGGGGCGGGCCATGTCCCATCAACTGCAAACGCGGCTGATGGACTTTATGGCTA
>JAAUQE010000083.1 GCA_012032425.1 Leptolyngbya sp. RL_3_1 | reverse complement strand
CACCCAAGGTCAGTCCGGTCACATCTGCTGGGGTATCCACCAAATACACACCGGGCTCGGGCTGAATCGTGCCCACGATCGCGGCGGTCCCCCCCAATTCTTTGACCAAGGCGGCGGCGATCGCCTCTGGCAAACACAGTACCAGCTCAAAATCTTCACCCCCGTAAAGGACCCAGCGCTCAGCGGTGGGCTGTCCCACCCAAGCTACCAATGCTGGGGGAAACGGCAACTGCGATCGCCCGAGCTTGGCCCCGACCCCACTGGCCTGACAGAGGTGCAGTACCGCATTGGCCAGACCATCACTGCTATCCATGACGGCGGCATGTCCGGGCCAGAGCTGGCGGAGGGTTGCGATCGCATCGAAGCGAGGCTGCGGTTTCTGATGGGTCTGGATATAGGCAGTGCGGACTTGGGGGGAAAGGGGATTGCCGCGCTCTGGATTCAGCAGCAGCTCTAGCCCGCCCGCGACGCCCCGTGACAGCCGGTCACCATAATCACATCGCCGGGTTTTGCACCATGGCGATAAAAGGCTTGCCCTGACATCACCCGGCCCAGGGCGGTAATGGCCAGACTGGTTTGGGGCGATCGCACCACATCCCCCCCGACAATTGCCCCGCCATACTGCTGCAAGCAAGCCGCCATGCCGCGATAAACCGCCTCAACCCAGGCGACCGGTTGGGTACCGGGCAAACTCAGCCCCACGGTAATGCCGACGGGACTAGCCCCCATGGCGGCCAGATCAGAGAGATTCGCGGCCACCGCCCGCCAGCCGACGGACTCTGGCGGGGTGGTGCGATCGCTAAAATGCACCCCATCCACCAGCACATCGGTGGTCACGACCAGGTCGGCAGCGTTGGCGGGCAGGACGGCAGCGTCATCGCCGATCAGGTCAACCGCGCAAAAAGGCTGGAGGCGTTGAATCAGGGCCATCTCCCCAATATCCGCCACCGTCAGTGAATTGGAGGGGTCTAAATCGATTGGCTTCACCCAGAGGACTCGTGATCTCATCGCACATGGATAGTCAACATCAGGGTCAAACCGAACTATCCCCTCCTGAGGAGGGGTGGCCGTAGGCCGGGGTGGGTCAGTCGTTGGCCATTTGCCGGAAACCCACCCCTGACGCCCTCCCTAGAGGGGAAAACTCGGTCAAACGTCCTGATCTTGAACGTTGATTATGCTTTGCCAAGCATAGAGTTTTTTGCTTCCGGGGCTGCGCTTTACACATGCTCCTAAACGACTCTCGTCCTGCTGCTTCAAAGCTCCTTGCGGATATCCACCACGCGCAAAATCCCCACCACCACAATCAGCGTTACCACCAGCAGCAGCACTGCATTGGCGGCGGCGAGGGGATACTGCAAGCTGCCAATTTGCGTATTAATCAACTTGCCCACCGAAGCCGCTTGACCGCCCCCCATCAGTCGCACCGTCAGATAATCACCCATGGTCAGGGTGACGACGAAAATGGAGCCGATCGCCATGCCGGGGGCCGTCAACGGCAGAATGATCTCTTTCAACACCTGAAAGCCTGACGCCCCCATATCCACTGCGGCGGTAATCAGGTCGCGGTCGATGCGCATCAGGCTATTGAAAATCGGGGCGATCATAAAAAAGTTATAGAGGTGAACCATCCCCAAGACGATCGCAAAGTCGGAGTAGAGCAGCCATTCCACCGGCTGATTCACTAACCCCAGCCCCAGCAGCGCCTGGTTCACCAGCCCTTCTTTCCCCAATACCGGAATCCAAGAGATCATCCGAATGATGTTGGAGGTCCAGAAGGGAATGGTGCAAACCAAAAACAGGATGATCCGCCGACTCTGGCGCTCAATGTGGAAGGCGAGAAAGTAGGCGACGGGGAAGGCGATCGCCAAGCAGAATGTCCACACCAGCACCACATATTTAAAGGTATTCAAATAGGTAGCGATGGTGACCTGAGAGCTGAAGATACCTGCATAGTTCTCCCAGCTAAAGGCCGGGATCATGGCATAGCCATTGAACTGCCAGAAGCTGACGATCCCAATCATCGCAATGGGCAGCACCAAAAACGCCAGCAGCACCAGCGTTTGAGGCGTGACGAGCAGATAGGTTCGGAGCGATTTCCAGGTGCTATCCATAATTCATGCGTTTGAGCTACTAGCGGCACGCGGAGATCCTCCCTAGCCCCCCTTATCAAGGGCATTCATATACTTTGCTAACCAGGAGGCACTCATCCCCAACCCCTTCTCCCAATGGGAGAAGGGGAGCCAGAATTCAAGTCCCTCGCCCTCTGGGAGAGGGCTTAAAGCCTTTGGCATACAAGAAAAGGGTGAGGGCAGACACTTTGGTTAATCAAGTATGTCAATCCCTTATCAAGGGGGGTGGCGATAGCCGGGGGGATCTAAATGGTCAATCTCGTGATCAGGGCAATGAGTAGGTTGGGTGAAATGCAATGGAACCCAACATTTGACTGGGCTGTGTTGGGTTACGCTGACGCTGCACCCAACCTACGATTTTTAGGAGACTACGCTTTAAGCAGCGATAAACTCATTCCACTTTTGAACCAGGTAAACCTGCTCTTCCATGGTGGAGTTCCAGACCACCACGTTGCCCATGCGCTCCTCAAAGCTGCCACCGTCACGAACCGCGCCCGCTTTCTCTAGGGTGGTGCCAAAGGGATCCACCATATCCACCGCAGCGGGCTTACCTTCGTACCAGAAATCCCACTCCTCAGGAGACATGAATGCCTTAGATAACTCAGGTGCCGCGCTGTAGTAGCCTTGGCGACCGAGGAACGCCCCCACCCAACCGTCAAGCATCCAGTTGAGGTACTCGTAAGCAGCATCCAGCGCGGGACCTTCTAAGCTGCGGGAAATGCCGACGCCACCGCCCCAAGCGCGGTAGCCCTCTTTCAAGGGGGCATAAACGCATTCAATTCCTTGGGCCTTCACTGCGGTGACCGCTGGGGACCACATGGATTGCAGTACTACCTCACCGGAGGTCATGAAGTTCACCGACTCATCAAAGGTCTTCCAAAAAGCTCGGAATTGACCCGCCTGCTTCTGCTCAATCAGGATGGCGGTGATTTGATCAATCTCTTCCTTGGTCATGTTGCCCTTGTCGCCAAAGGTCATCAGGCCAGCGGATTCCACTACCATGGCCGCATCCATAATCCCAATGGAAGGAATGTCTAAAATTGAGGTTTTACCCCTGAACTCTTCGTTAAACAATTCTGCCCAGCTCTCGATTTTGCGACCCACTAAATCGGGGCGATAGCCGAGGGTGTCAGCGTTGTATTGAAAGGGGATTAGGGTTGCCCAGTCGGTCGGGCTAGCCGAGAATTCTTTTGAGTCGGCACCGGTTAAATACATCACCTTAATGGGCGACGTGCCTTGGGCCGCTTCAACGGGCAAGCCATTGAATTTTCCGGTGGTAAAGAAGGGGGCAATCTTATCGAAATTTGTGATCCGCTTAATATCAATCGGCTGCAAATTCCCCGAAGGCACCACCAAGGGCAGGCTGAAATATTCCCCGTCAAACATGTCATATTGACCGGGCTGGGTAATGGCAATCTGATTGTTCTCTTCAGTACTCAAGGCCCGCATTTCGATCTTGAAGCCCAGATCTTCTTGGGCTTTGTCGCGAATGTCGTTGACCTGGGCAACGCCGGTACCAATAAAGCGGAGGGTGACATCTTTGATCGAGTCGGTGGTTACCTCTGGACCCGGCGCAGGGTTGTTCGGCGTACCTTTGGGCGCACAGCGGGCGGTCGCGATGGCAGCGCCCGTAGCCAAACCGGTATAGAGCAGTTTACGGCGAGAAATATTAGCCATTGAGCATGGGTCCTAAATGCTACAGATCCTAAACACGATCAAGAACAGGGCAAAGCAGATCTTTTGGACTTTAAAAAGCCTACCTATTCACCCATTCAATCACCTTCAGAATTTTGCTCTTAACCCTACCTTAATAGGGCAAAAACACGCAATCATCGACAGACCATTTTAAGGAAACAAGCTGGCCTTCTTGCAAGGCTAGTCTGCTGCAATCCACGGTACGAATGGTATGCAGCAAATCCTGGCCGGTTGCTTCTATCGCTAGGGATACCCGAGTTACAAAACCCGTGAGTTCAATATTGGTGATGCGAGCTGTCAGGGCGTTAGCAGGCTTGTCTTGAGCGGGCTGCGGCGCTGCGGGGGTCGTTTCTAACTGCAACAAATCTGGACGGACTGAACATGCGGCTTCTGTGCCGACTTGTCCGCCATGGCCGATCGCAAACAGGTTTCCTAAACCCGGAATCGTCAGTTCCACTAACTCCCGATTGCCCCGATAGGCGGTGGTGCTGACGACCTTGCCGGAAAAGAGGTTGTTATCCCCAATAAACTTAGCTACAAATTGGGAGGCAGGGGTTGCAAACAGCTCACCCGGCGTCGCAATTTGGTCAATGTGGCCGTGGTTCATCACCACAATTTGGTCCGAGAGGGAAAAGGCTTCTTCTACGTGGTGGGTGACCTGAATAAAGGTGAGGCCAAACTGTTTTTGAATCTTTCGTAACTCTCCTCGCATCCGCACCCGCAGGTTTTCATCCAGGGCGCTCAAGGGTTCATCCAGCATCAGCACTTGGGGGCGATTGACTAGGGCGCGGGCTAAGGCGATGCGCTGCTGTTGCCCGCCGCTGAGCTGGTGGGGTTTGCGATCGCCCGTATGGCTCAGACCCACTAGATCCAAAATTTCATCCACCCGCTGCTGCCGTTCTTTAAGCGGCACCTGTTTCATCTTCAGGCCGAATTCGATGTTTTGCCAGACAGTCTTGTGGGGAAACAGGGCGTAGTTCTGAAACATCATCGCCGTGTTGCGCTTAGCCGGGGGCAGGTCATGGACCTGGTGATCGCCAATCAAAACCTGACCGCTAGTGACCGTTTCATGGCCAGAAATCACCCGCAGTGCCGTTGTCTTACCGCAGCCACTAGGACCGAGCAAACAGCAGTAGACCCCCGCCGGAATTTCGAGGTTGATGTCTTTAATGGCGGTGACAGCGCCATATTTCTTGGTCACCGATCGCAGCGAGACCCCCGCCGCTGATTTTGCCAAGTCAGGAGCCACCGTTGTCGAAGCCCCAGGGGACTGCTCCGGGGCACGTAACGAAGAGGACTGATCTGTACTAACCGCCATGCCGGTCTCAGCTCTGAAACAACATTAGGCTCTGGTTCTAAGGTTCAGCCGCTGACCTAAGCCTTTCCCGCCCCATACATTTGTTGTGTACTGTACACACCTCCCTGGAGCGGAAAAGTTGCCTCAAGCACAGTTTTGGGGCAATGGGGGCGGCCGCAGCAGCTTCGTCGCTATGGTATCGAGCCATCGCGTTCATCAGAAAAACTCCATCACGTAACTTAAACCGCATCCAAATTTGAAAGCTTAAGTTTTGACCGTAGGGCAAACTACGGGTTGGGATGGAGCCGTTTAGATTGCGCTCACCGCTGCGACGACCTCCTCAGTGCAGCCGTAATGGTGATCGAGGCGCAGCAGGGTGTGTAGCAACACATTCGCCCCCTGGGTGCAGTGCTCTGGGGAGGTGTATTCGGTCTCGGCATGGCTGATGCCGTCATCGCTGGGCACGAAAATCATCCCCATGTCAGTGAGGCTGGCCATGATTTGGGCATCGTGGCTGGCCCGACTGGGCAGCGCTGTACTCGGTAATCCGAGGTCTTCGCACACCTGGGCAATGGTGCTGTGAATGTGGGAGTTGACGGGGACCGGCTCATTGCGAAGCTTGGGCTGTAGGTGGATGCGGGTCTGGGTGGCTTGGGCGATCGCAGCCATATCTTGCTCTAGGGTGGCGACCATCTGATCGAGGCGATCGTTGGACAGATCGCGAATATCGAGGGTCATTTCCACCTGGCCCGGAATGGTATTGACCACGTTGGGGGAGAGCTTCATCGAGCCCACCGTCGCCACCTGATCGCCATTGTCGGCTGTACCAATTTTGTTCACCGCCAAAATCACCTGGGCCGCTGCCACCAGGGCATCTTGGCGCATATCCATGGGGGTGGTACCGGCATGGCTGGCTTGGCCTGCGACGGTAATGCTGTAGCGGCGCTGGCCGACAATGCCCGTGACCAAACCGATCGGGCCACCGGCAGCTTCTAACACAGGACCTTGCTCCACATGGAGCTCGACAAAGGCAGCGAGGCTGCCGGGTTGGCGTTGGGATGCGGTCAGCCGCTCCCAATCCCCGCCAATTGCGGCCAAGCTGGGGGGCAACGGTGCGTAGTGGGGATGGGCGTAGTAGTCGGGGTCGAGGGGGGCCTGACCCGCCATGGCTTTGCTGCCGATCATGGTGCGCTCTTCGTCGGCAAAGACGATCAGCTCTAGGGGATGGTCGAGGTGAATGTTGTTTTCATGGAGGGTGCGCACTACTTCTAATCCGGCCAGTACACCGTAGGTACCGTCGTAGATGCCCGCGTTGGGGACGGTGTCGAGGTGGGAGCCAGTGGCGAGGGCGGGAGTATGGGGGAAGCGGCCAGGATAGCGACCAATCAGGTTGCCAGCGGTGTCGATGGTGGTGGTCATGCCGGCGGCTTCCATCCAGGTTTGCAGGATAGTGCGGGCCTGAATGTCTTCGAGGCTAAAGGCGAGGCGGCGCACGCCACCGTTGGGTAGCGCGCCAATCGCGCCAATGGTTTTGAGGGTGTCGTTGAGGCGATCGCCGTTGACTTGTAGGGATGCGATCTCGGTCGAATTGCACTGTTGTGTCATTGCGATGAATGGTTAACCACTTTTTAAGTCTGTAACTCACTTGTAACCCTTTACCGGTTGCTTTCGTTACAGTTACTCATCGACACTCTGTCAAGACTTGCCGGATTAAAACATCACTTTGGGCCAAGTGCGGATTCATCAAGCACACCTCAAACCCAGCGGTTTCCAAAATTTGAAACACGGGAACCCAGTAGACTCCCGTCGCTTTCATTGCCACGCTGGTGACGCCACAGTGCTGCAATCACTCCACCATCGCCTCTAGGTCTGGGGTACAGCAGCTAAAGGAGCGGGCAGTTTCCAAAATTAGAAGTGTTGTCTCCACCCGCTCACCCTTGACGCTTCACCCTCACCTCACCCATTGACTCATCCACATTGGCTTGCCGATCCCGCTATGGAACCGGTGGCCGCCTGGGCGGCGGGTTTTAACAGGCCTAAGACTTCGTCTATGGCGACCGGTGCTTTCCGGCCCTTGAGGGTGAGGGCACCCCAGGCTTTGATGCAAAACTGAGGTCTGATTTGGGGCCAAATCCCTTCGGCGTCATGGCCAATCAAAATCCGGCAATCATTCTCTTGATGCGCTTTGTCCACGCTTTCCAGACGGGAGGCAATATTGACGCTGTCACCGATGACGCCATATTCCATTCGGGTTTGGCCTCCAATGCTGCCAACCACCACGGCACCGGTAAAAATGCCGACGCGCATTTTGAGGTGGGGTCCCCCCTGGGCTTGGTGCCGTCGGTTGAGCGTTTCCAGCCGGGTCGCCATTTCTAGCGCACAGGTCACCGCCGCTTCAGCATCTTGGACTCTTTCGGCCTGACTGCGGCGAATAATTGGCACGCCAAAGACCGCCAGTAAGCCGTCCCCCGTGAACTTATTGATAATGCCATGGTGACCCTGAACAGCTTCGGCCATCGTGCTCAGGTACTCGTTCAGCCAGTTCAGCAAGTTTTCGGGAGCGGTGCCCTCGGCCAGGGCGCTAAAGCCCCGAATATCGGTGAAGAGCATGGTGGCCACGGTGCGTTGGCCCGGTAGCTTGCCAGACTTCAGCAGGCGATCGCGGTTTTCCCATAGGGCGTTGGCAATTTCTGGGGAGGTATTCTGCCCCAGTAAGGACAGCATCATCTGCCGTTGGCGGGCGAACTGTTGAGCCTGCGAGGCGACCACCACGCTGCTCGTCCCGGCGATGGCAATCGCGGGGGCCACCACCGGCACCCAGCCCCGCTGCAAAAATAGGCTAAAGCTGACCATGCCCAGTAGAAAAATTAGCCCAGTTTGGGTCATACCTAACCCCAGGGGATGGCGAAAGCGCCCAGCCAAGACCCCTGCCAGCAACGCCCACAACCCGATCCAGCTCCATTCTTGCAGGGGGGTACTGGTCCACAGTAGCGATCGGCTGCCCATGGCCGCATCCAAAATTTGGCTGACCATTTGGGCATGAATCACCACCCCTGGCATTTGGTGGGTTGCTTCCACCCCGGCTCCGGTAAAGGGGGTATAAAACAAGTCCTTGAGGCTGGGGGCGGTGGGGCCAATTAAAACAACCTTGCCTCTGATCCAATCGGGATCCACTTGATCGGCTAAGACCTCAGAGAGGGTGACTTGGCGGGCGGGGGTGATGGGATGGCGGTAGTCCAACATCACCTGATACCCCCCCGCATCAATGGGGCCATAGCCGCCAGCACCGGGCCGCAGCCGCAGGAAAGGAGTGACTCCCAACTGTAGCGTCTCGGGATCAGCGGCACTGGCCGCAGGCTCAATGCCTGCGGCGCTGAGGTAGTGGAGGGCAAGGCGCAGGGAGAGGGCAAAGTAGACCTGAAAACCACCGTCGGGGGTAGATTCGGTACCCATGATCAGGCTGCGGCGAATCACCCCATCCCCATCCACCACCACGTCGTTGAAACCCACTTGCTCTGGGGAAATGCCCTCAGGAGGAGGGATAGCCGGATGGGTCTGGTCTGCCAATTTGGTGATGGCGATGACATTATCGGCCTCAAATGTCCGCAACAGTTGCGCCCGTCCTGGCGGCTTCGGAATGGCTCGATACATATCCAGACCGATAACTGCCGGATCATAGCGCTGTAGTTGGGTAATGACCTGCGCCACAGTTTGATCGGTGAGGGGGAATTCCGCCAACTGCTCTAGATCAGATTCGGTGACGGTGACGATCAGCAGGCGATCGTCGGGGGGCAACTCTCTACTCAATAATTGCCTGCCACCATGGCGTAAGCGGACCATCTGGTCGTAAGCAAGGCGTTCAAAGCCCTCTAATAAGCCCGAATCATTGGCCACCACCACAGCAGTGGACACCGTTAGGCTCGCGAACAGGATGCCAATGCTCCCCTGCCATTGAGGACGTTGCCGCCATCGTCGCCACAGCTTGAGGGGGGGAAACTGGCGATCGCTTCCAACGGGACTTGAGACTCACAAGCAGGACATGCTGAGGGATGACTTAACGGTGTCTTTCAGGGGGTGATGTCCCCCTTGACAGCGGCAGGGTTACTTCCAATTACAGCCGCTGGACTGATTGCTCCGGATGGGTTCTCCTGCTTCCTGCCGCCCCTTCGATCCACCTAAATACCCTCGCTTGCCTGTTTACCCGCTCCCCTCAGCCTGCTGCACGAGGATCAGCGTGGCCTCACTCAATTGGGCAATTTCGAGGGGAATGTTGCCCTTGAGCACCTGGCTGACCAGCCCTTCGCGACTGACCCCCAGCACAATCACGTCGCTGCGATCCTGGCGGCTGAGTTGGGCCACGGCCTCGGCAACGTTGGTGTTATGCAGAATGCGGGTACTGACCGGTCGCTGGAGCTGCGTCTCCAACGCTCTGGCAGCGGTGAGCAATTGGGAGTGATCCTGCCGCTGTTTTTGGGGCGTGGTGGCGACGTAGCACAGGCTGAAGGACGGATAGGGAGCGATGGCGATCAGGGCAGGCAGCAGGTTCAGCGCCAACTGCACGTTAGGCCCCCCCGCCATGGGGATCAGCCAGCGACTGCGGCGCTCTGTCAGCCCTGGATGCACCACCACGACCGGACATTGGGCCTGTAATAGCAGGGTATCGACCACACTGCCCGCCAGGGGCACGGGGGATTTGGGGGTGCGTCGCCAGCCCAGCAGCACCATGTCAATATGACGAACTTTGATCACCCGCAGCAGGGTCTGAGCGGCATTATGGGAGATACGAATTTGGGTATGCAGCAACACTGACGCGGCCTGACTGTGGGCTGTGGCTCGGGCCAGCAATTTTTGCGCTGGCTTTAAATCAACGACGGCTTCGCTGGGCGGGACATTGCGAGGCACGGCAATGATGTGGACACATTCCAGCTCATAGTTTTTATGACGGGCTAGGGCGATCGCCACATCTAAAAGCAGATCCGCCCCTTCGCCATCCGCCAAGGGCAGTAGCAGCCGCCCCTCGCCCAAGGCTGGCGCTCGGGTCCGGTAGGCCCCGTAGGAGGCGATCGCTCCCGGTCCGGTTTCAGTGAGTCGCCCGCTCACCTGATCAGACTCCGCCCGAATAATGTCGCCTCGGGTAATGATCCCCACCAGCTTGTTGCCTTCAGTCACCGGCAAACGACTGATCTTGAGGCGATTCAGCAAATGTAAGACCTGGGACAGGGAGTCCTCTGGGCTGACGGTGACCGGATGGGGGGTCATAAAATCCGCCAGGGTTTTGCCCCCGCTCCGGCTTTGGGTGCTGTCACTCAGGTCCGTTTGGGTAACGATGCCCACCAGCTTGCCCTGGTCCAGTACCGGAAAGCCCCGATGGTGAGACTGGGAAAAGGCTTGTAGCGCTTCTTTGGCGGTCATTTGGGCCGACAGGGTTTCGACCCGAGGCTGCATCAGATCTTCGGCGGTTAAATGCTCCCAGGGGTTGTGATCTAAGGGGTCGGGGTTGAGGTGAATGCCCTGACGGGCCAGCAGAGCCTGATAAAGCGAACTGGAGGAGGTGCGATCGGTGATCACATGGGCGATGCCCGAGCCAATCATCAGGGGCAGCACCAGGTTAAAGTTGGCGGTCATTTCAAACACGATTACGATCGCCGTAATCGGCACCCGCGTGGCGGCGCTGAAAAAGGCCCCCATCCCAGTGAGGGCATAGGTAGTGGTGTTGCCGCTGGTGAGGGTATCGGTGGCGATATCCAGCCAGCCATGGACGGTCTGGGCTAAAAAGCTGACCAAACAGCCCAGGGCTGATCCCAGGACCAGGGCCGGCGCAAAGATACCTCCCGGTGCCCCCGACCCATAGGCCACCAAAGTCAGGATGAATTTGGTCACAAAAGCGATCGCAATCACCGACCAACTGGCATCCCCCGTCACCAAAAACTCCCAGAGGCCAGTGTTGTCCTGGGCGGCCACCGTGACCGCTGCCCCCACCAGCCCCGTCACCATCCCCGCGAGACCCACCCGCATCGGAAAGCGCAGCGCCTGGAGCCGATGGTAAAAGGTCAGACTGGCCATAATCCCCTGGCTAAATAATCGCCCCAGCAGTCCTGACAACACCCCCAGCAGAATCAAAAAGGGTAAGTCTTGGATCGAAAAGCCGGTTTGCAGCAGCCCCACATTACTGAGGTTGAGCCCCTGCCCCCCCAGCAAACGCGACACCACCGCCCCCACAAAGGAAGCCAAAATAGCGGTGCCCAGGGTCAGCCCTGAGAAATCTTGGAGCAGTTCCTCCACCACAAACAGCACCCCCGAGATCGGGCATTAAACCCCGCCGCCAACCCAGCGGCTGCCCCAGCGGCAATCAACTGGCGACGGTATTGGGGGGAGGTGGGTACCCAGAGACTGAGCTGGGCGGCTAAGGCGGCCCCAATTTGCACCGTCGGACCTTGGCGGCCTAAGGACAGGCCTGAGCCCAGAGACAGCATCGTACTGATCAATTTCAGAACAACGATGCGTAAATTGAGGGAGACTTTGACATAGCTGAGGGCGGCTTTAACCTGGGGGATGCCGCTACCCGCGAGTTCCGGCGTTGACTCCACTAGCCAACCGGAACAGATGCCGCCAATCAGTCCTAAACCGGGCAATAGCAGCCACAGGGGCAAGGCGGTATTGAGCCGCCAAGCGGTCATCAACTCCACCCCCTGCTTGAGGGCCACTGCCGCCAGACCCGATACGACCCCGATCACGCAGGCTTCGGCGATCGTCACCTGTTTAGGGTCAAGAAACTGATATATGCGCTGAGAGCGCCCCATGGGTGTTGGAATGGTATCAACGCTGACTATCTATGCCGACTGTAGGGCATTCTCAGCGCCGATCACCTCAAGAATCTTGTCCTTTCGTAATTCTCATGCCAGACGACTGTTGGGTTGACCGGTGTTTCCCCAACCTCTGGCTACCGGTCTAGTCACGAATGGCATCCGTTCTAGCGCAATTGCAGAGCGCGGGGACATCAACCACATCCAACTTGGAAACTAGCGAAACATGCTGCTGACGGAGCTTTCTTCATGGATACGCCAAATGGCTTCACCAATCAAATTGGCCACGGAGAGGGTCGTTAGCTGGGGAAACAACTTTTCGTCTGACATGGGGATCGTGTTGGTTACAATCACCTCTTCAAAAGGGCCACCGGCTAAGCGCTCGGTGGCAGGGGGAGAAAAAACCGGGTGAGTCGCACAGGCATAGACCGCCCGCGCCCCTTCACGGCGGAGTAACCGCCCCCCTTCAGAAATGGTGCCAGCCGTGTCAATCATGTCATCGACGAGCACGGCGGTTTTGCCCTTGATGTCACCAATCAAATTCATGACTTCGGCCACATTATGAGCCTGACGCCGTTTATCGATGATGGCCAAGGGGGCGTCATTCAGCTTCTTGGCGAAGGCTCTCGCCCGCGCCACCCCCCCACATCTGGGGAAACCACCACTAAATCTTGAATATTTTTCTGGGCAATGTAGTCGATCAACACCGGTGAGCCATAGACATGGTCACAGGGGATATCAAAGTAGCCTTGGATTTGGGCGGAGTGTAAATCCATGGCCAACACCCGGTTGGCCCCAGCCTTGGTCATCAAGTTGGCGGCCAGCTTGGCCGTAATCGATTCTCGGCCCGCCGTTTTGCGATCGGCGCGAGCGTAACCGTAGTAAGGCATGACCGCTGTGATTTGCCGAGCCGAGGCCCGACGGCAGGCATCAATCATGATCAGCAACTCCATCAGGTGGTCATTCACCGGATAGCAGGTCGGCTGAATCAAATAAACGTCGCAGCCCCGAATCGACTCTTGAATTTGGATGTACAGCTCGCCATCGGCGAAACGTTTGCGGACCATCGGCCCCAAGTCAAGCCCCAGATAATGGGCCACTTCCCGTGAGAGGGCAACATTCGCTGAGCCAGAGAATAATTTAAGCCGGGTATTTTCGTTGAGGGGGGGGAGTGTCGCTTGGATAGGTAAGGTTGCAGCGCGAATCACAGCAAGCCCTCAAAGTTGCAGATCACTTGCAATGCTAGCATCCTCCTCCGAAAACGCTAGGACATTTTGCTCAATGCAACGGTTATGTAAAGCACGCTGCCAGTGCCCCTTAAGCACCATTGCCCTCAGCAATAGTGCCAATACCTGACCCGCCCAGTCCTGGTCTAGGCTCCTAGATCATCTCAGAGATCATCCAGGAGCCATTCAGAACTGCGGGCTCCCAGATCCAGCAGGATGCTGACGGCTTTACCCAAGCGGGGGCGATCGCGGGTCTGAGCGATCGCCAAACGCACCGATTCGGTTTGCCCCCAGGCCACTAAATAGGTCGCAACCCGGTCCAGATGCGCCAAGTATTCCGCCTCCGTTAACGGAAAGGAAACCTGCTCTAAGTAGCGCCACATGATTTGCAGAAAGATTTGCCCCTGCTGCCGCCGGAACTGGACATCAAAGGAGTAGCCCCATTTGTCCACAATCAGTGATTGCAACTCTGAACCGGTCATCGCCTAGGCTCCCCAGGGCAGGGTTAACATTTCTTTGCACTTATCTTAGGGGACTGATCGAATGCGATCACGCCTTTCAGATACCGGTATCGTCGCCTTTGGCCCAGGGTCACGAGGGGCGCGGCGATTGCCCTAACGCGGCTTCATTCCCTGCTTTACTCCCTTTAATATTAGGCCGTTTCGACGGCCCTCCCTGAGACCCGTTGTGATCGATCCCAGGCGGGATGCGGCTGGATCAAAAGCAGAGATAGAGCGGGATTTACCCCCTGGGGGAAGCGCTGGGATACAGGGGGATGCAATAATACGGGTGGGTATCTGCAAACTTATGTGACAACCGTCTCATCAAGCGTTTACTCACACCGAGCAGGCTTTTGGTTAGGGTTGCATAGAAGCTGCGGCTTCCCTGGAGCGGCTGTTTAGCATCGCTCTTTAATTTTGTCGTTTTACCGAACGGAATACTCGGCTTGGAATATGACTCAAGCGTCTGGAATGTCTGATGTCCCTGATTTGGGACGCCGCCAATTTATGAACTTACTCACCTTCGGTGCAGCGGCAGGCACCGTTGGCGGGATGTTATATCCGGTAGTCCGCTACTTTGTGCCCCCCTCTAGCGGTGGCGCTGGGGGCGGTACGCTCGCTAAAAACTCCCTGGGCAATGATGTGGTTGCAAGCGAATTTTTAGCCAGCAACACCGCTGGTGCCAGGGTGCTCGTGCAAGGGCTCAAGGGTGACCCCACTTACCTGGTGGTGACCGACGATGGCAGCCTGGAAAATTACGGCATTAGCTCGGTCTGTACTCACCTGGGCTGCGTGGTGCCTTGGAATGCCAGTGAGCAAAAGTTTATGTGCCCTTGCCATGGGTCGCAGTACGATGCGACCGGCAAGGTGGTCCGGGGTCCGGCACCCCTCTCCTTGGCCCTAGCCCATGCAGACGTTACGGAAACAGACAAGGTGTCGTTGTCCCCTTGGACTGAAACCGATTTCCGAACCGATGAGTCCCCTTGGTGGGTTTAGTTCACCTCGCGCCAAAAGTGGCTTTCCAGGCTGTAAAGGCATTGGGCTGAGCCTCATTGCGCTTAAGCCGACCCAGCCCAAAAGCGTTCTGCTGTGTTGTTTGATTCTGTGTTGATGGCTGATACCCCCATGAAGATACGAGCGCTATTAGGCCGTTTTTTGACTGATTTTGTTAAGTGGCTGTCACCTTTTCAGGCAGTAGCGACCGCGATCGCTGCTGTCACCATCCTGCTAATCGGGAGTCTGGCTTTACCCCAGCCTGCCGAAGCTATCCATTTTGGGCACAAGAGAACTATGCGTCGCCTCGGGAACGACCGGTCGCAGTTGTCTGCTGCCAACTGTCACTTTGGGCCC
>JAAUQE010000082.1 GCA_012032425.1 Leptolyngbya sp. RL_3_1 | reverse complement strand
GCGATCGCTCAACGCCGCCGAGTAATAAGTAGGTTGGCACAATTAAACCAAAGACCCTCAACCCCAACCCCCTTCTCCCAGAACGGGAGAAGGGGGCTAAGATCGGCTCCCCTCGCCCATTTTGGGAGAGGCGATGTCCTGAGCTTGTCGAAGGAGGCTGGGGGTGAGGGCAAGCGCTTGGCGTTGTCAGTTTAATTCCGCCTCGGCACTTACCGATGCTGCGAATTAGGACAACACATCAGTCAGAGGTAGGGGCGCAGGGTTTTACGCCCAATCCAGACTCTGTAGTCCTAGCTCAGAGAATTAGGATACGCTGTCTGGTTCTGGCTAGACGGGCGGCAGCCGATTCCCTGCGCCAGCGTTAAGCCGGGTAACTGGGCGTGCTGGCCTGGGCCAGGGGCCGTAAATTCTGCACCCTGAGGAGGTCTGTATAGGACAATGTGCCGCCTTCTAGGGTCGCGATGGCATCTAGGGCAGAGCGTAAATGCTGCGCGGCAGCGGCTTCTGTATAGCCCCGCCGTTGGGCGACCGTGATAGCGGCTCGATCAGCAGCAATCAGGGCTTGGGTGCCGGTCCCCGCGCGCCAGATTTGGGTGGCGGAGATCGCCGTCAGTCCCCCCGCCGCCAGGAGCCCCACCACATCCCCTTGGAAAAGTTCGACCAGGGTGGCGATCGCCCCCACCACCGTCGCCCCTTGGTATAGCTCCGGCTTCACCAGTTGTACCGAGGTCAACCAGCAGACCGCCTGTAAAAAGACTAAATCCCGCTGCGGCAACGTCAGGTCTTGCCACAGGGTGGGATTGAGGATGATGGGATGGCTCTGTTTCCAGGGCCGGGGAAAGGGAGCCTTGATCAGGATAGGCTGACGCGGATCAAGCAGCAGCCGCACTTGCATCCGTCCCGACGCGGGCATTAAGTCCTGCAATCGAGTCATTTCGGCATTGGTATCCACCCATGCGCCTCCAACGCAACGCTTCCTTGAGCTTACTGGATGAAGCGTTGACTAGATGAATCGGCCACCCCAATGGCTGAGTCCCCTTAACGGCGGCAGAACTGCTCCACGCAGCGGACAAACATCTCGACGCCAGTGGCGAGTGCCGCCTCATCAAAGTCAAACCGAGGATGGTGGTGGGGATAAGCCAACCCTCGCTCAGCATTAGCCGCACCTAAAGAAGTAGCAGCCCGGTACCGACTCTAGGAAAAAAGCCATGTCTTCACCGCCCATGGTCTGGCATTCTGGGGTCACCCCAGCCGGAGTCTCACTCACCGCCAGCGCCACGGATCGCACCAAATCGGTAATGTCAGGGTCATTGACGACGGGCGGGTAGAGGGGGCGGTAATCGAGCCGGTAGGTAGCCCCATGGCTCTGGCAAATGCCGCCAATCACTTGCTCTAACCGCTGGCCAAAAAAGTCTTTGTAGCTGGGATCAAAGTAGCGGACGGTGCCACTCATGTGGGCGCTATCGGCAATCACATTCAGGGCTGTGCCAGCATTCAGTTGACCAATGGTCACCACTGCCGATTTCAGCGGATCGACACTGCGAGACACGATGGTTTGAATGGCGTTGATCACCTGGGCCGCGACGACGATCGAATCTACCGTTTGGTGGGGAATCGCCCCGTGACCTCCCTTGCCTTGGATGCTGCAATGGAAAAGTTCGGTGGCGGCCATCATCGGCCCTGTGCGGACCCCCAAGGTCCCGAGGGGCAAATTATTCCACAGGTGCAGACCAATAACGGCATCGACGCTGGGGTGATCGAGCACTCCCGCCTCGATCATCGGTTTAGCTCCGCCCGGACCTTCTTCGGCTGGTTGAAAAAAGAATTTGACCGTTCCGGCAAAGCGATCGCGGTGGCGGGCCAGATAATGGGCTGTCCCGAGGGCGATCGCCACATGACCATCATGGCCGCAGGCGTGCATCTTGCCGTCGGTTTGGGAGCGATAATCAACTTCGTTGAGTTCCTGGATCGGTAGCGCATCCATATCCGCCCGAATCCCTAAGACTGGCCCAGGGCGATCGCCATGAACGATGGCAACGACACCGGTGGTTGCCACCCCGGTTTGATGCTGAATGCCCCACTCTGTCAACTTCTGACTGATGAATTGGGCCGTTTGTACCTCTTGGAACCCCAACTCAGGGCGCTGATGAATCTGCCGCCGCCAAGCCGAAAGTTGGGGCTGTAGGGTACGAATATCCAACCGCAAGCCAGACAACTGGGCGTTGAGTGTCGGGAATATTGTCGAAACCATGATTCTGTAAGGTATTTACTAAAAGGGCTAGTGTTTGAGCGCGGGTTAACCGACGGCCTAGTCAGATTTCGCCCCTGGGCAGGCACTGGCAGGCAATGTGAACGGCCCTCAATCCTATAAATCATCACATCGACACCCTGACCCGGCTTCTTTCCCTGAAATCAGGAATACCCTCTCAAGGCAGATAAAAACCGTAGGGATCATTATCAGAGGTCTCCCCTACAGTGTGTGTGATCCGAGTCGCCCCCGATGTAAATTTTCAGTGAAGCTCCCGTATTTATCCGGATGACACCTTGCGAGGACGCAAATCAATACACAACCTGGGTTTGGGGCCACAGGCAGGCAAGTTCTAAACCCGCTGCCGCCCCGACAAGCTGAGCGCGATCGCGGGGATCAGCCAGCCAGGGTAGGATCCCCAGTACCGGGATCTGAGTCAAAGCCGTGATCAGCGGCATCGGTGCCCAATCCGGTTGACGGTCCATGGCTGCGGGGCTGACACAGTTGAGCACAATCCCCCTGACGCAGAGCCCATGCTGGCGGGCGAGGGCCACGTTGGCGACCGCTTGACCGATCGCCCCCAGCTTGATCGGCACCACCAGCACAATCGGCAGATGCCAAGCCGCTGCCCAATCTGCCACGGTCCACTCGTGGGTCACCGGTGAGCCCAGGCCCCCTAAGGCTTCGACTAAGACCCACTGTCGCTGGTCGAGTAATGCTGCAAGGCGCGTCCAGACAGGGCCTAGGTCAATGGTGCGGCCTTCGCGATCGGCGGCGATCGGCGGCGCGAGGGGGGCCTCAAATTGGAGGGGTGTAATTTGCTCCGGAGTTTGACCCAGATCAAACAGGTCGGTGTAAAGCTCGCGATCGCCCATGCCGCTCTGAACGGGCTTCATTAGGCCGATGCTGCTGGGGGCATGGTGGCGCTGCCAGTGGGCGACCAGGGCGCTGGTGAGGACCGTTTTGCCCACATCTGTGTCGGTGCCGGTAATCAGCAATCCATTTGCAATGGGGGTGGCCGTGGTCGCACCCATTAATTTCGTGCCCCGATATTGAGGGTGAATTCAGCGGCTTGCTCAGAGCTGACCTCGATGGTGTAGTCGCCCCCTAAGGGCACTTGCCCTTCCCAAGACCGTACCTGAGCGGCCCCGGACAGGACTTCGCCACTGGGTAGGCTAATCGCTAAGAGCACTGGCCCAGAAGCCGCTTCGAGATTGGCGCTGAGCACCTGGCCCTGGCGCAAATTGACCACGTAGCGCTGAATTTGGCCAGGGCCAACCCCATTGGCCACCCGCATACTGGTTTGCCCCTGAGGGATGCGGACCCGCTGCTCAGAAACACTCGGCTCTACCGGCTGCTCTTCCGGTGGGGGCTCAGGGGTTTCCTCAGGCGCTGGAGGCTCTACGACTGGCCCTTCCACGGCCACCGTCAGCTTGTAGTTGCTGTCCGTCAGCCCCTGCACCGGGCTGAGCTGGATCACATATTGCCCCGTGAATTCTAAAGGGCCGCTCCAGCCCAGCACCCGGCTGGCCTGACCATCGGCGGGGTTGCCGTTGGGAGCCAAAACCGTGAGCAGCACCCCCTCGCCTGACAGTTGCACCCTGAGGGTTTGGCCCTGCTGCCCTTGCAGTTGGTAATTGACCGTTTCGTTACTGCGCAGGCTCCCCTCTAGCTCAATGTTTTCCCCTTCACCCACTGTGATTTGCTGGCTATAGGCCACCGGCTCAACGGCAGTGGGGGTGGGGGTGGGGGCTGTGGTTTCTGGGGAGGGATTAATGGTGATGCTGGCGGAGGGCGTTGTCGTGGGCTCTGGCCCAGCATTATTCAGGGCATTGACGATGCCCCAGCCGCTAATCCCCGCCACCAGGGCTAAGCCAATGCCCATGGCACTGACGGCCCAGGGATTTTCCCACACCGACTCGGGTTCTGCGGCTGGGGTCGGCGCAGCGGCATGGGTCACTCTGGCCCCAGGGGTGACGCCAGCGGTGGGCTGGTAGGCCCGTCCGACCGCCACGGTTCTGGCTTGGGAGAGGGGGGGGCTGGCTGGGGCAGTCGCGCTGCCCGTGGGAATACCCGTGGGGATGCTGCCAGTCGTCAAAGCCGACCCTAAGGCTTGGGCCATTTCACTGACGGACTGGAAGCGATCGCCCGGTCGATAACTGAGGGCTTTGTTCAACACTTGAGCCAAGCCGGGGCTGACCGTCGCATACTGCTGCCAGTGCCAGCTCAAGTTAACGTCGTCAAACAGGGACTGGGGTTCTTGCCCGGTCAGCAGCACCACTGCCGTCACGGCCAAAGCATAGAGGTCGCTGCTGGGGTAGGCCCGCCCCGATTGAATTTGCTCACTGGGGGCATAGCCAATTTTGCCGACGGTGGTGGCCGGTACGGTGGTTTCTGGCATTTGAATGCGGGTGACCACCTCTTTGACCACCCCAAAATCAATCAATACCGGCAGGCGATCGCCATTACGCAGCATGATGTTGTCGGGACTGATATCCCGGTGAATGATGCCCTTGGCGTGGATATGGGCCAACACCGGCAAAATCTGTTGCAGAAACTGACGAACCTCTGATTCATTAAACGGATTGTTTTGCGCCCGCCGCTGACTGAGTAAATCCCGATAGGTCACCCCATCCACATAGTCTTGAACCAAAAACAGCCGCTGCTCTACCTCAAAAATCGCCCGGAATTGGGGAATCTGAGGATGCTGAATCTGATAAAGAATCGCCGCTTCTCGCTGAAATAGCTCCGTGGCCTTGCTGGAAAAATGATCCTCCCCCTGCTGGGGCACAAATTCCTTCAGGGCGCAACGTTCCTGAAAGCGGCCCTGGTCCTCAGCCAAATAGGTCCGCCCAAACCCCCCTTGGCCCAAGAGCTGGACGATCCGGTAGCGATTTTGGAGGGTAACGCCGGGGGGCAAGGGAGCTTGCATGACCAATCTCTCTAAATACTTTTCGTTAAAAGAGAATCGAACCCCCTTCAGGATTCCGACTCATCGATTAACGATTGTAGAACCTCTCTCCGATTCCGCCGGAAAGTTTGGCATAAGCTCCTGAATTTATCTCCCAGGTCAAGCCGCTCAACCCGCTTTGTTAGAATTGCCATCTACGGTTTTGCAGTCTTCGGGAAGAGGGAAGCCACTATGACAGCGATTCAGGTGCCGATGCCAGCCTCTACAGCCGCCTCTATCACTCCAGCGGCCCCGTTGGCCCAAATCGCCCGCGATACGCGTCAAGCCGCGCAACAGTTGGCTACCCTATCCACTGCCGCCAAAAACCAAGCGATTGAAGCCATTGCCCAAGCGCTGGCAGCCGATGCTGAAGCGATTCAAGCGGCCAATGCGGCGGATTGCGAGGCAGCCCTGGCGGATAATCTGGCCAAACCGCTCTATGGCCGCCTCAAGCTCGATGGGGTGAAGCTCAAAGGGGCGATCGCTGGCGTCCGCGATGTGGCGAAGCTGCCCGATCCGGTGGGGACCGTGCAAATCCATCGCGAGCTGGATGCCGGGTTGGACTTGCAGCGGGTCACTTGTCCCCTGGGGGTGCTGGGGGTGATTTTTGAGTCTCGCCCCGACGCGGTGATGCAAATTTCCTCCCTCGCCGTGAAGTCGGGGAATGGGGTGATTTTAAAGGGGGGCAAGGAAGCGGTGCGCTCTTGTCAGGCTTTAGTGCAAGCCATCCGCACGGGACTCAGCCATGCTGGGGTGAATCCCAACGCCGTGCAGCTGCTCACCACCCGCGAAGAGACCCGCGCCCTCTTGGCCCTGGACAAGGATGTGGATTTGATTATTCCTCGGGGCTCAAACGAATTTGTGCAGTTTGTTCAAGACCATACCCGGATCCCGGTGTTGGGCCATGCCGACGGCATTTGCCACCTCTATGTGGATGCTGTCGCTGATTTGGACCAGGCGATCGCCATCGCGGTAGACGCCAAGGTGGGCTATCCTTCTGCCTGCAACGCCATCGAGACCCTGTTGATTCACCAAGACATTGCTGCGACAGCGCTACCGCAACTGGCGGCGGCTTTGACCGACAAAGGCGTGGTGCTGCGCGGTGATCAGGCCACCCAGCAGCTTTGGCCCGCCGCGCAGCCCGTTACGGAGGCCGACTGGTCCACGGAGTATAGCGATCTGATTTTGGCTGTGCGGGTGGTGGCGTCTGTCGAAGCGGCGATCGCCCACATCAATACCTATGGGTCTCGCCATACTGAAGCGATTGTCACGGAGGATGCCGCTGCCGCCGCATTATTCCGTAATCAGGTGAATGCCGCCGGGGTTTACCACAACTGTTCGACTCGGTTTGCCGACGGCTTCCGCTATGGATTTGGGGCCGAGGTGGGGATCAGCACCCAGAGTATGCCGCCGCGAGGGCCGGTGGGCCTAGAGGGATTGGTGACCTACAAATATCACTTGATTGGGCAGGGCCATATCGTTGCGACCTATGCCGGGGAAAACGCCCAGCCCTTTACCCATCGAGACTTGAGTTGATGGGGACCTGATGCTGGTATTTCCTCCCGTCGGCTCTTATCACCGACATCAGGCCACATAAAATACTGCGGCGGAGTTGAGAATATTTTTGCGGCGGAGCCAGTTACTGCTCTGGGCGATCACGGCTTTATTGACCAAGTCCACATTGTGGTGCAGCAAGGCTTCAAGCTCGGCCTCCATCCGGAGCTTCTCAAACAAACCTGGGTTAGCGGTGGGCAAATAGGTCACGAGGACATCCACATCGCTGGTTGCCGTGAAGTCATCTTGCAAGATAGCGCCGAAAAAGGAGAGTTCAGCCACATGCCACTGCTGGCAGAAGGTGGTTAATTGCTCCGGGGTAATGCCTAAGCGATCGTAAATGGCTTGTGTAGCGGTAGGCGTAGCGGTGGTATTCATAAGTGCTCCTGATCCCAGACTCAGGCCCATACTCTAGCGCCCTATTTACCAGGGAGTTGTGATCTGCGACGGGGATAATGACCCCGCTGATCAATCCCCTGGTCGAGACCGAGCCGCATTCCGTGATTCGTTTGATTGGGTCTGTGGTATCGTCTGTTGTCACATCCATTGGGCCGCGTCAACGACTGGGTGCTACCCCATGGATGGGACCTGATCAGGATGTAGGTTCAGCCATGGCCAATCAGTGGGCATTGATCGTTGGAATCAACCAATATCCGGTACTGCAGCCGTTAATGTATGCCCAGGGTGATGCAGTAGCGGTCCGCAATTTTTTGGTGGATGAGCTGGGGCTGTCAGTGGATCGCTGTGTCCTGTTGACAGATGTGTCAACAGCGATTGAACCCCATGCCCATTACCCCACCCAAGACGCCCTAAAAACCGAGTTGCATCGCCTTTGCCAAACCCTGGTGCAGCCCGGTGATCTGCTGTGGGTGTTTTTCAGCGGCTATGGCTTAACCGTCGGTGGACAAGACTATTGGGTGCCGGTGGATGGTGATCCACAGCGAATATCAGAGACGGGCATTGCCCTGGCTTGGGTGCTGAAAACCCTGAAGGCAGCTCCCACCGATAACATTGTGGTGGCGCTTGATATCAACCGTAGCCAAGGGGCGATCGGTCATCAAAATATTGGTCAACAAACGGCAGCGTTGGCCCAAAGTTTAGCCATTCCGACCCTGCTGGCCAGCCAGCCGGAGCAATATTCTCACGAGACGATGGCTGTACGCCATGGCCTATTTACCCAGGCTCTGCTAGAGGGGCTGCGGTATCACGGCTGTGTGACGGTGGGGCAGTTGGCTGACTATCTGCGCGATCGCCTCCCAGAACTCAGCCAGCACCACTGGCGACCCACCCAAACCCCCGTCACCGTCATCCCACCAGGCCAACAGTTTATGCTGGTGGTCCCGGCTGAGGCGGTTGCCAGCTTGCCCATGACCGAGCGGGCCAGCGCCGAGACCGCCGCTGTGTTCACCGCCGAGCCCCAGACTGCTGTCACTGTCACCGAGCCACCTCTGGGGGCTGAGGCCAACCCCCTCACCGGATCAGTACCCGGCAACCTCACCCCCCTAGGACCCAGAATTCTTCCCCATCGTCGTCTGCACTAGCATTGTCCCCGGTATCGTCGCCGTCATCGGCTCAGGCATCCTCACCCTCACCCAGATCCTTCCCGTTTAAATTCAAGGCGGGCGCGGCCTGGAATTGGGGGCTGGGGGCAGCGGCAGTGGCCATTTTGGCCGGTGTCTGGATCCGTTCCCAGGGGGGGCTCCAACTCAGTGCTCCATTTGTCTCTAGCCCCACGGTGACAGAGGGTACGGAATCCCCTTCGTCAACTGGAGAAACCGCGACGACCCCAGGGTCTGACAATCCGCTACAACCCACCCCTGAGAATCTCGGAGCCGCCCAACTCCCGCCCTTAGAGCGGGCACAAGTGGCCTTAGCCGCAGGCCGCTACGGGGAAGCGCGGGACTGGTTGGACTTGGTCCCTGCTGAGGCACAGACGCGGGCCTATCAACAACTCCAACAGGACCTGCAAGGTGAGGCGGCGGCGGCCACCGAGCGCAATCAGGCCCTATTAGACGAGGCCCGACGGATGCTACAGCCCACTTCGGCCTCCGTCTTTAACGACGCCATTGAGGTGGCGCGGCAAGTCCCTGAGGGAGATCCCTACTACGAGCAGGCGCAACTCAAGATTGAGCGCTGGGGCTGGGTGATTTTAGACATGGCAATCGGGCGCGCCAATGTCGGTAACATTGAGGGGGCGATCGCCGCCGCCCAGTTGGTTCCCGCTGATCGCCCCGCCGTCTACGACCCCGCCCAGCAATATATCCTGCGTTGGCAACAGCAATTGGCCAACCGGCAATTGATTCAGCAGGCCGATGCCCTAATCGAACCCGGTCAAGCCAGCACCTTTCAAAATGCCTTGAATCTACTGCGACCGCTAACCCCCGATCAGCCTGAGTATCGGGTTGCCCAGGGACGGATTAATCAATGGAGTGAAGATATTTTAGTGATTGCCCGCGCCCGTGCCGCCCAAGGACGCTTTGCAGACGCGATCGCCGCTGCGCAACTGGTTCCCACCGGCACCGACAGCTATGCCCAGGCCCAAGCCGAAATCGCCCGATGGCAGAGCCAGCCGTAATTGTCAAAATGAGTGATGAATCATGCAACGAATTGAACCCGGTCCCGGTCAAGAATCGGTTTGGGACTACCCCCGTCCCCCTCGGTTAGAAGCCGCTGACCACCTGATTCGCGTGGTCTTTAACGGGGTGACGCTGGCCGCTTCTCAACGCACCTATCGCGTCCTCGAAACCAGCCATCCCCCCACTTACTACATTCCCTTGGAGGATGTGCAGCAGCAATATTTGACCCCCACCCAGCGGTCTAGCTTTTGCGAGTGGAAAGGGCGCGCCCAGTACTTTACCGTGACGGTGGGCGATCGCACCGATATCGACGCCATTTGGTCCTACCCCCAACCAACCCCAGCCTTCCAAGCCATTCAAAACTACATCGCCGTCTATCCCAGCCGCATGGACGCCTGCTACGTGGATGACGAGCTGGTGCAAGCTCAGGCCGGGGACTTTTACGGCGGCTGGATTACCTCAAATATTGTTGGTCCCTTTAAAGGGGGCGCGGGCACTTGGGGCTGGTAAGCATCTGTAAGACCACAAAGTACCTGTAGAGGGCAGTGGATGGGTAGGGTTGATTCTCTAAAGGAAGGAAAATTGTCTTTGTTCAAGCAAGTCAGCTAAGGCGAAGATTTCGCTCAGTCATAGGACGCTTCTACTGGGGGCATTTGGATTGCCCCCAGACCCCCTCCACCAGGACGCACCGCCGTCCTGGACCTCGCGGACAGCGTTACTGGCTCGACCTTTGCACCGATCGTTTCGTGCAGATTTCGTGACCGCAGTTCAACATCACCGCGATGTTTAGAGTAGCCAATGGGACAAATTAGCTTTTTCTCTGCCAAATAAATCAACCCTACCCTCACACCCAAGCCCTAAGGGCAGGCTTCGCCTTGCTTGAATGCCTTGAGGCTATACACACGCCCTATTCCCTATTCCCTATTCCCTATCCCCAATTCCCCACAGACCCGTCCCAAGCTGGCACCGGCTTTTTGAAGGCGCTCTTCTAGAGTTTGCTTTTGCAGCACCAATTGCCGTAATCGCTGGTGGCGGGCGATCGCCTGACCAATCGCGCCCAACTGCTCGGGGGGGGCAGGGCTGGCAGTGAAGCTGGCCTTCGTCATCCAAGCGGCAGAGGTGATATTGGCTGTTTGTTGCCGCTGTAGTCGCTGTGGCGGACTGGGCCTGGGAAAGCTGATCGACATAGGCGGCGATCGCGGTCGGATCCCCATGGCGGAGGATGCTGGCGGAGGTTTGAGCGGCGGCAGTGGGAGGGGCAGCAGCCTCAAGCCAACCCTCAATAATGGGGCCAGCCTGATACAAGTCTTGGATATCTAACAGGGTTTGCCGGAGGGTTTGGTGCCAACCGGTGATGACCTCATGGACCTCTGCCAAGCGGTCCACTGCGAGGGCGGCATTCGCATCGTTACGGTGGCTGCTGAAGTTCGGGCGCTTGCCTTTGGGCAGGGGCGGCAAGTTCGCATCGCTCTTGGGTAGGGGGCGGGTCGCCACCATCACGGTCCTAGGGAAGGGTGAATGGGTCGGTGCAGGGGGCGTTGGTGGGGTGGTGGGCGCTACCGTCGTGACACGCTTTTTGCCAAAGCTGGGGAGGTCGAGAGTCACCGATTTGGACGTCATGGGCCTAAATTCAGAAGAGGGGATGCCGATTGCCGTTACGCTTACCAAGCCTGGATGTCAGAGTCGGTCGCGACCTGCAACAGAAATTGCATTGGATGGGGTCAGGGTCTTTGGATATGGTCAGGATTTATAGTAGCGTCGAATTCAAAATTCTTCTTGATTGATCGCTTTATTGGTAGATAAATAACCGCTTCGCTGCGCGGGTAAAGGCGACATAGCAAAGCTGGTTACGCTCAATCACATTGCGGTTAGCCTGCATCGACGGCACGTCTACAAACACATCTTGAAAGGTTGAGCCCTGACTTTTGTGAATGGTCAGGCTGTAGGCATAATCCACATCGTGAAAATGCTGTTTTAGATCCCAAAATTCCATCCAGCGCTTTTCACGGGCGAGCAATTCGAGTTTGAGATTCATTTCCGTTTGCCCCGATTCATGGAGCACCCGTAGGGTTTTCAGTTTCTGATCTTCCGTTTCCACCGACAGGATCCAAATCGGCCATTCCCCATCTCGCCCTCGATGGGCCTCAACCACCTCACATTCTGCCGAAGTGGGTAGCAGGACCGACTCGTCATCTAAGCAGGAGTTGATCGCTATCAGCCGCTCACCGGGTACAAACCGTAATGCTGTCGCCCCATAGATGGCTTGGCGAATCATTTGGTTTAACTGGGTGACCCGACGGTTGGTATAGGCGAGGGCGCGCACCTGATCGGGTTGCTTTGGTACGCTTCGCTGGTAAAGGCCCGCAGCACCAGGGCTTCCCAAGCGCCACGGGGAAGTACAAAGCAGCCTTCGGTGCGTTCAGCATTGGTATCACTGCGAAAGTTTGGGAGGCGATCGCGCTCCAGATTGCGCCGTAGATCTTCGGCAATCACCCCAATTGCGCCGCCGTAGCGTACTACCTCTGTCAGGGCGGATCGGTGCGGCACCTGCCGAAAGCAAGCGGATTCCGGTTCATTTACCGGCGGCAGTTGGGCCGGGTCACCCACAAATAAAATCTGAGTGCGGCCATAGAGGTTAGACACTGCATTCACCAGCAGCAGCCACAGCTCCTCGTTCACCATCGAGCATTCATCCACCACCACCAGATCGTAGCGATCCACCTGGTTGTCTTGCTTGCGATCGATCTGAAACTGTTGGTTGCCGGTGTCTTCATCAATTACGGGCCGTAACCCCAGCAGGGTGCAGCAGGTCATGGTATCGACCTGTAGCCGCCACTGATCGGCCATGGTGGTCAGCACCTTGGTGGCCTTATTACTAAAGGCCGTCAGCACCACTTTGCGATCATCCCCTTGGTCGCGCAGGCCGCTGATAAACAGTTGCAAGAGCGTCGTTTTGCCGGTGCCCGCGTAGCCCGTGAGCAGATAAAGCTTTTCCTGGCCCTGCACAAATTCGTGCAGCGCATCCAGGGCTGCGATCTGTTCGGCGGTGAGGGTAAAGGCCGCTTGGCTCGGGCCAATGGAGTGGGGCTGTAGTTGCACTATCGATGGGGGGAGCAATCGCTATACCCATTTTGTCTGGCCGCCACCCTAACGCCTACAGTGCGAGGGCAATTAACTTGAGGACACCAGCGCAGAACCGGGGGTTTCTAAAATCATCCGGCTGCGGTTTCGACACTGGTGCGGCTCAAAGGCACTAGCGCCCCTTGGGGGGTCAATCCTAAAAACATGGCTTCTTGGGGGGCGATCGCCGCTCCCGTCAGGGCGCAATATTCCGCCCGCTCGGCAGTGGCCGGAATCGTCGCCCGGATCTCACAACGGTTGAGGGTGCCGCCCGCCTCACCCGACTGCTGTTCCAGATAGGTCCACAACACCTCCCGAATCAGGGCTTGATAACCCCGGTTACCCGCGATCGCCTTGAGCCGTTCTTTTAGCTCCTTCTCCAGACGAATGCTGGTGACCTCCATGTCTGTGGTGGATAGGCGAGACAGGGTAGTAGGCATGGTCCGGTCGGGCTCCTTGAACGTACGAAATTAAGCGGTGAACTCGCTGACAGCATTTCCTTGCTTGGTGAGGTACGGTCTATGTCCTGGCAACAAGGGTTTCAGGGTTGTTTTTGCACCTCACGAGCGTCAAAAACACTGTAGTCTAAATCTAGACACTTTCATGTTACACCTGTAGTATTGAAGTTGAGAACGGGTCGCTCTTTGCAACCGTTATACGCAAGGCTCACAGGAGACTGATGCAATGCTGACCTCCCCCATGTACATCCAAACTCGATACAACGGCCCCTTCGCCAATGGATGTCTGGTCACCGGGCGGGTCAGTCTCCTGGAGATGATGACCCTCAGCGTGATATCGATTTTTGCCATTTGTCGGCGACCTTTCGGCAAATTATCGGGCAATCCCGGCAGGGCCAGCCGTGATGGCGATTGGCAGCGACCGGCGGAGCCTTTCCCACTGCGACACCGTTAACTCCTCGCCTTATCGGGTTGTGATCGCGGCTGTCCTGGCTGGGGCGGTCGTCACTTTGGGCGATTACGCCAACGGGTCTGTCTAACTGAGACGAGATGCGTTGGCTATCGTCATGGAGGCCACCGTTGCCGATCACCCCCTGGCGCTGCGCCGCCGCTGCGTTGCAGGTCGCCTCAAGCTTTTGCAAGTTTTTGATTACTTTGCTGTTTCATCAGCCCTAGATTTTCCATGCTGAAAGTAACCTATACCAGTACGGGTCTTTGTCTTGAGTATCGGCATGAGCCCCTGGATACGCTCTTAGCCGATCGCGTCCGGCTCCATACCCGGTCGGGTTTGCCTTTAATTGTGCAACCCACCAGCGCCAGCATTCCCCTGCCGGCGACCTTACCGGGATTGCGGTCCCTGAGCCGCTGTGGTGAGGTGCAAGTGAGTGCCTGCGATCGCGGTTGGGTCGAGGTCAGCATTGCTGGCACTTGGTTAGCCACCGATATCGATCAAGAAACGGGGGTGTTTATGACGGAGCTACGTCCCGGCGTAGAGCGTCAGCTCTTTACCCTATGGAAGCAGGCCCAAACCATGGCTCAGCATTCTGCCTGGGCTGTGTTTTAAAGTCATCTTTAACCCTGCCGGTGCGGGTTTTTATCTGATGCCCGCATCCTACATTCTCTCTCCCCTGCCCCCTAGTACTCTGCGGCGGAAGTTTGCCAACCATTTCCTTGTTTGGGAGAGCTAGGGAGCATGGGAGCCAGGGAGTTAGACGGTAGCGTTATTTGCGCCGAGCGATACTAGCCTCCTCCTAATTCTTCTGAAAATGTGCCCTGGTTCTTCCCCTACGCATTTTCTTTTCGGGGCTTCGGTAGGGAGATTTTTGAATGTGGTGGTCTACCGGCTTCCGGCAAGACTATCGTTAATCAATCCCACTCTCCCGGTGCCCCAAATGCCATCATCGCCTCAAGGCCCGACAATGTGCTGATCTAGGATAGCTCTGGCTGAAAGGTCGCTGTCGCTATGGGCAGTGTGGTGGGTGCCGTTTTGGGGCTATGGCTTTTTGAAGGGATCGGGTTAATTGCCTCCCTATTGATGGGGCAAGTGGCGATGGGCGGTGGCGACGGTAAGTTGGTCGCGCTGCTAGGGGCTTGGTTTGGCTGGCAGGGGATGCTGGTGAGTGGATTTTTGGCCTGTGTGCTGGGGGCCTTTGTGGGGGGCGGAGCGATCGCTCTCGGTCTCCTCAGCCGCCGCGACCCGATTCCCTTTGGGCCTTTTTGGGCCATGGGGGCGATGATTGCCCTGTTCTGGGGCGATGCGCTGATCGGGCTGTACATCCGGTTCTTTTTCCCGTGGATGCAGGGTTAGGCCGTGAAGTCCTATAGCAGTCGCCAGTCTGATTCACTCATGCCAATGGCTGCCTTAATAAACCTCGTTTACCTTGAAACCCGAAGTTCCCCTCACCCCCAACCCCTCTCCCGGAGGGCGAGGGGAGAGAGAAAAACTACAGTTCTCAACGTGGGCTTGGTTTATGTTGCGTAACTGCTTCTGCTTGATCCTGCGAAAAACAAGCATTAAAGACCACCGTTGCGAATATTATCCGCAACGGTACTCATTGTTGTAACAATGGCTTTCTCTGCGTCCCAGTCTCCGGCTGGGAGGCGAATCGGGAGGCTCTGCCTCCTGTTTCCAGGAATGGTGGCAGAGC
>JAAUQE010000284.1 GCA_012032425.1 Leptolyngbya sp. RL_3_1 | reverse complement strand
AAACCCCTGGAACTTTCAGCCGCCAGTTGCTGTAGTTGCGTCTCTAGATGGGCGGTGGTCTTTTGGAGCTGGCGGTAGTTTTGTTGGAGCGTGGGAGCCGCTGCTTGGGCTTGGGTCAATCGGTTCCACTGGGCCTGGGGGTCATTCAGCGTTGCCAGGGCCGCTCGGGCTGTGGCCATCTGCTCAGCCAAAGCCGGTTGGGCTTGGAGCTGTTGCTGCAAATCCGCTTGCCGCTGCGCTAAGGTCGCCGCTTCGGTCTGATAGGTTTGCCATTGCTGTTGCCACTGGGGCAGGGCTGCCAGGGCCATCTGGTGGCGATCGCAGGCTTGCAGTTGGCCTTGCAGATCTTGCAGGTTGGCCTGAAGCTGAGCGTGATCAACCTGGGTCCTGAGGTCAGCTAAGATGGCCTCCACCTGATTGAGTAACCCTTGATTGAGGGTCACACCACTGGCAACCGTGGTTTTCAGGGTCGCGATCGCGGGAGCCGCTCCCGGCAGGCGCTGCTCTAATGCCGCCAGGGCCGCTAACCCTTGTTCTGCCTCCGCTTGATAGTCTTGGCAGGTGTCCTGACCGCGCGTCACCAGCCCCTGCAATTCTTGCTCAAACTGACGGGCCGCCTCCACCCGACTGAGCTGCTGCTGTAGGCGATCGCGCTGTCGCTCTAGCTCAGGACGGATGGCCACTTGCGGTCTGAGGGCCTCTAGCTGCGCGATCGCTTGCGCCGCCTCCTGTTCATTTTTCGCTAACTGGTGCCGCTGCTGTTCCGTGGCTTGCAGGGCACCTTGGACCTGAGCCAACTGCTGCTGCTGCTGCTGAAGGGCATCCAGCCTCTGCTGCAACCCCTGCTGCTGTTGAATCTGGGGCTGTAGCTTTTCTAACTCCTGGGCATTCGCGGCCAGGGTATCTAGCTTGACTTGAATGCGAGCCAAATCCGCCGTCCGAGTAGCCAAGGTCTTTTGGAGCTGCTGTTGTTGCCCCTGCAACTGCTGGCGCTGAGCCTGTTGCTGACTGAGGGAGAGCAACTGCTGATCGGCGGCTTCATAGGCTTGATAGGCGGCCTGATTGGCCTGACAGCAGCTCACTGCTTGATTGGCAGTGGCCAGGGCCGCTTCTAAACGCACCAAACTTTGCCCCTCGACTGCGACCTGAGTGCTGAGCCCTTGGGCGGTTGTGGTTAATGCTTGCACCTGCTGCGCTTGGGCATTAAGCTGCGCCCGTTCCTGCTCCAGGGTCGTGAGTTGGGTGGTGAGCCGGTGCAGTTCGGCCTCATTGCGGCTAATTTCCTCCCCCAGGGCTTGGTGGCGCTCCGTCAGATTGGCCTGGGCCAGCAGTTGCTCATCATAGTGGGCGATGGTGCGTTCTAGGTCCTCAACCTGGGCTTCGGCATAGCGCCGCAGGCTATTGAGATCCCTGTGAACAGTTTTGTATTCATCCACCTTGAGAATCTTGTCAAAAACCGCCTTGCGCGCCTCCGGAGCCTGCAAAAATCAGCGGTAAAGGTGCCCTGGGGCACCCCAATGGTGCGGGCAAAGAGTTCCCCCAAATCCGTACCGGGATTGACCCCCAGGTGGTCTCGCAGCCAGGGCAAGACCTCATCTTTGATCCGGGTGTAGGGGAGACGCTGCCCCAGTTGCGGATCAAACAGGGTGTAGCCCTTGGTCGTGCAGCGCTGCACATCATAGGTGCGTTGGTCGTGGCTGGAGACAAATTCCACGGTGACTTGGGCGCTACCGCTGCCATTGCGGATCAGGTCCTCTTTGGCATAACTGCCCTGATAGTTAAACAGGCTCCAGGCGATCGCCTCCAAAATGCTGGTTTTGCCCGCCCCATTTTCGCCACAGATGGCGTTGGTACCGGGCTGGAAGACAAAGTACCGATCCTGATGGGTTTTGAAGTTTTTGAGCGTAACGGACAGAATCTGCATCGCTTATCAAAAGGAGAAGTCGTTAGGCTAGTACTCGGCGGCTTAAATATCCTTAGCATTGAACAAGGGGCTTAAGCCCCTTGCCTTGGGTTTGTAAGGGTTGGGTTAATTCCGCCCTTGAGTACTAGAGTGGCAATCCACATCTAGGGATTTTGGAGGAAACTGCTGCCCAGGCTATGGTTGAGAGATGGCTTTTCCAAGGGGGAGCGTTAGCCCCCAGCCTGAGTGGGATTACTGAGATCCTGGAGTACAGTGAGTCGTCAAGTAGGTAACGGATCTATGGGAATTCCACGGCGAGTCTGGCTACGTCGATGGGGCAAAGCCATCGTAGTTTTGGGCGCAGCGGCCCTCACCCCCCTAGGGCGCTTGCGGCAGAGTTCTGCTCAGTCGATTCAGAGCCGTTTTTTAGAGGTCAGCCGCCTATCGGGGAGTGTAACCTATCGCGGCAATCGATCGGCGCGGGTGGGCGATCGCCTCACCGGCGCAGGCCAAAGTATGACAACGGGCGCTCGATCCAGCGCCATTTTGAACGTTGACTTTGGCATTGGCACCATTACCATGGCCCAAAACACCCATCTTTTAGTGGCCCGACTCGATGTTCTGCAAGACGGGGCCTATATCACTGTGATCCGGGTAGATCGAGGTCAAGCCCGGATGCAAACCCGCCCCTTTACCAACGTCAACAGCCGCTTAGAGCTGCATACCCCCACCGGCGTCGCTTCGGTGCGGGGGACAGATTTTGGCGTGAATGTGTCCCAGTCCCCCACCACCCTCGGCAAAACCGGGGTGGGCACCCTCTCGGGTCGAGTCGGCGTGATTGCCCAAGGCGAAACCGTCGAGGTAATCGGCGACCAAGCCACCTTGGTGTTACCCAATGAAGCTCCCGCCGCTCCAATTGCGCTGGATCGAGAACTGGTTTTGAACTTAACCGATCTCTCCCGTCGCGGGCGCAGGATCAACCTCGTGGGCAGCACGAACCCGACCAATATCCTGCTCTTAGATGGGGAAGAAGTCCCCCTTGGTCCCACTGGGCGCTTTGATGCCCAGCTAGCCCTACCCCATCGCGATAACGGGGTCACCCTACAGGTGCGAAATCCCCTGGGGGAAGTGCGGGACTATTCTTTCCCCGCTTGGCGTTTAGATAATCTCGATCAGGGTTAACCGCGCCGTCAACCACCCCCAAACATCACCCAGTTCTCAGGCACTGTGCCGGGACTGGGTGCTAGACCAACGGTGAAGTGCAGCGGCGGCAGGCAACCTCAAATTCAGAACCAGTGACTCTCAACCGTCCGCTGCATTTGAATTCTTAATCTGGGCCGTTGGAGCGATCGCCTGATTACCCCGCATCACTCTAATCAATAAACGTAGCGCCTCATTAACCGCATCAGCACTAGGAAACATCTCTGCAACATCAGGTTCTAGCTTTACAGTAGTTCCACCAAAGCTTTTTCTTCCAGAACCTAACTTTCTGACTTGAAGGCTCTTAAAGTCGTACTCTGACCGTAAATCATCTTCCATTGTTGACTTATCCCTTTTCATAGACTTCTCGCTCGGTTCGTGTCACTTCTCTTGCGCTGATGAGACGTATTGAATCACCCCTTTCGGTATACGACACAATCAGTAATCGTTCTCGGCTTGACTGTCCAACGATGAGGTAACGTTTCTCATCTTCAGAATGGTCTGGATCGTAAAAGTCAACATAGAGAGGATCATTAAAAACAGTTTTTGCTTCCTCAAATGCAACTTGATGCTTCGATAGATTGCTCGTCGCTTTGTCGTTATTCCACTCAAACTGCATACACTGATCGTACCACTGCCTTAACTGGCTCCAATTCTACGAGCTGGGTGCATCACTGCGAAGCTCAACTCACCAATTTTGATAATTGCTATCCAGCAGTCCTAAAGTTATAACTATGCCATTGTCCGGAGATAATCCTTGATCTTCAGCTTCAGATCTCGTGAAATTGGATATGAGTCAACCTCTCGTTCTATATCGACTTTGGATTTACCTTTTTTCCTTAGTTCATCCACAGTTGCTTTGAAAATAGCTTCAAATCCATAGTCTGACAAACCTTTTGAGATTAGTCCAAGTATTCCAAGTACTGCAATTCCTCCAATCATCCCAAATGGCCCGCCAAGAAAGGCTAAAGCCGCAGTTAATGCAGCAGCACCTGCCCAACCTGTAAGCGCCATAGCAACTACAAGCACTAGACCAGGTACACCAAGTGCAGCAATCTTATCCACGAGTTGATCCATACTCTTTATTTCCTTTGGTGATGAGTCAAAAACAATACTCTTGTATCCAAAGGATTCCCAAATTTACAGTCGGGTAAAGGAGGAAGTTTTAAGTATCGCCTCCTCCCTCCCCTCAGAACCGTGCATACGACTTTCGCCGTACACGGCTCAAGCAACGTCTTGAGATTCAGTGTCTCCGATTCTTAACAACCCTCTCGGATTGTCCTGACGGTTACGTTTACAAGCCCGTTGCCTGTACCTAACTTTTCCCGCCAGTTAAGTCTCATCTCACCTTCAGTCAAGACGGTCACCTGTCCCACGTCTGCACCCTTTCGGGTTAGGTATTGCCCTATCTGCCCCGTTATGGATTCCGGTTACCTTTCGGTTGGCAGCATTCGCTTCTTGGGACATCCTATATCCGCTAGAGGATTCGACCGCAGTTGCCTTTGGCTTACCGAATTCTGAAGGCAGGATTCGGACTCTATCGGAGTTTCCTCGTTCCGCACGGGGTGGAGATGCGATTGCCTTAGGACTCCT
>JAAUQE010000081.1 GCA_012032425.1 Leptolyngbya sp. RL_3_1 | reverse complement strand
GATCCTTCCCAGAGAGATCGGCATAAAGGGCGTTAAATGCAGCGTGGGCCTGATCCTGGGTTTTGACATCCTGGGCGAGCTTGATCGCCTGTTGCAGGGTTTCCGTGGGCAGGGGAGCAACGGCATTTGTCATGGTGGGGGCTTATTAACTCTCAACGACAGCAGCAAGGAAAACGGTCTAAGTAGACTGATTTTTATAAAGGCTCTATGGAGCCTGGGCTTATTGTTAATTTAACATTCGTTACACAATCTGAATCAGGTTGTGATCAAACCGACCCCCGCTTCACGGGTCTAGTTCCCCTGTTTCGTAGGGCCGACGGCAGATCCCAAAGACCGACGTATAGCCGTGGAGATAGGTGGTATCGCCGATCGGGCCAATCTCGCCATTGCAGAAAAAGCCCCCAATCGGCAGATCCCCGAGATGCTGCCCCAGTAGTTGCGAGTCAAAGTTTGCCGCTTGATACAGGCTCTCACCTCGTCCCATGCAGGCAAACATCAGGCTCCGGCGGGGGGGCTGCCGCGCTGCCGGTGTGGGCTTGGTACTCCTGTAAGAGGGTGTCGAGGTCTTCGGCAGAGGTGCGGGCGTCCCGCAGGTGAAACTGAATGCGCTGTCCTGGTCGGATGCGATCGCCAATGGCGATCGCCCCCACCCGAGGATCGACCCCCAACAGATTGCGGATCAAAAAGTCGCCCTGACCCAGGCGGCGCTTAAACCCATCTTTGGCAATGCCGATAAATAAGGAATGCTGGGCCAGTTTGCGATCGCCCTCATCCATCTCCTGGAGCATGGCCTGCATCACCTCTAGGGTGGGGCGAGCCTCGGCCAGCCCATCCCCTTCTTCCTGGAGCTTCAGGACAATATTGCGCTCTCCCGCCGCCACCCGGTAGGGCTGCCCGATGGGGCGACAGCCCTGGGCCACCACCGCATCCAAGACGACATCCCCCCACAGGGCCACACCGACCACCCCGTCATCGTAGAGACTGCGATCGCAAAACAGGCCGCTACTGCTGCCCTGGAGGCCACTGGCGCTGGTGAGCCCCCCCACCTTGACCGCACCGGGATAGGCAAAGTCTAAGCCCTGTAGCAAATCATTAATTCCAGACGCGAAGGGATCCGCCAACAGCACAAACTGCGGATTCTCCGCTGGGTCTACCCCGATCAGATCGGCCCAAGCCTGGGGCGGACCATCTAAATCAGGCAGATCATCATCGGTGAACCGGAAGCTTTTCACGCTCACCCCTGGCAAGGTAGCCAGACACAGACTCAGGGCCGGTTTTTGCTCCATTTCCTGCACGGTGCCAGTGGCATCTTGGCCGACGACACCGCCCCCGCTGCACCCCACTAAAACCGGTACAGTGAGCCATTCGTGTAGCAGCGGTAGCAGTCGAGGATATTCACTGGCAAAGGCTGCTGAAATAAACACCAGCCCCAAATCAGGGGGGGCGGAGAGTTGCTGCTGGGTTTGGGCGACCACCTCCCGGACCGCCGCCTCAAGGGAGGCCTTAGTGGAAAGGGCGCTGGCCCACTGCATGGGTGGCAGGGTCGTTCCAGTCATGGCAGGAGCCTCCTAGGGAACACAATGGGAACCTGTACTGACGATTGTAAAAGGGCGATGGTAAAAGGGTTAGAGATTCTGACCTTACAGGAATACGGGAATGGTTAGGGGCCGAGATGCGACCTAATGGTTTGCCCTAGTCAGGATGGGGGAAGCCGCCCTTCAGCAGGGCGGGTCTCCTGATCAGGCGCAAAGCCGTAGCAGATTAAGGTAAGTGAAGTGTCTAATGGCCTGCCTGACTGCCCTAAAATAAAGGGTTTTGGAATATCTGGGGAAATTATCTTCAGGTCTTTTAGGATTTAGGTTCGCTAGTTGACCAGCAGCAATTGAGCTGAGGTTTAAACTAGGGCGGCAGTTTGCGTCATGTTCATTGTCAGCGCGATCGCAACCTCGCTCCGTCTCACATCCAGTTAAGACAGTGCCTGTTTATTTAGTAGGCTTGTCCCTTACAGTTCAATTTGGGGTCTTATGAGCAACATTCAAGAGCAAATTAAGAAAGAAGTTGAAACCGCTCGCGCCGCCTGCGATGCCACCGATAGCACCTCTCCGGAATGTGCTGCGGCTTGGGATGCCGTGGAGGAGCTCCAAGCGGAGGCCTCTCACCAGCGGGAAGGCAAGGGCAAAACGTCCTTAGAAAAGTACTGCGACGAAAACCCGGAAGCGGCTGAATGCCGAGTCTACGAAGATTAATCCCTGATCCGAATTGGGAGCAGGGTGGTTGCCATCCTGTGGGTGCAATCGATGCAGAGGCCAGCCTTAGCGGTTTTTCTAGGGCTGGCTTTTCCTATGGCCTTAATGCTGAACGCGCGCTTCCAAGTATGGCGTTAAGTGCTGCTGCGGCCAGGGTCGAGGCGGTTTCAGTATAGTGACAGAAGACCCGGAGCTGTTTTGCCGATTGATTTGAATCGGATTGTGCCCATGACCCTTGCCGACGCCCCCTTGCCTAAGGCTGCCCCTACCGAACCGACTTGGCAAATCAAGCTGCTCTATGACGGGCAATGCCCCCTGTGCCTGAGGGAAGTCAACTTTTTGCAGAAAAAAGACGCCGGTGGCCGGGTCGCCTTTGTGGATATTGCCAGCGATCGCTACCGCCCCGAAGATCACGGTGGGGTCTCCTATGCTGCGGCCATGGGGCGCATCCACGCGGTGCTGCCCGATGGGGAAATCATCCAAAATGTGGCGGTTTTTCGCCAGGTCTATGCCGTTCTGGGGATGGGCTGGGTCTATGCCCCCACCGCTTGGCCCGTGATCGGCCCTCTGGTTGAATTGCTTTACAGCATTTGGGCTGACTGGCGCTTACGGCTCACTGGCCGCCCTGATCTCGCCACCCTCGTGGCGCAGCGCCGTGAGCGCTTGGCCTGCGGCCTAGACGATCGCTGCCGTTGAGGACCATGGCCCGAGCCGTTTGGAGGGCGCACGGATGAGTCGATCAAAACCCCGGCACGGCGCTGAGCCCCTGCCCGAAACCGGCTTTCAATGGCCTGAGTTTGAGCAGACCGACCTGTTGACCCGAGCGGTTACCCATAAGTCCTATGCCAGGGAGCAGGGGGGGCAGACAATGAGCGCTTGGAATTCCTCGGGGATGCGATCCTCACCTTTCTCTGTGGGGAATTTCTCTATCGGGAGTATCCTCAGGCGGACGAGGGGGAACTGACCCAGCTACGGGCTTCCCTGGTGGATCAAACCCAGCTTGCCGCCTTTGCCCTACAGTTGGGGCTGAATCATGCGCTACAGCTAGGGAAAGGGGTGGAAAAGAGTCAGGGGCGCAGCAATCCTCGGCTACTGAGCAGTGCCTTTGAGGCCCTGATCGGGGCCTACTTTCTGGATTTAGAGGGGGACGTGGATGCGGTGCGCCAATACCTAGAGCCGTTTTTTGTCTGGGCGCTGCAACAGCGACAGGTGTCTCCCGCGATCGTCAATGTCAAGAGTCAATTTCAGGCTTGGGCTTTGGCTGAAATTGGAGCGGTGCCCGAATATGTGATCACCGCTGAGTCGGGGCCGGACCATGCCAAGGCCTTTGTGGCGGAGGTGCGGGTTCAAGGCCAGACCTACGGTCGAGGCCAGGGGGCCAAAAAGCAAGTAGCTGAGAAACAGGCGGCGCGGGCCGCTTTAATTGAGTTGGGGGTGCTGGAGGCGGTGGCTACCCTAGATCCCTCCTGAGCGGCCAACTTGAACCGGGATTTTTGGGCAAATTAAGAGCATCTAGCATTTGAGCCTATATTTATCCCCGAAACTCATCCCCGAAACTCGTCCCCGAAACTCATCCCCGAAACTCATTCCCGAATGTTGTTAGCGATCGCGCGGGCCTGCGCCCCTTAACCATGACTGATCTATCTACCGTCGAGCGCAACATTCTGGTTGTTGATGACACCCCTGAAAACCTGCGGCTCCTGGCCCGTTTGCTGTCAACGGACTATGCGGTGCGCCTGGCGTTAAGTGGTGAACTGGCGCTCAAGTCCATTCACAAGCATCCGCCCGATCTGATTTTGCTCGACATTCGGATGCCAGAGATGAGCGGTTATGATGTCTGTCGCCAGTTAAAGGCCAACCCTAAAACCCGCGATATCCCGATCATTTTTCTGAGTGCTCTCCAGGATGCGGCGGCCAAGGTCAAAGGGTTTGAGGTGGGGGGCGTTGATTACATTACTAAGCCCTTTCAAGGGGAAGAGGTGCGCGCTCGGGTACGCCATCAGCTCCATCTGCGGCGGCTCCAGCAACAACTCCAGGCCCAACAACGGGAGCTACAGGCTCAGAACCAACACCTACAGCGGGAAATCCGCGATCGCCAAGCCGTCGAAACCCGCCTCCAGCGCACCACCTCGCGGCTG
Organism: Leptolyngbya sp. RL_3_1; assembly: GCA_012032425.1. GTDB lineage: Bacteria > Cyanobacteriota > Cyanobacteriia > Phormidesmidales > Phormidesmidaceae > PCC-6406. The sequence continues at coordinate 10,646 of JAAUQE010000081.1, read as the reverse complement.
AGTACCCTGATTGAGAACCTCCAAGCCGGCATCCTAGTCGAAGACGAAACCGGTCAGATTGTTTTAGCGAATCAAAATCTGTGCAACCTGTTCAATCTGGGTGGTTCTGCCCAGGCATTGTTGGGGCAAGACCGCAGTCAAGTAGCCTCCCAGTGGCAAGCGTCTTTAGTTGAGCCTGAGGTTGAAGGGGCGCGGGTCGAAAACATCCTCGCCCAGGGGCAGATGGTGCTCCGGGAAGAGCTGAACTTTCAAGATGGTCGCATTCTCGCGCGGGACTATATCCCGATTGTCACTGGGCAAGAACCCCAGGGACATCTTTGGCAGTACCGAGACATTACCGATCGCCAGGTGGCTGCCCAAGATTTGCTCAAAACTTCCCAAACCCTAGCCACCTTTAGTGAGAGTTTAAGAGAACTCCATCGCTTGAATGTGACCGCCTTCAATACCCTAGAAGCGCTGTTTGAGGACTACCTCACCACCGGCTGCCAGGTGCTGGGTTTTGCCGGAGGACTCGTGAGTGCGGTGCAGGGAGAAACCTATGTGATTCAGGCTGCCCATGCAGTGAAGGGCAATCCAGACTTGGCAGCGGATACTTGCATGGCTCTAGAGGATGCGGTTTTTTGTGGCCAAGTCATTGCGGATCGCCAAACCACCACCTACGACCATATTGGTGCATCCCCGACGATGCGCCAGACGGCAGCCTATCAAACCCTGAATTGGGAGTCCTATATTGGTACGCCGATCTGGGTCGAAAACCAGATCTATGGCACCCTCTGCTTTTTCTCGACGGCGATTAGGCCCGAGGGCTTTGGTAACCATGAGCAAGAAATTATCGAGCTGATGGCCCAAAGCATGGGCTGGTTTATTCGCACCCGTCAGATTCAGCAACAGCGACAAGCGGCGGAAGCGGCCCTCAAAGCCAGTGAAGAGCGGTTTCGGCAACTGGCGGAGCATATCGAGAGCGCCTTCTGGATTCGGGATTTGCCTCAAGAGCACCTGACCTATATCTCTCCAGCCTATGAACGGATGTGGGGACAGCAGGTCGGCCCCCGGCTCACCCTCCAGGATCGACTAGAGACTATTCACCCTGAAGATCGCCCCCATCTCACCGAGGTTTGGGACCAGCAGTCGGACCAGGGTTACGACGAGGAGTATCGGATTCTCCGTCCCGATGGTCAGGTGCGCTGGCTACAGGACCGGGCTTTTCCCATTCGGAATGAGGCGGGCCAGACCTACCGCATGGTTGGCATTGTGGAGGACCATACGGAGCGGAAGCGCCAAGCGCGATCGCTGCAACTCATCCTAGAAAAAACGGCTGCCACCACCGGCGTCGCCTTTTTTCGGACCTTGAGCCAGTATTTAGCCGAGGCCCTCTCGCTCCAGTACGTGATGGTGTCTCAATTTGTAGCGGGCGGCGTCGAGCAGGTAGAAACCTTAGCGTTTTGGCAAGGCGATCGCCTCGGCGATAACTTTACCTACGGCCTCCAGGGGACCCCTTGCGACCAAGTGGTGGCAGGCACATTGGTATTTTGTGGCAGCAATGTCCAGGCCAGTTATCCTCAGGATGCTGACTTGGTAACGCTGAAGGCAGAAAGCTACTTAGGCGTTCCCTTAGTCAATTCGGCCCATCAGGTGGTGGGGCATCTGGCGGTACTCGACACCCAACCCATGGGAGATGACCCCACCCGTGATTTGATTGTGCAAATTTTCGCAGCGCGGGCTGGGGCTGAACTAGAGCGTATGCAGGTAGAATCCGCTATGCAACAGGCCCGCGATGGGGCCAATGCCGCCAACCGGGCCAAGAGCGAATTCTTAGCCAACATGAGCCATGAGCTGCGTACCCCGCTGAATACGATTCTGGGCTTTACCCAATTGATGAGGCGTGAGGGTTGCTTCGACCCCCAATCCTTAGCGTCCTTAGCCATCGTCAACCGCAGTGGTGAGCATCTGCTAGACCTGATCAACGATGTGCTAGAGATGTCTAAGATCGAGGCAGGCCGGGTTTCTCTGCATCGCAGCAGCTTTAACTTGCATCATCTCCTCACCAGTCTAGAAGACATGCTGCGGTTGCGGGCCGAGTCTAAGGGGTTAGCGCTGCATTTTGACTATGATGCTGGGGTGCCAGCAGAAATTGAAACGGATGAGGGTAAGCTGCGCCAAGTCCTGCTGAATCTGTTGGGGAATGGGATTAAATTTACCGATCAGGGTACGGTTAGCCTCAATGTGCAGGTACACCCCCCGCCAATAGACATCCCTGACGTTGAGGCCCTGCTTGAGTTTGCGATCGCCGATACCGGCCCTGGCATCGCCCCCGAGGAGGTCGAGCAGTTGTTTGAGCCGTTTGGGCAAACCGCCACCGGCCACCGTTCCCAAGAGGGGACCGGATTAGGCTTACCCATTAGCCAACGGTTTGTCCGGTTAATGGGCGGAGAGCTGACGGTGGCTACTGCCCTCGACCAAGGGGCCACTTTTACCTTTACCCTGCCGGTGCGCCTCGCCCAACCTGATACGATCTTGCCCCAGCGTCCCCAGCGATCGCCCCAGCGACTGGCCCCCAATCAGCCCGACCAGCGTATCCTGGTGGTCGAAGACCATGACGCCAACCGTGAATTGCTAGTGCGCCTGCTCCGCCACAGTGGCTTTCAAGTCAAAGCCGCCCAAAACGGCCAGCATGCGCTTGAGATTGCCTGCCAATGGCACCCCCACTTGATTTGGATGGATATCCGCATGCCGGTGATGGATGGCTACGAGGCCACTCGCCAAATCAAGGCCGCCCATTTGCAGCCCGCTCCGGTGATTATTGCCCTCACGGCCAGCGCTTTTGAAGATGAGCGGGAGCGGGTGATCGCGGCAGGTTGTCACGACTTTGTCCGCAAGCCCTTTCGCCATGACGCCATTCTCGAAAAGATGGCGGATTACTTGCCGATTCGATACCTGTATGGAGAGGCTTTAATGGAGGCGAGTGCGGCGGGCGCGGCCCCTGCAGCCGATATTTCCCCTGCCGATCTCTCCGATGGGCCTGAACTGATCCGTGCCCTGCAGCAAATGCCCCCTGACTGGCTCCATCGGGTCCAGACCGCCGCCATGAAAGGCGCTGACGATAGTTTGATGGCTCTGATTGAGCAGGTGCCGCTGAGCATCCCTCCCTTAGGTAAGCCTGCCAAGTCTTCTGCAAATCCCCTAGGCAATCCCTTAATCAACCAGCTCACCCATTGGACTTTGAACTTTGAATTCGACGCAATTATTCACCTCATTCAAGCCGCTGAGCCGCTGGTTGAAACCTTAACCCCTCGCTCCACCCCCTAGAGGGCGTTGTGACATCACATCCCAGCAGCTTGTGGATTTGGATCAACTGGATTTGGATCAATACACCCAGTCATCTCAGTTGCTGAGCGCTAATTTCTTGAGTTTTTTGATAGTGGGAAGTCATCTATGAAACCTCAGTTTCCTGAATCGTCTGCGGGTGAAATCCTGATCGTGGATGATACGCCCGATAATCTGCGGTTGCTGTCGGCAATTTTGCGGAACCAAGGCTTTGAAGTCCGGAAGGCATTGAATGGCAAACGGGCGATCGCCTCCATTCAAGCCGTGCCGCCAGACTTGGTGCTGCTGGATATTCGCATGCCAGACATGAATGGCTATGAAATCTGTGAGTACCTCAAGTCGGACCCTGCCACCGAAGATATCCCGGTGATCTTCATCAGCGCCCTCGATGACACCCTGGATAAAATCAACGCCTTTGCAGTGGGTGGGGTTGACTACATCACCAAACCCTTCCAGGAGGCGGAGGTGCTGGCCCGTATTGAAAACCAACTGCGGCTGCGGCAACTTCAGCAGCAGTTACTCCAGCAAAACGAGGAGCTGACCCGTTCCAACCGAGAGCTAGAACAGTTTGCCTATGTGGTCTCCCACGATTTGCAACAGCCCCTACAGAGCATTACCGGGTTCGCCAAAATCATGGCCATGCAGAGTCAAGAGACCCTTGATGAGGCCAATCTCGGCTACCTCAAAAGCATTTTGGATGCTGGCGGGCGGATGCAGCGCCTGATTCAAGATTTGTTGCTCTATGCTCGGGTCGGGCAAGGGACAGAGGCCCACCAAGCTACGGACTGCAATGCGATTTGGAACCAAACCATTGAGAACTTGCAGGGGGCGATCGCCAAAAACAAGTAGAGCTGGTGCAGCAACCCCTGCCGACGGTGCTGGGCAATGGTGTACAGCTCCTTCAACTGTTTCAAAATATTCTCAGCAACGCCATCCGGTTTTCTCGCCCAGGGGCGATCCCTCGGGTGCAAATCTCAGCCCAGCCCTACGGCCAGGGTTACCTGTTTGCGGTTCAAGACAATGGGGTCGGTATCCCCCGCGCCCAGCACGAGCGTATCTTTGAAATTTTTCAACGGGGCCAATCTTCCAATGACACCCCCGGCACCGGCATTGGCTTAGCCACCTGCAAAAAAATTGTCGAGGCCCATGAGGGGGCGATCTGGGTGGATTCAGAGCCGGAGCAAGGCACGACCTTTTATTTCACCCTTAAGGCGGCTTAGGGCAGAGTGTGAGGGTATGAGGGTGTGAGGGTGTGAGGGTATGAGGTTATGAGGGTGTGAGGTTATGAGGGTGTGAGGTTATGAGGGTGTGAGGTTATGAGGGTTGGTTGACTGACAAAAGTTTTCACCCTCACTCGCAACTCCTCTTGTCCCCTCTCCCCACGGGAGAGGGCTAGGGTGAGGGCTTTCCGAGGCTCTGAGCATAGGTGCTGTCAGTCAATCAGGTACGAGGGTGCAATCTTCAACGTGCTCACTCACTCAGTCACCCATCCACCCAGTCACCCATCTACCCAGTCACCCTCACAGATACCCCATCGGGTTGACCGGATTGCCGTTTTGGCGCACCTCGAAATGTAGGTGCGGACCAGTGGAAAGGCCCGTAGAACCCACCGCCGCGATCGCTTGCCCCTGGGCGACATTCTGCCCCTCACTGACAAACAACCGGCTGGCGTGGGCATAGAGGGTGCTAACGCCTCCGCCATGGTCAATAATCACCGTTCGGCCATAGCCCCCATACCAACCTGAAAAGATCACCTGCCCGGAGTCAGCAGCATGGATGGTGGTGCCCTGGCTCGCGCCGAAATCGACCCCACCATGAAAACGATTGGTGCCCAAGATCGGATGGCGACGGTTGCCAAAACCACTGGTAATGCTGCCCCTGACGGGATAGACAAAGCGCCCCGTGCCCCGCACCACCCCGGTCGAAGCGGCAATCTTCTGGCGAATCAAGGCGGCAATATTTTCGGAATCCCTTGCCAGTTGGGATTCTGCCGCTTCTAAAGCCGCTCGATCCTGACTGAGGCGATTAATCAGATTCCCCTGGGCAACGGCTTCGGCCTCATACTGTTGCTTTTGCACCAGCAACTCCTGCTGCAGGAGGGCGACGCTGTTTTTTTGTTCCTCCACCACCGCCTGCTGGGCTTTGATGTCGTCAGCCTTGGTTTTCAGCTCTTCGAGAATGGTGCGATCGCTGTCAAATACCAGCCGCAGTTGATAGCGGCGCTCTAGAAATTGGTTGAAATTTTGGCTCTGTAGCAGCACTGCCCAGCCCTGGCTACCGCGCTGTCGCTGCATAAACTGGAGTCGGGCTACGGTAGCGGTTTGCCTTACTTGGTAGTCCGACTCGGCAGCGGCCAAATCGGTTTGTAAGGCGGCTAAGCGATCGCTAGCCTGGGCGAGCTTTTGCTCAGTGTCGGCAATTTGGGCGGTCGTCGCCGTAATTGTGCCCTGTAGATCCGCCAGCTTGTCTTCTGCCGCACTGGTTTGGTTTTGGAGCTGCTGCTGCTGTTGCTGTAGCTCTTGCCGCTGTTGATCAACCTGCTTTTGCTGCTGCTGTAGCTCCTGTACGGATTGGGCGATCCAAGTGGGTGTCGCCGCTCCCAACGGAGCGGCCAGCGCCATGCCTGTGATCAGCGCTAATGTTAACCCCAAGAAACGGACCGATCGCCAGAGGCCAATCGGCCAGCCATGCAGATACCTGAGGCGCATCTGCATGGGAATCGATTTGATCCTTGCGCTCATGCCTTCACCGTCATTTCCTCGCGGTCAGTACCACCCTGCTACAAACCGTAATCACCCCACCGGAGACCCTATTTAACCACTGCATTCGAGTTGCGGTCAGCCGTGATCGCAAAAGGTTAACTGTCGTGCTGAGCACATCCCATCACTGGGCCGAGCCTCAAAACACCCCATTCGACAAGCTCAGGACATCGCCTCTCCCAGGGAGACGTAGCTTGCTTCCCGCAGGGTGGGGAGCGGATCTCCCCTCTTCCTCTTCCGGTGGGAGAGGAAGAGGGTGTAGAGCTGTGCTCTTCCCGTAGGGTGGGCTTTCCGAGGCTCTGGGTATAGGTTTTATCAGTCAATCAAGCTCAACTCACTCACAAAAAAATGAGTGGACAACCGCCCACCCATGAATTACAGGAGTTATTTAGGAGATACGACTTCAGCCAAACCCAGAGCAGAACATCGAGATTTGCCGGTCGGCACTAAGGACGACATTTAGGCTTATCTATTATGTCTCTTCCAGAGATATAGCTTAGTCAATTGCTATTTGAACAAAAAAAAACGCTTTTGACAAGGTGTTTGCCTAAATAAAACCTCTAACTCTATCAACTTTCGCTGAACAGTGTAAATAGCTACGCTTAAACTGCATCCGGCTTGAAAACTTGAGTGTTGATTGTAGGGCGAACTACGGGCTTGGATGTGGCCAGAGTTTATATTGAACGCAGCCCCCGGTTTGGCAATGGGCGATCATCGGACTATGGGCGATCGCGACGGAGACGGCGATAGCGCTGACGGAGATGACGAATAATCGGTAACCCTAAGCCGTAGCTCAAGGCACTGCAAATGCAGCCCGTGACAAAGCAACCCAGAAATAAGGCTCCGGTCACATCCGCTCCCGTTTCTAGCAGGGTTTTGAGAGACTCTACATCGGTGAACGGCTGACGTTCGTTCTGCCCCAGCAGCCAGCGCCCCACCTGATAGTTCAAGGTGTAAATCGGTAAATAGGTAAACGGGTTGCTCACCCAGGTGCCAGCTGCGGCCATCAGTTTGTTGCCCCGTACCACCGAGGCCAGCACAATCCCGATGATGGTTTGCAAGCCAAACAGCGGAAACAGTCCTGCAAATACGCCAGCCGCCAAGCCTCGGGCCAATTCAGTGGGGTGAGCGCGAAGGCGCAAAAACCTTATATATAGATAGCGGAACCGCCGCCGCCACCGCTCAACCCAAGATCGAGGCATTGCTGCAGTGGTGGAGTCGGCAGGGTCTAACGGCTGAGAGGATGGCAATGAGGGCACTACAGCAAAGGGATTAAGGGATGAGCCAGCAGGGATGAGCCAGCAAGGATGAGTCAGGCTACGCTTTTATTCTATCTAGCGCCTTTGGGGAAATGCCTGGGTGAAAGTAATTAACCCAGCAGCCGCCTGTTGACGGCAACATTTTTTACTGAAACATTTTGATCACGTTCCTGACTTTTGTTCTGAGGCTAACCGATGAGTTTGATGTTGTCTCAAGGTGAAACCATCGCCGCGATCGCCACCGCCATCGTGCCTGCCCAGGGTAGCGTCGGGATCGTGCGGTTGTCAGGGGCAACGGCGATCGTCATTGCCAAGACCCTATTCCAAGCCCCAGGGGCTCAACCTTGGGAAAGCCATCGCATCCTCTATGGCCATATTGTCGATCCCGCAACCGAGGAGATTGTGGATGAGGCCCTGCTGCTGCTGATGTATGCCCCTCGCTCCTACACCCGTGAAGATGTGGTGGAATTCCACTGCCACGGAGGCATTATGGCTGTTCAGCAAGTGCTGTGCTGCTGCTTAGCCCAAGGGCAAAATTAGCCCAGCCCGGTGAGTTTACTCTACGGGCTTTCCTGAATGGGCGTTTGGATCTGACCCAAGCTGAGAGCATTACCGATTTGGTTAGCGCCCAGTCTCGCCAAGCGGCGCAAACCGCTTTAGCTGGCTTGCGCGGCAAACTGACCCAGCCCATCCGTCAGATTCGGGCAGACTGTTTGGATCTATTGGCCGAAGTCGAAGCTCGCATTGATTTTGAAGACGACTTGCCCCCTTTAAACCAGGACGCCATTGGCCAAAAGCTGGACGAAATTCTGCAAACGGTGCGTCATATTCTGGATACCGCCCATCAAGGTGAACTGCTGCGCTCGGGTCTCAAGGTCGCGATCATCGGACGCCCCAATGTGGGTAAGTCGAGCTTGTTGAATGCCTGGAGCCGCAGCGATCGGGCGATCGTTACCGACTTACCCGGTACCACCCGTGACGTCGTGGAATCCCAACTCGTCGTCGGTGGGATCCCGATCCAGGTCCTTGATACCGCCGGAATTCGGGCCGCCACCGATCAAGTGGAGCAAATTGGGATTGAGCGCTCCCGCGCCGCCATTGAAGCGGCTGACCTAGTGCTGCTCACCCTAGAGGCCAATGCTGGCTGGACCGATGCTGATCAGACCCTTTACGAATGGGTCCACCACCGACCCTTAATTTTCGTCGTCAATAAAATCGATCTCATTGACGATCCTCAGCAGGTTTGCTTACCTGTGAGCCAGAGTCCTGTGGTCTATATCGCTGCTGCCCAGCACCAAGGGATTGAATCTCTAGAGCAAGCCATTCTAGAGATTGCCCAGCAAGATCATCTCTCTGCGGCTGACCTAGAAGTAACCATTAACCAGCGCCAAGCCGCCGCCTTGATTCGCGCTCGTATAGCCCTAGAGCAGGTGCAAAGCACCATCTGCAATCAGCTTCCCCTTGACTTTTGGACCATTGACTTACGAATCGCCATCCAGGGTTTGGGAGAAATCACGGGCGATGAAGTCACAGAGTCCATGCTGGATGAAATCTTTAGCCGCTTCTGCATCGGCAAATGATTGGCAAATGATCCGTACCGTTAAGTTCTCAATCACGGCCCCATCCGTAGCAAGCATGTCGAACCACAACGCATCCTAACAATCCGTTGCAATCCTCGAATCTCTGTAATTAACTCCATCACAATTTAATCTGTAGCTTCTGATACAAAATATTGCCTCTGAAGCGTTTGGCAAGATGGCCCTGAAATGCGCCACCTCAATGCCACCTAGACCTCACTGGAAATCAGGGAGACCTAACCTCCAGGAGGAGACCCAGTCCTAATTTCAGTCCTAATTTAGGGAGGGACACAATGACCGATACTCTCCTGTCCGATGCCAGCTATCGTCTTGAACAGGCCCTTAAGCACGTCTACATTTCTGAGGATGCCAGCGAACGATTACGCTTTCCCAAAGCCAGCTTGCAAGTTTCTATCCCTGTACGCATGGACGATGGCACGTTGCAAGTCTTTAAAGGCTATCGGGTCCGCTATGACGATAGCCGAGGTCCTACCAAGGGGGGGATCCGCTTCCACCCCAGCGTCACCCTCGATGAAGTGCAGTCCTTGGCCTTCTGGATGACGTTTAAATGCGCAGCCCTTGACTTACCATTTGGCGGGGCAAAGGGCGGCATCACCCTAAACCCCAAGGCGTTGTCCAAATTTGAGCTAGAGCGCTTAAGTCGAGGCTACATAAACGCGATCGCCGACTTCATCGGCCCTGATGTCGATATTCCCGCTCCCGACGTATACACCAATCCCATGATCATGGGATGATGATGGATCAATACAGCATCATTCGTCGCCAGCTCTCCCCTGCCGTTATTACCGGCAAGCCGCTGGGTATGGGGGGCAGCCAAGGACGCGATACTGCCACCGGCACCGGTGCCTTCTATGTCATAGAAGCCATGATGCGAAAATTCGAACAGCTCCCGCAAGACACGACCGTTGCAGTGCAGGGATTTGGTAATGCCGGTAGCGTGATTGCTCGAAGACTCTTTGATGCAGGCTACAAAGTAGTTGCTGTCAGCGACTCCCATGGAGGCGTCTATTGCCGCCAAGGCCTAGATATTCCCAGCTTGCAGCAGCATAAAGCTTCCACCCGTAGCCTCCAAGCGGTTTACTGCCAAGGGAGCGTCTGTAGCTTGGTCAATGATCACGAGTCGGTTACCAACGATGAACTCCTGACCCTAGCAGTCGATATCCTGATTCCTGCGGCCCTAGAAAACCAAATTACCGTAGACAACGCGGCAGCGGTTAAAGCCAAATTCATCTTTGAAGTCGCAAACGGCCCGATCACCTCAGGGGGCGATCAGATTCTCGAAGACAAAGGCATTCGCGTATTCCCCGATATTCTCGTTAATGCGGGTGGGGTCACCGTCAGTTACTTCGAGTGGGTACAAAACCGTAGTGGTCTCTACTGGTCAGAAGCTGAAGTCAACCAACGATTGCAGACCAAAATGGTTGAAGCAGCAGAAAAAATTTGGCACATTGCCCAAAGCCAAGAGCTGTCCCTCCGGACTGCTAGCTACATGTATGCCCTGGAGCGCCTAGAAATTGCCCATAGCGCTCGTGGGACCAGAAACTTCTACGTTAGCTAGAAGTTGAACGGCCAGAACTTGGACGGCTTCTACCCTCGCTCCTCTTCAGACAGGCCAATATCACGACGAATAGCTGCCCCTCAAAAGCGGCCAACATTCGTATGGGCTAGCGTGAGAACCCGCCTAACTAATGGGGCCAAAGCCTCCG
>JAAUQE010000283.1 GCA_012032425.1 Leptolyngbya sp. RL_3_1 | reverse complement strand
GGCGTCCTCCTCAAAGTGGGCCAGCAGCATGGGAATTTGATCATGGCTACCCAATTGATAGAGGGCATCAGCTTCGGCATCAAACAGGCGACGGGCCGATTCTAGCGAGACCGCATCGGTGGTGCGGGGCTGTAGCCGCTTCACCACGCACCGGGGCTGACCGGGGAGGTGGCGATCTTCTGCTAAATAAGTCTGTCCAAACCCTCCCCCCCCTAAATGGTAGAGAATACGATAGCGACCACCGAGAATTTGCTTGGCCATGGAGATTGCACCCGTCAACACTGACATTGCCCCCGATTCGACGCTTGCGTTACCGATCAGCAGCCCAACCCTGGCAGTTTATCCATGGGGGAATGACCCTGTTTTTGCCGACTCATAAACCACATCCAACTTGAAAACCATAGTTTTTACCGTAGGGCGAACTACGGATTTGGATGTGGCCAGGGTTTAAAAAGAATGGTGTCATTCATTCATTAATAGGCTACCCGATTGATAGTGTGACCACCCTGCGCACAATCTCGCACCCGTAAAACTGCGCTTCATCAGATATTCATGAAGTCGAGGTTTGCACGCAATGGAGTCGGGCCAACAAGCACCCTCAGCGCTAGTACTCGATGGCGGCATTAACATGACCATTCCAGTTTCTAGCCCCCTTGCTCCTTAAGCCCCCATGCTCTCAGAATAGTCCTAGGACTTGAGCCGTCCGGTACTAGACGCGGCCTACAGCGATTGCTGCCAAGTGATTTGGGGCGGGGTCGTGCTGACCAAGAGCTTTCCCCGAGCAATTACGGCACAGACCGTAGCCCGATATTGAATGGCGGCGATCGCATCCGCCGCATCTAACACGATTAAATTGGCGGGTTTGCCCACCTCAACGCCATAGTCATGTCCTAAATGGAGGGTACGTGCCCCATTTTCCGTAATCATCTGGTAACAGGCCCGTAGCTCGTCCCGTCCCGTCATCTGGCACCCATGGACGGCCATAGACGCCACTTCCAGTAAATTGCCGCTGCCGAGGCTATACCAGGGATCTTGGATGCAATCGTTACCGAGGCTGACGTTAATACCCTGCTGCCACAGTTCTTTGACACGGGTGAGTCCCCGTCGCTTGGGATAGGTGTCGGTGCGCCCCTGCAAGGTGAGGTTGATCAATGGGTTGGCCACGATATTGATCGGCGATCGCCCCATAAACCCCATCAGCTTGAAGGCGTAGGCATTGTTGTAGGACCCGAGGGCGGTGGTGTGGCTGGCCGTAACCCGCTCGCCCATCTGTCGCCGCAGGGCTTCGGCCACCACCACTTCTAAAAAGCGAGACTGATCATCGTCAATCTCGTCACAGTGAATGTCGATCAGGCGATCGTATTGCTCTGCTAGATCAAAAATCCGGTGAACCGACCGCACCCCATCTTCCCGAGTCAGCTCGTAATGGGGAATGCCCCCCACGACATCGGCCCCCAGTTTGAGGGCTTCCTCTAAACGCTCGGCATGGCCGGGGGCGCTGTAAATTCCATCTTGGGGAAAGGCCACCACCTGCAAGGTGATCCAGTCTTTGACCGCTTCCCGCACCTCAAGTAAAGCTTTAAGGGGAATTAGGCTGGGTTCGCTGACATCGGCATGGCTACGGACGAAGAGGGTGCCTTGACTGGCTTGGAGCTTCAGAGCCGCTAACGCTCGAGTTTTGACATCCTCAAGGGTGAGGGACTGCTTGCGCTCTCGCCAAATATCGATGCCTTCAAACAGGGTGCCGCTCTGGTTCCAGCGGGGTTGGCCAGCGGTGAGGGCCGAGTCGAGATGAATATGGGACTCAACGAAAGGCGGGCTGACCCATTTCCCGGCCAAATCCAGCTCGGTCTCGGCGGTGAGGTCTAGCTGGGGGGCGATCGCTTGAATCTTGCCGTCGGCGATCGCAATATCCACCGGCTCACCCGGCGGGTTCGCCCGTTGCCCCCCCCTTGGGCCAAGCGCCCCCCGACGCAGCAGTAAAGCAACAGAATCAGTCATAGAGATCGTCTCTCCTCAAAGGCATGACACACAAATAACCTCCTCCACTCACCCCCTCACCCCCTCACCCCTCCCTCCACTCCCTCACCCCATCACTCCTCCAAACGTGCCCGCGCACATACCGCTACCCCGCACACCGATCGGCCTGCGCGTCTGAGGGTGTTTGCTGCCGATCGCACCGTTGCGCCCGTGGTGTAAATATCATCCAGCAGCAGCACCGGTTGCGTTGGTTGGCACCGATGCCAACCTGCGCCAAGGGTAAAGGCATCGGTGAGATTTTGCTGACGCTGATCGGGGCCTAACCCAAACTGAGGTAGCGTGGCCCGCTGCCGCTGCAAGCCCTGCTCTAGCAAGGACAGCCCCGTCTGGCGGCAAAAGGCCACGGCAATTAGGGCGGCTTGGTTAAAGCCGCGATCGCGCAACTTTTCAGGATGGAGCGGAATCGGCACCACCACGGGCAGGTGACGGGTGGGGATGGGGTGCTGCTGCCACCGTTGCCCCAAGGCTTGCCCCAGGGGAAGGGCCAAGCGGCGTTGGCGATCGTATTTAAGGGCTGCCAAGGTGTGTTTGAGGGTGTGATGATAGGTGCCCCAAGTAAGGACCCTTAAAGCGCCTAACTCGGCGGTGGCAGGCTGGGGAAGCTGACCGTGTTGAAATTTTTGGGCGCAATTGGGACAGAGCGGTTCAGGGCTGGGGCGATCGCACAGGGCGCAGCGTTGAGCCAGCCAGAGGTCGGCAAACCCATCCCAGACTGAAGCCCATCCTGCCATGTCAGTCCTCTCCGTATCCTTACCCTGGAGCATCCCAAAAGCATCCTAAAAGCACTGCCAATGGGACTCACGATGGTGGCTATCCCATTACGGCGTAATTCAGGTCAACGCTTCGGGCAGTCACCCCTTATGATCAAAGAATAATATGCACTGTAGCCGTGATCAGACGGTGCTGGTTTACAACCTCGATATAAACCCCATCCCGATTTAGAGCTGGCGTTTTCACATTCGATTTCCCCTCATCACCCATAGCACCTCTCATTCCTAAGCAGCGGTTGAACAACAATCCGGGGCCTCGCCTCACTCAGAAACGGCTGGGTAAGGTTGATCTCTGGGAGCTTCGGTTTTGATTCAGGGCTGGGTTGAAAGGTGAAGCCATCACCCCAACGACTCGCAGCTTTGTCCGCATCGGACAGACACTGCTGTTTCAAGGTTAATGGCTGATTGTAATTGACACCCTTCAGATTTTTTAATCCATATTTTTTGTCGGCCAGTGTTGCGATCCTACAAAGGACGTACAGCCCCAAATCCAGCACCTGTCTGGGCTTCAATTGCCCAGCATCACCCTAGCGCGCGTAGCCCTGCATTCATGGGTAGGCTTTACCCCTTAGACCAGGTTGATCAGCAGTCTCCTGCCCAGAGCGGCGAGCTGGCGGTTCGCCTTGCCCACTTGCACCGCGCCGGTTATCCGGTGAGTCCCACTTGGGTGATCTCAGCCTCAGTTTTTGAGCAGGGTTTACAAGCGGTGGTGGCGCGGGAGCCGTTGTTGGGGGATTGGCCCCATTTACCTTGGCAACCCACCCCTAATGCCGTAGCGGTCCACCAAAGCCCCCAAGTCTTGGCCCAACAGCTCCGGCGATCGCTGATCCGGGGGCCTGATTTAGAGGTGCCCTGGGCCGTCCTTGTGGAGGCGATGGCGACACCCATCGTGCGGCTGATTCCAAGTCTATGGCTGGGGGATGATCAGCCTACGGTGGGCATCACCCAACTGATGGGGACGCAATGCTGTTGGGCGAATCCACAGGCTTTGAGGCTAGCGGTGCAGCGACTGTGGGCCAGTGCAGTCAGTGGTCGCTGCTGGGCCTATTGGCAGCGGGCGGCTCAGCCGTTATCCCAGTTGCAATTGGCCATTGTGGTGCAGCCGGTGGTGACCACCGATGTCTCGGGCCGCTTAACGCGCCATGGTGACGACACGGGCTTACAGATGGTGCAGGGGTTGCCAGAGGGGTTCCAAGACAGCATGCCTGATCATTACGAAGGCCGCCTGACTCAAATTCCCCCAGCCGCTTGGCGGCCAGGGCAACAAGAGCAAGCCTATCAGCCGCTGGATCAGCCGCTAGATCAGCCACTGCTCACCGATCAGGCGAGTTACTGCCACGGCAGGGCCATCAGTGAAACGGCCCTAGCGGTGGTCGATCCTACGGTTTGGCAAACTTTAGTGGGTTGGGCGACCGCGATCGCCGTGACTGAGGCGCAATCCTTTCATTGGCACTGGCAATGGTCCCGCGCCCACAATGCCCCGATCATCACCCAAGCCTGGTCCTGGCCCTTTACCCCCAATCCTGCCCAGTCCCGGCAGCGGATGGTGGGGGAGCGTGCCCAGTGGCTAGGGCGCTCGGCCTCTCCTGGCCAAGTGATTGCCCCAGCCTTAGTGCTGGAGAGGGATCAACCCCTGCCGGATCAGGCTCACCATCACATCGTAGTCGCCCAGCAGATCGCCCCGGATGCGTTGCCCTTCTTAAAAACCGCTGTTGCCATTGTCTGTGAACAGGGTGGGCTGGCCTGCCATGGGGCGATCTTGGCCCGTGAGTTGGGGATTCCGGCGGTGGTGGGTATCCCTGGGCTTACGCAGCAGCTCCAAACCGGTGACCAACTGCATCTGGATGGTGATCGCGGCACCATTGAACGCATCAAAGCCGCATCCCCCTCAGGCCCCCCGTCCTCATTCACGCCGC
>JAAUQE010000282.1 GCA_012032425.1 Leptolyngbya sp. RL_3_1 | reverse complement strand
CAGATAGCAGATGCTGTCATCGATAATCTGCAAATTCTCCGGCAGCGGCACCTTGAGGCTATCCGTCACATGCAAATCCCAGGACTTGCCAAACAGCGTCACCCAGCGACTGCCGCCGCAAAATCGCCCGCAAAAAATCATCGTCCTCCGCCTTCACCCCCGGCCGCCGCGTCGAGCAAAAAGCCACCACCTCCGCCTGGCCCAGGGGCTGCTGCTGAAGCTGCCAAAAAAACTGCACATCCTTGGGATTAGCGCCAGGCCAGCCCCCTTCAATGAACGGGATGCCTAAGCGATCTAGCTCCCGGGCAATGCGCAGCTTATCGGCAATGGAGAGGGAATCCCCTCCCGCTGGGAGCCATCCCGCAGGGTTGTGTCATAGATCCAGAGGCGCTGCGATCGCCCTTGCTGAGCATTGGCTTGATCCAGAGGCATTCCAGTCATGTTCCCGATATCCTTTGCTTAGCCGTTGAAAATTTGCACAGCCCCATGCCCACCATCACCGCCGCTGGAAAAACGTTCCCCTGTGAAACCGGAGCTAACCTCCGCCGCGCCCTGCTCGACAACGGCATCGACCTCCACAACGGCCAGGCCAAACTGATCAACTGTCGCGGCATCGGTAGCTGCGGGCACCTGCGGCCGTCCGGGTTGAACGGCGAAACCAGCCCCCGCAACTGGCGCGAAAACCAGCGCCTCGCCTTCCCGCCCCATCGCCGTGAGACTTCCAGTCACAAACGTTTAGCTTGCCAAACCCGCATTTTCGGCAATGTAACCGTAACCAAATACACCGGCTTCTGGGGCCAAGACGACACAATTCGTTGGGGGCCAGATTCCGCAGCCGGGTGACTGGTCCAGCACCGGGATCCAATCCGCCCAGGCGTGGGTTTAATCACCCATGAAGAAAATTAATTTCGTTGCCTATAATGGGGCCTGATTCAGGAAGTCAACTCGATTCACCGGGTATTGCTGGCGATCGCCAAAGGGAAACCATGCTCCGACCGTCTAACCTTTTCTCCAATCTTATTACGGGCTTGTTTGGCATCATTACTGCCCTCAGCGCAATCCTGGGCATTAGCAGTTTGGGCAATGCTGATCGAACCGCCCTCCAGCCCAGCAAACCGCTGTCTCAAGAGGCTGACGCTCCCCCGGATGCCACTCCGAATGCTGGCGCTGAGAGCCTCACTGCCCAAGACCTACTGACCCCATCTGCCCCTCGCCAAATGGACCAAAGCCTGACCCAAAGCCCAGCCACTGCTCCCAGCGACACCGCGATCGCCGACAGCGCTGCTGGGGCAGCCGGCCAGAATCCCACAGCGGACTTTTTCCTCCAGGGCGAAGGCGCAGTCCTGAGCGATGAACCCGCCCCGCCCGCCACCCCCAGCGAAGCCGTCGCGGTACAGCTCGACCCTTCCCCTGGGACCCCCAGCGCTTCGGCCACGGTGGCCAGCCCGGACCCAGTGGTTCAAGCCCCAGCCGCTGAACCCGAACCTGCTCCCCGCACCCAGCCCGTCCGCGCCATGTGGTAGTGCCCGGTTCTCGATCAACCCCAATAGCCCGAGCTCATGCACTGAAATTCTTTTCCTGTTTCAGTGCATCGCTGTTTTTGAGCCCCCCTCAGCCGAGCTGAGACCGGTTGGAAATGCCTTGTTTTGGCAGGGCTCCCCCGCCTGGGCTGCTCCAAAGGGAGTGGCTTAAGGGCCTCATGGACTGGCCCCATAGATGATCCCAGTGCCGGTGGGACGGTTACTGCCCCATTTCCGAGACCGCATCAACCCGCACTTTCGACTAGAGTAATGTAGAGAAGCGATCGCAAAACCGTGAGTCGATTTCGAATCAATTTCCTGGCGTCCCATTCCCGTTGCGGAATATTCTCGGCCCACTGAAATTCAGTGAAACTGCTGACTGTGATGCGAAATTAGCATTTCTGTTGTTGTAGATAGCAACTTCCCTTCGATTGAGTCCCCTCAGGGGTTATAGCAAGCATGCACCTAAGCGAACTGACCCACCCAAATCAGCTGCAAGACCTCTCCTTGAGCCAGTTAGAGCAAATTGGTCGAGAGATTCGCGAAAAGCATCTGGAGACGGTCGCCGCCAGCGGTGGTCATTTGGGACCCGGATTGGGGGTGGTTGAGCTAACTGTCGCGCTCTACCACACTCTAGACTTGGACCGCGACAAAGTGATCTGGGATGTGGGACACCAGGCCTATCCCCATAAGCTCCTCACGGGCCGCTATAAAGATTTCCACACCCTGCGCCAAAAAGACGGCATTGCTGGTTACCTCAAGCGCAGCGAGAGTAAATTTGACCACTTTGGGGCAGGTCATGCTTCCACGAGTATTTCTGCCGGGCTGGGCATGGCCATGGCCCGCGACGCCAAGGGCGATGACTTCAAAGTGGTTTCCATCATCGGCGACGGTGCCCTCACCGGCGGCATGGCCCTCGAAGCCATTAACCATGCGGGCCACATGCCCAATACCAACCTGATGGTGGTGCTCAACGATAATGAGATGTCGATCTCGCCTAACGTTGGCGCGATACCGCGTTACCTCAATAAGCTCCGTCTCAGCCCCCCCATGCAGTTTCTCACGGACAACATCGAAGATCAGCTTAAGCAACTGCCCTTTGTAGGGGGCTCCATGTCGGAGCTGAATCGCTTTAAAGAAGGCGTTAAGCGCTTAGCGGTCTCTAAGGTGGGGGCTGTGTTTGAAGAGCTGGGCTTTACCTACGTGGGGCCTGTGGATGGTCACAATCTTGAAGAGTTAGTGAGTACCTTTAAGGAGGCCCATGAGATCACGGGGCCGGTGCTCGTCCATGTGGCGACCACCAAGGGTAAGGGCTATGCGATCGCTGAAAAAGACCAGGTCGGCTACCACGCCCAGTCTCCCTTCGACCTCGCTTCTGGCAAGTCCAAACCCTCCAACAAGCCCAAGCCCCCCAGCTACTCCAAGGTCTTTGCCGAAACCTTAACTAAGCTGGCCGAAGACAACCCCAAAGTCATGGGCATCACCGCCGCCATGGCCACTGGCACCGGCCTCACCACCCTGCAAAACCGCTGCCCTAAGCAATATGTAGACGTGGGCATCGCTGAGCAACATGCCGTGACCCTGGCTGCGGGCATGGCCTGTGAGGGGATGCGCCCCGTGGCAGCCATTTACTCCACCTTCTTGCAGCGAGCCTTCGACCAAATCATCCACGATGTCTGCATCCAAAAGCTGCCCGTCGTCTTTGCCATTGATCGCGCGGGCATCGTTGGGGCCGATGGTCCCACCCACCAAGGGGCCTACGACATCGCCTACCTGCGCCATATTCCCAATCTCACTGTGATGGCCCCCAAGGATGAGGCCGAACTCCAACGCATGGTCGTTACGGCCATTGACCACACCCAAGGTCCCATTGCCCTGCGCTATCCCCGAGGCAGTGGCTACGGTGTGCCCCTGATGGAGGAAGGTTGGGAGCCCCTGGAAATTGGCAAGGGCGAACTCCTGCGCCAGGGTGATGATTTGCTCATTGCAGCCTATGGCTCCATGGTGAACCCGGCCTTACAAACCGCTGAAATCCTCAGCGAACATGGTGTTGAGGCTACGGTTATTAATGCCCGCTTCGTCAAACCCCTTGATACAAACCTCATCTTGCCCCTCGCCCAGCGCATCGGAAAGGTGGTGACGATGGAAGAGGGATGCTTGCAGGGAGGCTTTGGTTCAGCGATCGCGGAAGCCATGGTGGATGCAGATATACAGGTACCCATGCTCCGACTGGGCATCCCTGACATGCTGGTGGATCACGCTGAGGTTAACGAATCCATGATTGATCTCGGCCTCACCCCTGCCCAAATGGCTGAGCGCGTTTTAAGACAATTTAACTTGAAGCCTGCCGTCAATGACGGTCTAATTTTTTGTCAGCTAGCACTTGCCAGTCCGGCAAGGTTGAGATATTGCTAAAGGTCGGCTCCAGTCCAGAGCTGACCTTTGACTTTAGGGCGGGTACTTGGGGATGGAGCGTTAATGTAAAAATAAAATTGATTTATTGCAATTAACGCATTTCAAAGATGAATAGCTGTAACGCTCTAGTCTGCCCCCATTGCTTTGTCGTTAGAATTTTAGACAAGAGCTTTGCGAAGGTCAAAAAGCGATCGCTTTGGAATCTATGGAGTAAAAATCAATGGAGTAGAAGTCTCCTGACAGCAACAGAATGTAAACCAGAGCGTTTGTTATGTTTCCCCAGCTCCTGATCGTTGATGATCAAAGCGAAAATTTTAAAGTTATTGAAGTACTGCTCTCACGCGAATCCTATGAACTGAGCTACGTATCCAGCGGCCAGGCGGCCCTGCAATACCTGCAACTCCATCGTCCAGATGTCATCCTAATGGATGTCATGATGCCTGAAATGGATGGCTATGCCCTGGCTCAACAGATCAAGGACCATCGGGAATGGCAGCATATTCCCGTAATTGCAATTACCGCGCTCAGTGACAGTGAGGATCTGGAGCGTTGCTTGGCCGCAGGAGCTGATGACTTTATTTCCAAACCCGTCGATGGCGTAGAGCTGCGGGCAAGAATTCGTGCGATGTTGCGCATCCGTCGCCAGTATGAGCGTCTCCACTATCTTGTGGATCTTCAGGATGACCTGGCCCATATGATGGTTCACGACCTGCGCAGTCCTCTGACCAGCATTGCGATGTCCACCTCGGTCCTAGACCGAGTGGTCAGCGAGCCCCTGCCGCAAAAGCAGGTCAAGCGGATCTTGGCTTCG
>JAAUQE010000281.1 GCA_012032425.1 Leptolyngbya sp. RL_3_1 | reverse complement strand
GTATCGACGATCTGACCTCCGGTCTGCGCGTGATCAATGCAAAAAAGTTTCGCGAGTTCCTGTTCCTGCTGCCGAATGGCTTCTCCTACCCGACCACGATCACCATGGCCTTCATGCGCAGCGGCTACCAGGTGGCCTACGAACCGGCGGTGGCGGCGAAGCGCCAGGGCGACAGCCATATCAGTCCCGTGCGCGATGGCCTGCGCTTTCTGCTGATCATCATGCGGGTGACGACGTTCTTTTCGCCGCTGAAGGTATTCCTGCCGGCATCGGCACTGTTTTTTTTCGTAGGCCTCGTCTATTACGGCTACACCTTCATAACCGAGGGCCGGTTCACCAATATGGGTGCACTGATGTTCATCAACGCCGTGCTGATATTCCTGATTGGCCTGGTCTCGGAGCAGATCACCTCGCTGATGTACCGGCACGAGGTTGAGGCCGTCGACCGCCTGCTGCTGATCACGACGGGTAATCCAGCGGTGGTAAGTGCGGTTATGGATGGCCACCGAATGGCCCATCATCCGGGCCGATACCGTATCGGGTAAGCCCATCAGAATGGTGCGTACGGCCCAGGCATGGCGCAAATCATAGGGCGAAAAGGGCACCTCGTAGCGGCGGAATTGGACCGTGACCTGTTGACCAATGCGTTGCAGCGTAGTGCGGGTCAGATCGGTCTGAATCGGGGGAAGCTGCCCCTGGCGGAGCTGGAACCGCTCAACCCATTCTGGCAAAAAGGGCCAGACATCATGGGCACCAGTTTTGGTGGTGGGCAGCACCTCGATCGGCGCTTCTGGATCCCCCTGGCCCAGGCTGCTGTAGTCACAAAAAAAGACCTCGTGGTTACGCAGCCCGTAGGTGGCCATCACCCCGTAAACAAACCGCCAGGTGGGGTTAGGGATGCGCTCAAACCAGTCCACAATCAGGTCATCAGTGGGGAGCGATCGCAGCTGGGTTTGGTGATTGCCATAGTTGCCCCAAAGGGCCTTCAAGTCCTCGGTGAGGGTGAGGTCCAGAAATTCAGCCAACCCTGCTAGGGCGGTGCAGCAGACTTGGCGGCTGCGGGAATGGGGCCGCGTGGTTTTGACCGTGGCTAAAATCGCCTCGGGCAAATTGAGGGTGGGCCGCTGGTTGCAGAGGGTCTGGAGTTTCCGCAGATAGGGCGCGTAGGCTTTGTCCCAGGTGGTGGTGGCCGAGGCCACCACCTTGGGATCATCCCCCTGCACTTGGGCAAAGTATTGCGCCTGAAAGGCCAAGACTTTCTCTCCCAGCTCTGCTGACGCCATCACCTTTCCTGGCAGGGGTAAGTAAACCTGCCAATCAAAGGTGTTTTCAATCAAGCGCGCGGCGATCACCTTGGCTTCCCGTTCAGCTTGCTTGAGCCCCGCCTTGGTGGCGGGCATCCCCAGGGGAATGCGCTGCTGATGGGGGCGGCGGCGATCGCTCTCAGGCCGGGGCGGCAGGGTACCGCGCAGGGCCAACTTATCCCCCCGCCGCTCCACGCGGAGACCTAATCGGGCTGCTTTCAAGCGTTGATTGAGGGCTTCAATTTGCGGGTCTAGATTTTGAGCAGGCGACATGGATCACTCGTGACGGCAAAAGGCAGCAGTGGAGGGCGCAATCGGCCTGTAAAATACTTCCTGCATAGAAACGTCGGTTTCTAATCTGATTCTTAATCTAAAAAAAATCAACCGAGTAGGAGACTTAGCGGTTATGGGCGGCGAAATTTTCAGCACAGCATCTCTGTCATTTACGCTCATCCTCGTGGGCTTGGGGATCGGTTTCCTGATGATTCGTCTGCAAGGGGGCGAGGAGTAGGGGATTGGCAAACACATAAGGGATTTGCAATTTAAAAACACACCAAGCACAAAAGTTTCTGATGTAGGGGCGCAAGGCTATAGCCCTTTGGGCATGGCTTCGCTAGTGCGCCCTAGTGAAACGGTGCGTTATTTACCCGCTTGGCCCTAAGGTCCCGAGCATGGCCGTGGATGGGTGCGGGTGAGAGGGTGTGTGTGGGTGGCCAGCCAGGTCAGAGACCCTTCCCCGTCATCTACGCTATCGACGAGCTTGACGATCCCCCCGACCCTCGCCGGGGGGATTTTGCTTTCCAGCATCAGCCCTGCCGGGAGGCGGGCGTTGATCTGGTATGCTTAGAGGAACGTAAACTTTTGTTTCCTTGCACTCATGAAGCTGTTGATCATTGGGGCGACCGGCACCTTGGGCAGACAAATTGTCCGAAGGGCTTTGGATGAAGGCCATGAGGTCCAGTGTTTGGTGCGCAGCTTTCAACGGGCAGCTTTTTTGAGGGAGTGGGGCGTCTCTCTAATCCGGGGCAATCTCTGTAAACCCGAAACCTTACCCCCGGCTTTTGAGGGGGTCGAGGCCGTCATTGATGCCGCCACGGCCCGACCCAATGACCCCATCGATAAGGTGGATTGGGACGGCAAGGTGAACTTAATCCAGGCGGCCAAAGCCGCGAATGTGCAGCGCTTCGTTTTTATCTCCATCCTGGGGGCGGACCAATATCCCGATGTCCCTCTGATGAAGATTAAAAACGGGATTGAGAAGTTTTTGGCCGAGTCGGGGATTCCCTACACCATCCTCAGCCCCTGCGGGTTTCTGCAAGGGCTAATTGGCCAGTACGCCATCCCGATTTTAGAAAAGCAGGCGGTCTGGGTGATGGGTGAAACGGCCCCCATCGCGTTCATGGATACCCAGGATATTGCCCGGTTTGCGATCGCCGCCCTCACCAATGACGCCACTATCAATCGCAGCTTCCCCCTCGCCGGGACCCGTCCCTGGGGCGCTTACGAAATCGTGCGGCTCTGTGAACGTCTGTCTGGCCAAGAGAGCAAGGTATCGCAAATGCCCATGGGCTTACTCAAAGCCGTCCGTAAGCTAGCGGGCTATTTGCAATGGGGCTGGAACCTAGCCGATCGCTTAGCCTTTACCGAAGTGATTGTCGGCAGTGAACCGATTACGGCCCCTATGGACGAGGTTTACGACACCTTCCAAATTGATCCCCAAGCGATCACCACGGTGGAAGCTTACATGGGTGAATACTTCAGCCGGATCATGAAGAAGCTGAAGGAGATGAATTACGATCGCGACAAAAACAGTCAGAAAAAGCTGCCCTTTTAGCAGGCTGTAGCGTGAGAACAGGCAGGCGTAGGGGCTAGGGGGCTGGGGAGCCCTGCCGTCGCCTAGTCCGTGATCTTCACCATGCCCATCTGGATGGCGTCAAACAGACGGTTAATCTGACGGCGTTCTTGCTCGTCAATGGTGCCATCGGCCAAAACCAGGGCCGACAGATCTTGGTACTGCTGTTGGCTAATATTTCTGGCAGTAATAAAGGTGTCGATTAGCTCAGCGACATTGGTTGTTTCAGGTTGGCCAGCCACAGGTAACTCCATCCTTGGGATGTAACGACTCAAGCATTGCGAGAGACGATGGTTTCTCCTTGCACAAGCTTGAGTGAATTTTACCCCAGTCCATCGGCCCCGATGAACCAGAGGCTCTTGTTAACCCTTAGCAACTGATCCCCAACTGATTCCCAACCGGCCTAGTACTCAAGGGCGGAATTAACCCAACCATTACAAACCCAAGGCAAGGGGCTTAAGCCCCTTGTTCAAGGCTAAGGATATTTAAGCCGCCGAGTACTAGGCCGCAACCTTTTCAGGTGCAGGCCGTTAAGCCCCATCCAACTAAAACTTGAGTGTTTACCCGAGGGCAAACTACGGGTTTGGATGTGGCCAGGATTTAGCAGGGCGATGGCTCACTAAACTTTGCTGACCCGAACGGGTCGGGCTCTGGCCTCGCGATCAAAGATGAACCGGGGCCGAAATACGGACTTAATGATCAGCCACAAAGAATAAATTTCACTAGGGGCAGAGCGGCTTTGCCATTGGCCGGGGCGGCAGAATAGCAACGCCACTAGTCGGCGCTGTTGCGGTAGGTCTAGGGTGGCAAATTGGATGGTTAAGGCGGGCAGTTCGTCCTTGGTTTGGACCTCACTAATCGTCCCTTGCACCGTGAGTTGCTCATCCACCAGGGTTAACTCAACCGGTTGGCCGACTAGATTCTGCTGGTTTAAACGCCCTGGCTTGGTGAAGGCAAACTCGACCCCCACTTCTGAAATCATGGTGGTGTAACCCCAGAGCACCTCAGCATCCGCATTCACCTGGACTCGGGCAATGCGCTGCACACTAAACCATTCGTAGGGGCTATGGCGGGGGGCATCGAGCAAAATCAGCAGGGCAATCCCCAGCATCAGCAGGTTATAGGCACTCCAGACCCAGCTCACCCCGAGGCCACGCCAGTGGTCGGCGGGGTTGGCCATGGTAAATAAACAATGGCCCAGGTTGACCCACAAACTCAGGGCGGTCAGGGCAAAAACCACCACCAGGGGCCAAGCCAAGGTCCAGTTAAACTGATAGCGATCGCTGGCTGTGCCCTTGGGGGTGACGTTTAAAACCCTTGCTAAAGGGGCGCAGTAGCACCTGGAACACCGTAGCCGCCAGGGGAAAGGCCAGCACTAGAGAATAAACATCGGAGAGCAAGGCGGAGCGCGATCGATAGTTCAGCCAAGAAAAAACGCTCAACTGCACCAGATAAAAGGGCATAAAGAAATACATCAGCTCCGATTCCGAGGCCCGCAGCGGCACCACCCCCAAAAAGGCATAGGTGAGGGGCATCATCAAAAAGCCCACCCGCGAAATGCTGGTAAACCAGTGCAGCAGCCCTTCAAAATAGGCCAATCGC